>DASTMN010000048.1:0-26681 GCA_035714165.1 Rhizomicrobium sp.
CCGATGGGATGGCCGATGGCGATGGCCCCGCCATTGACGTTGACCCTGGCGGTGTCCCAGCCCAGTTCCTTGTTCACGGCGCAGGCCTGGGCGGCAAAGGCCTCGTTGGCCTCGACCAGGTCCAGGTCGGCGGCCTTCCAGCCTGCCTTTTCCAGCGCCAGCTTCGAGGCCGGGATCGGGCCGGATCCCATCACCTTGGGGTCCACGCCCGCCTGCGCCCAGCTTGCGATGCGCCCCAGGGGCGTCAGGCCACGGGCGGCGGCGTCGGTGGCGCGCATCAGCACCAGCGCGGCGGCGCCGTCATTGAGGCCCGAGGCATTGCCCGCCGTCACGGTGCCCTGCTTGTCGAAGGCGGGCTTGAGGCCGGTCATCGCCTCATAGGTGGCGCCGTCGCGGATATATTCGTCGGTGTCCACCACCGTGTCGCCCTTGCGGCCCTTGACGGTGACCGGAACGATCTCGTCCCTGAACCGGCCCGCCTTGCGGGCGGCCTCGGCCTTGTTCTGGCTGGCGACGGCGAAACGGTCCTGTTCCTCGCGGCTGATCTCCCACTGTTTGGCGACATTCTCGGCGGTGACGCCCATGTGATAGCCGTTGAAGGCGTCCCACAGCCCGTCGCGGATCATGGTGTCGATCAATTGCATGTCGCCGAACTTCTGACCGGCGCGCAGATAGGCGGCATGGGTGGACAGGCTCATGGATTCCTGGCCGCCCGCCACCACGATGCGGCTGTCGCCGTTGCGGATCGCCTGGACGCCCAGCGCCACGGCGCGCAGCCCCGAACCGCAGACCATGTTGATGCCCCAGGCCGGGGTGGCGATGGGCAGGCCCGCCGCGATGGACGCTTGGCGGGCCGGATTCTGGCCCTGGGCGGCGGTCAGCACCTGGCCCAGGATCACCTCGGACACCTCGTCCGGCGCGACCTTGGCCCGTTCCAGCGCGCCCCGGACCACAACCTCGCCCAGCCTGTGGGCGGGAACCGAGGCGAAAGCGCCGTTGAAGGAACCTACCGGCGTACGCGCCGCCGAAACGATGACGATGTCTTCCAAGGCGAAACCCTCCGTGAACTGACCGATATTATTGCCCCGCGCAAAATGCCGCGAACGCGGCCATTGGTAAACTGCGGCGAAATCACTGTTGTTTTTCAGCAACTTGCCGTGGAACTGACACTTTGTTGCTTGCTGCGATTGCTAAATGAGGCTGGACTCCCGCGCTGCGGGGTGCTGTCCTTGGCCTTTGTGGGGAACGGTCCCGAAAACGGGCCAAGCGTAAGGTTGGGGTCATCGTGTCAGAAGAAAAAACCAAGGGCGAAGGCCCGGTCATCATCAAGAAATATGCGAACCGCCGCCTCTACAACACCCAGACGTCGTCCTATGTGACGCTGGATCACCTGGCCGCCATGGTGAAGGACGGCACCGAATTTGAGGTCCAGGACGCCCGCACCGGCGACGACATCACCCGCTCGGTCCTCACCCAGATCATCTTCGAGGAAGAGGCCAAGGGCCAGTCGCTGCTGCCGATCAAGTTCCTGCGCCAGCTGATCCGTTTCTATGGCGACAGCCTGCAGACCTTCGTGCCGGGCTATCTGGACATGAGCATGGAAAGCTTCACCAAGAACCAGGGCGCCATGCGGGACCGCATCGCCGAGGCGCTGGGCGGCGGCAACCAGATGATCGAGAACATGACCCGCCAGAACCTGCAGCTGTTCGAAAATGCGATGGCCATGTTCACGCCCTTTGGCGTGCCCGGCGCCCCGGCCAAGGGCGACAGCCCCAAGGCCAAGCCCGCCGCCCAGAATGACGAGGTTGCCGACCTCAAGGAAGAGATGGAGGCCATGCGCCGCCAGCTCGCCGAACTGAGCCAGCGCAAGTGATCCGCCCCGTCAGGGGGGCGCTCATCATCCTGTCCTGTGGCCTGCTGGGTGGCTGTTTCGCGCCCATGACCACGCGCGAGGCGCAAGGAATCGCCAATGCGCGGCTGGCCAAGTTCTGCAACAACCGCTGCGGAAAAGTGAGTTTCGGGCGCACCCAGCGCATCAACGACCGCTGGCTGGTGGATTTCGACGGCCCGCGCCACAAGTTCACCGTCACCGTCGAGAAGGACGGCAACAGCAAGGTGGATGTCTGGAATAAATAGGCGTCAGGAATCCCAGGCGGGATTCATCACCGGCTCGCCGAAATGGAAGCCCTGGAAATAGTCCACGCCGAAATTCTGGAGCAGGGCGGCATCGTCGTCCGAGCCAACCCATTCGGCCACCGTCTTGATGTCGAAGCTGCGCGCCAGCCCCACCAGGGTCCGCACGAAGACCTGGTTTTCCGGCGACTGGGACAGGTCCTTCACATAGGAGCCGTCGATCTTCACTGTGTCCACATGCAGCATCTGCAGGTTGCGGAACGAGGTGAAACCGGCGCCGAAATCGTCGATCGCCACCCGCACGCCCATCTCGCGCAGCTGCGAGACGAAACGGGCATTCTCCTCGAAGTGATGCAGGGCGGCGGTCTCGGTCAGTTCCACGATCAGGCGCGGCGCCACCGCCTGGTGCAGGCGGACATGATCCACGAATTCCTGGAGCCAGGCGGGATCGGAGGCGGCGGTGCCCGACACGTTCACCGCCAGCGTCACGCCCGGATGGGCCCTGAGCTGGTTGACGGTGGCCTCCAGCGCGAAACGGTCGACCAGATGCACGA
The DNA here is from genome assembly GCA_035714165.1 of Rhizomicrobium sp. Classification (GTDB taxonomy): domain Bacteria; phylum Pseudomonadota; class Alphaproteobacteria; order Micropepsales; family Micropepsaceae; genus Rhizomicrobium. Next base: position 2,688 of record DASTMN010000048.1, read on the forward strand.
TGCCCATCTGCTCGGTGGCGGGCACGAAATGCCCGGCGGTGGCGACGCTGCCGTCGGGGCGCACCATCCGCAGCAGGCATTCATAGTGCGAGACCTTGCGGCCCCGGGCGGTGACGATGGGCTGGTAGGCCAGGCGGATGCGGTTTTCCTTCAGCGCCAGCACCACCTCGTCCGCGATGCCCATCTGGCGCAGGCGGACGCTTTCGCGCTGCTGGGAGACTTCATAGACCGCAAAGCCGTCACGGCCGTTGGCGCGGGCATTCTCGAGCGCCAGCTCGGCGCGCAGCATGGCTTCCTGGCTGGTGGAGGCCGCCTGGGGCAGCCACACCGCGCCGACGCTGCAGGTGGCGGCAGCCAGGCCGGAGCGGGTTTCGATGCCGTTGGCGCGCACGCTGGCGCGCAGGCGCGCGGCTACGATGGCAATCTCGCGCTCCGAACAGTTCTTCAGGATCACGCCGAACTTGTTTCCGGCGGTGCGGCCGATGATGTCGCTGCCGCGCAGGGTGCGCGACAGACGCTCGCCCACGCCCATGATCACTTCCTCACCGGCATCGAAGCCGAACGAGTCGTTGATCATCGCCAACCGGTCGATCGAGGCGACGAGGAAGGCGCAGTTGCGGCTTTCCGCCTTGGCGCTGTCGATCGCGCCCGCCAGTTCTTCGCGCAGGGCGTTGCGGTTGAGATGGCCGGTGAGTTCGTCGCGCGTCGCCAGATAGGTCAGGCGGCGCACTTCGCGGAAACGCTCGGTGGTGTCGCGCATCAGCCCGGTCAGCCGCGCGGTGCGGCCCTCGGCATCGGGCAGGCGGGTGCCGGCGAGCGTGAAGGCGACGGCGCCCATCGCGCTGGCCACCTCGATGTCCAGCAGGAAGCTGTCGGATTGCAGGCCGCGCCCCTCCAGCAACGCCAGCAGCGGCGCGCGCTGCACCGGCGGGATATTGTCCAGCAGGCTGCGGCCACGGCGGAAATCGATATGCGCGGGCAGGATGCTCAGATCGCCATCCCAGAAAATGGCGTCGTCGGCAACGGACCAGTCAAAGGATGCGGCCCCCGCCGCCTGAGCGGCAAAACGCAGGCGCGCTTCGGCGTCCAGCGTTTCCAGGCGGGCCACGTCGTCTCGCTTCTGCAGAGCACTGTTCAACACAACCACCAAATCCCGGCGCCGGTCTGGCGCCAATCCCCGGCCGTTTCTCGGCCTTTTCAGGGTGGAGTATGGCCATGCGGGTATAAAAAAGCGGTAAGCGCATATGGTTAGCGCAATGCGAAGGTTGCGGCGCGCCGCTTGCCTTGCAGACAGGCATGCGCCTGCAACCGCTCCTGAACGGCCTTGGCCGCGGAGGCTTCAAAAGCCCCGCCGCGCAGCCGCGCGCGGTTGAAAAAATCAGTCCATCCAACGGTTTGGGATCACGCCCACGCGATACCGCGCGACGGCCGGAAAAATCCACGCCCCACCTGCGGGTGGAACTTGTGTGCCAGGACGAGACGATGGGCTTTGATCCATTCCGGGACGCGCCGCGCCTCACACCGGCTTTCGTGACGCAGCTGCTGGGCCAGATCCTGCCGTCTTACGGACGTGCGCCTGCATCAGCGCAGGCTGCCTATCATGCCGCGCCGGCGAGGCGCGGGCGGCTGCTCGACCGCAGAAGCTGACGGCGCGCGCGCAAGCCCCAGCAGGGCGGCCGCGCTGAACAGCAGGACGCCCGGCGATCCGCCACCACCGGCAAAGGCCAGGCACGCGGCCAGCATCGCCAGGCCCGCCAGCACCGCCATCCCGGCCATGCCGTGCATAGCCGCCGCGGTAATCGCCAGCGCCGCCAGAACGGCCGGAACCAGCGCCAGCATCACCGGCGCGCCCAACAGCGCGGCCAGGCCGCCCGCCAGCGCCAATGCCAATGCCAGGCTGGCGGCCAAGCCGTTCAGCGGGCGGCCGAAGCGGGCCAGCGCCGCCAGCATCAGGCAGGTGGCGGCCAGCGGCAGGACCAGCAGGAACACCGCATCGGCAAGATCGAACAGGATCGCGGCGGCGGGCGCGGTCAACAGCATGGCGGCGAAACGCAGCGGCAACCGCGCATCGGCCTTCAGGCGGCGCGCCCACAGCCAGGCGGCGATCGCCGCCGCCAGCATCGCGGCGGCGGCAACAACAATCAGGAGGGAATCAACAACCATGGGCGCCATTTTGCGCCCACCACGGCAACCAGGCGCGAGGAATTTTGGGGCGTGAGCAGGACCGCCAAGCGACGCGTAGTAGACGTACGCGAGCGATGGCGGGACGAACTCACGACCCAAAAGAACCGCGCCTAAGCGGCGAGCAGGTTGCGCAGGACGTAAGGCAGGATACCGCCATTCTTGTAATAGGCGACCTCGTCCGCCGTCAGGATCATCAGGTGCAGCGGCAGGTCGAAGCTGGTGCCGTCCGGCCGCGTGACCCTGGCCTGCATCTTCATGCGCGGCTTCAGCTCGCCCGACAGGCCCGGAATGTCCACCACCTCGCGGCCGGTGAAACCGTAATCCTTGCGCGTCTTGCCCGCCTCGAAACAGAAGGGCGCCACGCCCATGCCGATCAGGTTGGAACGGTGGATGCGCTCGAAGCTTTCGGTGATCACGGCGCGCACACCCTGCAGCTTGGGACCCTTGGCCGCCCAGTCACGGGAGGAGCCGGTGCCGTATTCCTTGCCGCCGATCACGATGGTGCCAACGCCGTCCTGCTTGTAGCGCTGGGCCGCGTCGAAGATGGACATGGTCTCGCCCTGCCCGTTCGGGTCCGCGTAATAGACGGTGTTGCCGCCCTCGGCCCCGCCCATCATCTCGTTGCGGATGCGGATATTGGCGAAGGTGCCCCGCTCCATCAGCTCGAAATTGCCGCGGCGGCTGCCATAGGAATTGAAATCCTTCTGCGCCACCTGCCGCTCGGACAGATAGATGCCGCCCGGCGAGCTGGCCTTGATGTTGCCGGCGGGCGAGATGTGGTCGGTGGTGATGCTGTCGCCGAACACCGCCAGCACGCGCGCGCCCGTGATGTCCTCCACCGGCGCGGGCTGGATGGTCATGCCCTCGAAGAAGGGCGGGTTCTTCACATAGGTCGAACCCATGTCCCACTGATAGGTCTGGCCCTTGACCAGCTTGACCTTGCGCCAGTTGGCGTCGCCCTTGAAGACGTCGCCATAGCGCTTGCGGAAGCTGGCGGGCTTGACCGCCTTGGCGATGGCGGCCGCGATTTCCTTCGGGCTGGGCCAGATTTCCTTCAGATAGACCGGCTCGTTGTTCTTGTCATAGCCCACCGGCTCCTTGGTCAGGTCCAGGTTGACCGAACCGGCCAGGGCATAGGCCACCACCAGCATGGGCGAAGCCAGATAGTTGGCGCGCACCTGCGGATGCACCCGGCCCTCGAAATTGCGGTTGCCGGAGATCACGGCGGCGGCCACCAGGTCGGCCTCGGTGATCGCCTTGGCGACCGGATCGGGCAGCGGGCCGGAATTGCCGATGCAGGTGGTGCAGCCGTAACCGGCCAGGGTGAAGCCCAGCTTGTCCAGCGCCTTGTCCAGTCCGGCCTTGGCCAGATAGTCGGTCACCACCTGGCTGCCGGGCGCCAGGCTGGTCTTGACCCAGGGCCGCACTTTCAGGCCGCGCGCCACTGCCTTCTGCGCCACCAGCCCTGCGCCGATCATCACGCTGGGATTGGAAGTGTTGGTGCAGGAGGTGATCGCGGCGATCACCACATCGCCATGACCGATGGAGGCCTCGCTGCCTTCCAGGCGGGCGCGGCGGTTGGCGGCGTCTTCCTTCTTGAAGGTGGTGATCAGGTGTTCGGCGAAATTGCCCGCGATGCCCGACAGCGGCACCCGGTCCTGCGGGCGCATGGGGCCGGCCATGCTGGGCTCCACCGCCGTCATGTCCAGCGACAGGGTGTCGGTGAAGACCGGGTCCGGCGACTTGGCGGTGCGCCACAGGCCCTGGGCCTTGGCATACTTCTCGACCAGCGCGACGCGCGGCGCCTTGCGGGCGGTGTTCTTGAGGAAGCGCACCGTTTCGGCGTCGATCGGGAAGAAGCCGCAGGTCGCGCCATATTCGGGCGCCATGTTGGCGATGGTGGCGCGGTCTTCCAGCGTCATCTGGTCCAGGCCGGGGCCGTAGAACTCCACGAACTTGCCCACCACGCCCTTCTTGCGGAGCATCTGGGTGACGGTCAGCACCAGGTCGGTGGCGGTGACGCCCTCGCGCAGCTTGCCGGTCAGCTTGAAGCCGATGATTTCCGGGATCAGCATGGAGATGGGCTGGCCCAGCATGGCGGCTTCCGCCTCGATGCCGCCCACGCCCCAGCCCAGCACCGCCAGGCCGTTGATCATGGTGGTGTGGCTGTCGGTGCCCACCACCGTGTCGGGGAAGGCGACCTCTTCCATCTTTTTGGTCTTGAGGTTCTTGGCCTTGCGCACCCACACCGCCTCGGCCAGGTATTCCAGGTTGACCTGGTGGCAGATGCCGGTGCCCGGCGGCACGACGCGGAAATTGGCAAAGGCCTGCTGGCCCCAGCGCAGGAACTGATAGCGCTCCTGGTTGCGTTCATATTCGATGGCGACGTTCTTCTTGAACGAGTCCCGCGCGCCGAAATTGTCGATCATCACGCTGTGGTCAATGACCAGGTCCACCTCGGCCAGCGGATTGATCTTTTCGGGATTGCCGCCCAGCGTCTTCATGGCGTCGCGCATCGCCGCCAGGTCCACCACGGCGGGCACGCCGGTCAGGTCCTGCATCAGCACGCGCGCGGGCCGGAAGGCGATCTCGCGGTCGGAGGTGCGGTTCTTCAGCCAGGCGACCACAGCCTTGATGTCGTCCTTGGTGACGGTCTGGCCGTCTTCATGGCGCAGGAGGTTTTCCAGCAGCACCCGCATCGAATAGGGCAGCCTTGAAACGCCCTTCAGGCCGTTCTTCTCGGCGGCGGTCAGGCTGAAATAGACATAGGACTTGCTGCCGACCTTGAGGGTCTTGCGGCACTTGAAGCTGTCCAGGCTCTGCGTCACGGGAAGGGCCCTTTTTCGAGTGTGGAATGACGTCCCGTTTAGTCACATTCCTGCCCAAATGAAAGCCGCGACGGCGTCGCGCCCCCTTAAAATTGCCCTATTGGACTGGCAGGGTCGCATCCTTCCGGGGACTGGTGACGCAACCGGCCCGGCGGGCCGGACCGCCATGAGAACAGACGCGTGAGAATCGTTTTCAAATTTCCGGCCGCGATGCTGCTGGGCGCCTGCTGCGTCCTTCTCCCCCGCGCCGCCCAGGCCCAGGCCGATGCGCCGCCGGGCGTGCCGCCCAGCATGGCGTCGCGCCTGGCCGCCGAAAAGATCGGCGCCGTGCAGACCGGCCTCTACAGCGCGGGCGATACCAGCTTTATCCTCACCGCCCTCAAGCGTGACCGCTATCTGCTGCGCTTCGCGGATGGCGGCGAAAGCTTCGTCCTCACCACCGGGCGCGGCTCGCTGGGCGCCAAGATGCTCAAATACGATACCGGCACCACCGCCTTGCGGGTTTCGGTCTGGGGCGGGTTGACGCTGTACACCCAGAATGCGCCGCAGGGCCTGCCCGCCACGCGCCAGGGCGATGCACCGCCCGCGGAGGCGCTGTCCGTCTCGGCGGCGGAAATCCAGACCGCGCTGGGCGACCAGTCGGGCCACATGGCCTATGCCCAGAGCGTCACCCTGAAATTCGCCGCCGATCCCGGCGTGCTGGCCGCCGATCCCGAAACGCGGGGCCGCGCCTTCGAGGCTCTGGTCAGTGCCGGGCTGGGGATCGAGCGCTATCTGGCCATGCCCGGCGCGCGCCAGGCGCTGGCCAAGCGCGTCAATGCCGTGAAGATCGCCGCGGGCGGCAAGCCCACCATCACGCTGGCGGGCCAGACCCTGCTGGTCAGTTTCGTGCCGGGCGACGGGCCGGAGGGGCGGGCGTCCTCGCTCACCATCCAGCAGGAGCTGAGCAGGCTGCTGGCCACCTCCGCCAAGGATGTGGCGACGAAGTAAGTTTGAACCCCTCCGGTTTCAGCTTCCGCTTGCGTGCTCGGCGTGCGCAACAAAAAAAGGCGCCCCCCAAGGAGGCGCCTTTTGCTTTGCTTCAACACACACCGAATAACTCCCCCCTCATGGCGAAGCCATCGGAGGGGAGAGATGTCGCAACGATGGGTCCGCGAAGCGGACCGAGTTGCGACAGAGGGGGGTCACTTCTTCATGACCGTCACGCGGCCGACGCTGGTATCACCCGCGATCAGGTTGTTGTTCCGGTCGAAGGCCCAGTAGCTGGCCTCGGTGAACTGGCCGTGGCCGACACCCATGCCGTTGCCCACCGCGCCCAGTACCTTGCCGTCGCGGTTGAGCTTGAGGAACTGGCCGTCCTGGCCCGACGCCATCCAGGGATTGCCGTCGCGGTCGAAGTTCAGGGCGCAGACCAGATTCCGGGTCTGCAAGGTCTTCTTGAAGCGGCCGTCGGCGGTATAGATCACGATGCGATACTGTTCGCGGTCGCCGATCCAGACATCGCCATTGGTGGGATCCACCGCCAGGCCGTGCACGTCGTTGAACTTGCCCTGGCCCACTTCGTTGCCGAACCACTGGCGCACGAACTTGCCGTCGGACGTCACCTGGACGACCCGCGCCACGCCTTCCCGGTTCCAGGCGTCGGGACCATCGACATCGTTGGGGCTCTCATTGGCATGGCCCTCGCCGATATAGACCTCGCCCTTGGGTCCGAAAGCCACCATCACCGGCTGCCACAACAGGCGCTGACCCTTGTCCTCGACCCAGTCGCCGGGCTTGCCCGCCGTGCCCAGGGTCAGGAGCAGCTTGCCTTCGGGTGACAGCTTCATCACCGTGGCGCGGCCATTGTCGGTGATCCAGACATTGTCCTGGGCGTCCACCGCCATGCCGTGCGCCTTGTCCTGATGGCCGATCACGCTTTCGGGCACTTCCAGGATCAGTTTGTGGTTGGCGTCGAACTTCATCAGCTGGGTGACGCCGGCGGGCGAACGCTTGAAGACCCACAGGTTGCCCTTGGAATCCATCGCCACGGCGGGCACGCCGCCGATGCCCTTGGGCACCACATAGGGATAGGAGAATTTGTAGCCCATCGTCTGGTCGTAATTGACCCGCGCCAGGGCGCTGCGTGCATAGCCATCCTTGCGGCCGCAGATCGGCGAGCCCTTGCAGGACTGCCCGCCCGCGCCGCCGGGCACGCGCGCCACGCCGCCCATCAGGGCGGCGCGCTGTTCGCGCGGCACCACATGCACGGTGCCGTCGGCCTCCACCATGGTGAAGCCGGTGGGATCGGGAAAGGACGGCTTGAGCGACCAGGCGGGCGTGCCGTCACGGGCCGGTTCGCCCTGGATCGCCAGCCGGTCGGCCTGCGACAGTGCGGCGGTGGTCATCAGGCCCAGCGCCAAGGCGGTGCCTGCCAGAAGATTCATTTTCATTGGATGTTTCCCCGATGGTTCTGTTGGCCGGACGATGCGCGGCGCGCGGGCGGCGCGTCAACGACAAAGCGTCACTGTGCGCTGCAATATCGTGCGCACGGTTCTACGATCAGGGCGAAAAACCGTCCGGCGCCATTTCAAAGGTGGAAAATTCAAAGCCCGGCGCGACCGTGCAGCCCACCAGCGTGTAATCGCCCAGGCTTCTGGCCGCCTGCCATGCGCCGGGTGGCACCACCGCCTGCGGCTGCTGCCCGGATTCCAGGTCCGGTCCCAGGATCACCACATCGGCACCAATCTTCAGTTCCAGCGGCGCGCCGCGATAGAAGTGCCAGACCTCGGCGGCGTCCACGCGATGAAAGCGCGAGGCCTCGCCGCGCCTGAGCAGGAAATAGATGGCGGTGGAATGGGCGCGGCCCGCATTCGCATCCCGAAACGTCTCGCGGAAATGGCCGCCTTCGGGATGCGGCTGCAAACCCAGATGCGCGATCAGCCGGTCGGCTTCATGCATATCCGGCATGTCAGGCGGCTACGCGCAGCGTCGCGCCGCGCGCCGCCATCACGCCCATCGCCGCCGCGATGGAGCGGGAATCGTTGAGCGCGTCATGGGCATGGCCCTCGAACGGCACGCCCAGCAGCGGCCCGATATCGCAGGAATGCAGGCCGCGCGGATCAATGCCATGCCCGGCGAACCAGACGCGCAGGTCGTGAAAGGGCGGCAGCGGCGCGGCGTCCCGGATTCCGTATAGCCGGATATTCTCCTCCAGCACCCATTCGTCATGGCCGAAAGCGCAGATCACGCCGCCCGCCGCGAAGGCCGCGAACCGGGCATGGGCCTGGGCGAAATCCACGCCCTGCAACGCCACCTGTTCGCTGGTGATGCCGGTGAGCTTTTCGAAATAGGGCGACAGCACCGGATTGATGCGCGGGCGCACCAGCAGGTTGAACTCGTCCAGCGGCGCGAGCGTGGCGGCATCCAGCTTCACCGCGCCGATCTGCACCACTTCCTTGAATTCCCCCGGCGCAAGCCAGTGCCGCGCCATCGAACATTCCCAGGCGGTGAATTCCAGGTCGAAGACGGTGATGGTCGGCAAGCCCGGCACTCCTGTCCTGCTTGGGGAATCATAAGGTGGGTTCTTATTAATACACTGTTAAGACTGTTGGGCTTGGCTGGTTTTGCTGACAAATCAGCGGCAAATCAGGAGCGCAGCATGGCTCTCGGCGAAACCCGTCCGCTCTTCTGGAACGTCCAGGCGCCGGTTTTCGATCCTCCGCCCGCCACGGCGGACGCAAATCGCCCGCCCATCCCCTTTGACGCCCTGGCCCGGCTGCCGCGCCTGCGCGACGAGGCCGGGCGCGACTGGCGCACCAGCCGCTTCCTGGCACGCGCTCCGATGGCCTGCCTGCTGCTGATGGCGGTGGGCATGACGGCCATCGCCACTGGCGGCGGCACACTGAAATCGCATTTCGCCTGGGCCGCCCTGCTGCTGATCGGCATCGTCGCCATCATCCGCAGCCATATGCGCGGCCATGCCCGTACCCTGCGCCGCACGCCGCTGGAGGAAGCGGCGGGGGACCTGCGCTTTCTTCTCTTATATGTGGGGACGGCCTGGGGAACGGGCGCCTTCCTGGTGCTGCCGGGCCAGCCGCATCCCTTGCCGGCCATCGCCTTTGCCCTGAATCCCACGCTGGGCCTGTCGCTGATCCTGCGGGATGAAAAAGCCGCCGCCGCCTTCACCACCCCAGCCGTTCTGCTGACGGCAGGGACCGCCGTGATGGGCGCATGGCCCGCCGCCCTGTGGGTCGCGCTGGCGGTGTTGGCCGGGGGCGGCGTCGCGCTTGTCCTTCCCGCCTGGCAAAATCGGCCCGCCTGGCAAAATCGGCCCGCCTGGCAGAACCGGCGCGCGGCCCCGCCGCCTGTCCTGTCCTCCATGTTGCCGCCGACAGAACAACACACAGAACAACACTAGGAACAGGCATCATTTCGCCTGCGCGTCACATCCGGGGCTATACTGGACCCGGACATGCAAACGGGCGCCCAAACCGGCGCCAGCTTTTCGGGGGAGACACGCGCCCATGACCCAGACGCCCGGCCCCGCCCAGCCCACCATCCGTTCCACCGACAGCGAGGAAGCGCGCGCCGCCGCCCAGCGCATCGCCGAGGCCCGCGCGCTTTTGGGCGATGGCGCGCCGCCGGACTTTTTCGACGCCCTCTATGCCGGGGCGGTGCCCGACGATGTGCTGCGGACCGATGCGCGGCGGCTGGCCGCCTTGGCCAAGGCCCTGTGGGATGAAGCGCAGAAGCGCCAGAAGGGCGCGGTGCGCGTGGCGCTGCTGGACGACACGCAGGAGACCGTCCTGGTCGGCATCAATGATGACCGGCCCTTCCTGTTCGATTCCGCGCTGGCGGCGGCCAATGCCGGTGGGGCGCGCATCCGCGCCGCGCTGCATCCCATCGTCACCCTGAACGGGGTCCGCACCTCGATCATCGCGCTGGTCTGCGATGTGCTGCCGGAGGAAACCCGCAGGCAGATCAGCGAATCCCTCCGCGACGCCTTCCTGCAGGGCGCGATGGCGGTGCGCGACTGGCGCGACATGCTGAACCGCATGCGGGATGCGCGCGAGGACCTGGCGGCGCATCCACCCGCCAATGGCGATATCGAGGAAGACCTCGCCTTCCTGGACTGGCTGGGCGACAACCATTTCACCTTCCTGGGCGCGCGCGACTATGTGCTGGCTGCGGACGGGGCGCATGGCCGGCTGGAGCCGGTGAGCGGCAGCGGACTGGGCATCCTGGCCGACGAGGAAGCCCGCGTGATCGCCGCAGGCGAGCGGCAGGGCCTGAGCGCCGAGGTGCGCGCCTGGCTGGATTCGCCCGAGGCGCTGATCGTCACCAAGAGCCATGCCCGCGCCCAGGTCCATCGCCGCTCCCATATGGATTATATCGGGGTCAAGACATTCGGCCGCGACGGCGGCTTCATCGGCGAGCGGCGCTTTGTCGGCCTGTTCACCTCCAATGCCTACAGCGCCCAGCCGCGCGCCATCCCGCTGCTGCGCCGCAAGATCGGCCAGGTGATGGCGCGCGCCGGGCTGGACCCCGCCAGCCATGACGGCAAGGCGCTGGCCCATATCCTGGACACCTTTCCGCGCGACGAGCTGTTCCAGGTCTCGACCGAACAGCTCCATGAAATCGCCATCGGCATCCTGCGGATGGGCGGCCTGCCGCGCCTGCGCCTGTTCCTGCGCTTCGACCGCTTCGACCGCTTTGTGTCGGCCATCCTGCTGGCGCCGCGCGACCGGGTGAACGCCAAGGTGCGCGCCGACATCCATGCCCTGCTGGCCAGGGCGCTGAACGGGCGCACCAGCGCCTATGACGCGGCGGTGGACGAGACGCCGCTGGTGCGGCTGCACTTCATCATCGGCCGCAATCCGGGCCCTCTGCCGCGCGTGGACGTGCATGCGCTGGAAGGCCAGATCGCCGCCCTGATGGAAACCTGGGACGACGGCTTCGCCAGGGCCTTCCATGCCGGCAGCAGCGATGCCGCCCATCGCCTGGCGGCGCGCGCGCCGCGCTTTTCCACCGGCTATCGCGATCATTTCCCCGCCCAGGAGGGCGCGCGCGACCTGACCCTTCTGGAAGACCTGGCGGCGGCGCAGGACGGGCTGACGGTGCGCGCCCGCGTCTATCGCCGCGAGGGCGATGCCAGCGCCGCGCTGCATATCAAGCTTTATGTGCTGGGCGATGTGCTGCCCTTGTCGGCCTCGCTGCCGGTGTTCGAGAATCTGGGCCTGAGGGTTATCGCCGAGGATTCCTATCCGGTCTCCTTTAATGCCGATGGCGGCTGGCGGCAGGATGCCGCGATCCTGGACTTTTCCATGGAGCGGGCCGACGGGCTGGCGGTGCGGCTGGACGAGATCAGGACGCCGCTGGAAGACGCCTTCCATGCCGTGCTGCGCGGCGATGCCGAGAGCGACGATTTCAACCGGCTGGTGATCGGGGCCGGGCTGGCCTGGCGCGACGTGGTGATCCTGCGGGCGGTGGCCGGTTTCCTGCGCCAGGCGGCCTTCAGCTTCAGCCTGGCCTATATGCAGCAGGCGCTGGTCCGCAACCCCGACATCGCCGCCCTTCTGGTGGCGCTGTTCCATGCCCGCAACGAGCCGGACGGCGCGGTGCGCGAGAAGGACGCCAACATCGCCGCCATCGGGCGGCAGATCGAACAGGCGCTGCACGATGTGCCCAGCCTGGACGACGACCGCATCATCCGCCGCTTCAGGAATGTGGTGGATGCGGTGCTGCGGACCAACTTCTGGCAGACGGATGCGGCCAGCGCGCGCAAGTCCGCCATCGCCTTCAAGTTCGACTCCGCCCGGCTGGACGAACTGCCCGCGCCGCGGCCGTGGCGCGAGATCTTCGTCTATTCCCCCGCCATGGAAGGCGTGCATCTGCGCTTCGGCAAGATCGCGCGCGGCGGCCTGCGCTGGTCCGACCGGCGCGAGGATTTCCGCACCGAGATTCTGGGACTGGTGAAAGCCCAGCAGGTCAAGAATGCGGTGATCGTGCCGGTGGGCGCCAAGGGCGGCTTCTATCCCAAGCGCATGCCCGTCAACCCCACCCGCGAGGAGGCCGCCGCGGTGGGCGTGGCCGCCTACAAGACCTTCATCAACGCCCTGCTGGACGTCACTGACAATCTGGACCCATCCGGCGGCATCCTGCCGCCGCCGGACGTGTTGCGGCCGGACGGCGACGACCCCTATCTGGTGGTGGCGGCCGACAAGGGCACTGCCAGCTTCTCCGACACCGCCAACGCCATCGCGCTGGAACGCGGCTTCTGGCTGGGTGACGCCTTCGCGTCCGGGGGAAGCGTCGGTTACGACCACAAGAAGATGGGCATCACCGCGCGCGGCGCCTGGGAAGCCATCAAGCGGCATTTCCGCGAGCTGGGCACCGACATCCAAAAGCAGGATTTCACCGTCATCGGCGTTGGCGACATGTCGGGCGACGTGTTCGGCAACGGCATGCAGTTGTCGGAGCATATCCGGCTGGTCGCCGCCTTCGACCACCGCCACATCTTCCTGGACCCCAATGCCGATGCCGCCACCGGCCTTGCGGAGCGGCGGCGGCTGTTCGCCCTGCCCCGTTCGAGCTGGGACGATTACGACAAGGCGCTGCTGGGCGCGGGCGGCGGTGTCTTCGCCCGCAGCCTGAAGGAAATCCCGCTGACGCCCGAAGTGAAGGCATTGATCGGCTCGGACAAGGATGTGCTGTCGCCGCCCGAACTGATCCACGAACTGCTCAAGGCCCAGACCGACCTGCTCTGGTTCGGCGGCATCGGCACCTATATCAAGGCCTCCACCCAGACGCAGCAGGAGGCGGGCGACCGCGCCAATGACGCGGTCCGCATCAACGGCAACCAGGTGCGGGCCAAAGTGGTGGGCGAAGGCGCCAATCTGGGCGTGACGCAGCCGGGGCGCATCGAGGCGGCGCGGCATGGCGCGCGCATCGACACCGATGCGGTGGACAATTCGGCGGGCGTGGACACTTCGGACCATGAGGTCAATCTCAAGATCCTGCTCAGCGGCCCAGTGGCGCGCGGCGAGATCAGCGAAGCACAGCGCAACGAACTGCTGGCCTCGCTGACCGATGAAGTGGCCGCCCATGTGCTGGCCGACAATTACAACCAGACCCTTGCTTTGTCGGTAGCCGAACAGGCCGGGGTGCGCGACCTGGACTCCCATGCCCGGCTGATCCGCGACCTGGAAAGCCGCGGCAAGCTGGACCGGGCGGTGGAATACCTGCCCTCCGACGCGGCGATGAAGGCGCTGGCCAATGACGGCAAGGGCCTGACGCGGCCCGAACTGGCGGTGCTGCTGGCCTATGCCAAGCTGGACCTGGACGCCGATGTGCTGGCCAGCCCCCTGCCCGACGATCCGGCCTTTGCGGGACTGCTGTCGGGCTATTTCCCCCAGGCCGCCGTTGCCGCCTTTCCGCAGGAGCCGCAACGCCACCGCCTGAAGCGCGAGATCGTCAGCACCGTGCTGGTCAACCGGCTGGTCAACCTGGCCGGGCCTGCCTTCGCGCTGCGGATGCGGGAGATTTCGGGCCTCACCGGCGCGGGCGTGACGCGCGGCTTTGTCCTGACCGACGATGCCTTCGGCCTGTCGGCGCTGAAGGCGCGCATAGATGCGCTGGACGGCAAGGTGAACGCCCAGATTCAGATCCGCCTCTATGCCGACATTGCCGACCAGTTCCGCCGGGTGACGCCCTGGTTCCTGGCGCATGTTCCGGGCGATGCGCCGATCGCGGAGACCGGCGCGCTGTACCGCGCGGGCGTGGAAGCGCTGCGCCAGAACCATGCGCCGACGCCGGAGGAACAGGCCCGCATCGCCGAACTGGCACAGGCGGACGTGCCCGATGACCTGGCGCGCGACATGGCGCTGCTGGGCGCGCTGGCGGCGGCTCCCGATATCGCCCTGCTGGCCGGGCAATCCGGCCGCGCGATGACGGATGTGACCAGGCTCTATTTCACGCTGGGCGAAACGCTGGGACTGGACCGGCTGCGCGCCCTGGCGGGCCGGCTGCTGCCGCCCGACCATTGGGACCGGCTGGCGCTGCGGCGGTTGTGGGAAGACTTGGCGGCGGCCCAGCGCAGCATCGCGGGCCGCCTGCTGGCCGAAGGCGGCAACACCGCCGACTGGGCGACCGCCCATGCCGATGCGCTGGACCGCACCCGCGCTTTCCTGGCCACGCTGGAAGGCAGCGGCGATCTCAGCGTCGCCAAGCTGATGCTGGCCAGCAGCCAGATCCAGAGCCTGCGCTGAGAAGCGGCGGCTCTGGCGGGCGTCGCCGGACCATGCTCTGATGCCGCGCCCGCCAAGACAGGGCGCCGGGGGTCACATGGAACTTGTCCGTACACGGATGGGATGGTTTGTGCTGCTGCTCTGGCTGGTGGCGGCCGGAGCCGTGATCTGGCTGACCTATGTCTATATCCTCAGAACGCCCGCGCCCGCACCACCATTTCCCGGCTTCCCGGAGGTCGGCAGCACTGGCGTGGTGGCTGCGCCGGGCGGTCACGCCTATCGCTATGTCGCCGCGCCCAACATCACCTGGGACGCCGCCCGCGCTGCTGCCGCCGGAATGACCCACCAGGGCAGGCGCGGCTATCTGGCCACCATCGGCAGCGAGGCCGAGTTCCGCTTCGTTCTGGACAAGGTCTTCCGCGGCGCGCGCAGCGACGTCACCTATCTGGGCGGGCGGCAGACCGCGCGGGGCGAATGGCGCTGGGTCACGGGGCCGGAAGGCGCGATGGACGGCGGCAAGGGACAGCTTTTCTGGACCGGCGACCAGAAAGGCGCAGCGCAGAATGGCCTCTATGCCAACTGGATGTTCACCGCTTTCCAGCATGGCGGCCCTTGGGACGCGGCCAAGGTTTGCTGCGTCACGCTGTTTTCCTATCGCCTGCCGCAATTCAGCACCTCGCTGGGCACGGGTGAACCCGACGAAGGCGTGGCGGGTTATCTGGTAGAGTTCGGCGACTGACCGATGGGAGCAGGACATGAACGCCGGCAAGGACGCCATCCTCTATCGCATCGTGATGGACAAGCATGTCTGTCCCTGGGGCCTGAAGGCCAAATGGCTGCTGGCGCGCAAGGGCTACCGGGTGGACGATCGCTGGCTGCGCACGCCGGAGGAGAATGCCGCGCTCAAGGCGCGCTATGACGTCAAGACGACGCCCCAGGTCATCATCAACGGCCTGCGGATCGGCGGTTATGAAGATTTGCGGCGTCATTTTGGATTATCCGTCCGCGATCCCAAGGCCCCCACCTATGTCCCGGTGCTGGCGATCTTCGCCATGACCGCGCTGATGGCGCTGGCCGCCAGCCAGGCCGCCTTCGGCACGCCCCTGACGATCCATGCGGCGGAATGGTTCATCGCATTCAGCATGTGCGTGCTGGCGATCCAGAAGCTGCGCGACCTGGAAAGTTTTTCCACCATGTTCCTGGGCTATGACCTGCTGGCGCGGCGCTGGGTGCCCTACGGCTATATCTATCCCTTCGCCGAAGCGCTGGCGGGTGTGTTGATGGTGGCGGGCGCGCTGACCTGGCTGGCGGCACCCCTGGCGCTGTTCATCGGCACGGTGGGCGCAGTCTCGGTCTTTTATGCCGTCTATGTGCAGAAGCGGGAGATCAAGTGCGCCTGTGTCGGCGGCGACAGCAATGTGCCGCTGGGTTTCGTCTCGCTGACCGAAAACCTGATGATGGTGGCGATGGCCGTCTGGATGCTGGCGGGCGCTAGCTCCGCACCAGGTTGATGGCATGCCCGGACTCGGCCACGGATTTTTCCTGGCCCACGAACTCGATGCCGACGCCATCGCCGTGATGGCGCGCGATGCGGCCCGCGATCTGGGCGATCAGCACGAACTCGCCGATCGGCGGCTTGATGTCGGTCTTGAGCGAGACGCCGCCCACCGAAATGTCCATCACCTCGCAATGCACGATCTGGCCGTCGGCGCGGGTGAATTTGGCGAAGCCCTTCTGGCTGGACCGCTCATGGCGGCGCAGCACGCTGTCGTCCACCAGCGCCTTGTTGAGGAACAGCGTCAGCTGTTCGGCGGTACGCTCGCGCTTGGACGGCGTGCAGACAAAGGCGAGGCCGAAGCCGTAACCGTTCTGGCGGGCCACCGTGCCCTCGAAACGACCGAAACCGTCCACATACAGCACCACGGCCGCGCCCAGCTCCGGCACCAGGTCGCTGGTGATGGCCGCGCCGCCGGGCGACAGGTCGGCCACAGTGCAGCGCGCCTCGCGGCTGTCGGCGGGCAGGAACAGCCGTCCCGGCAGGTCCACCCTGACGCGACGGAAACGCCGGCGCTCGGCGTTCGCTTTGGCGACCACCGGATCGGCGTCCTTCATGGCCATTGCCAAGCCCTGCATGGGCCTGCCCCCAATCTTGTAAATCCCGCCCTTCCTATCAGTGGCAGGATCAACAACAGGTTACTCCCGGCTCCTGCAATCAACCAGTTGCGCCATTTTCCGGGCTTTTCGCAGCGCAAAAGGCCCGTATGCGGCCCTTTTGGCTTCTGAAATACCGCCTAGAGGCCTTTTTCGGGTCCGTCCCCCGCGCTATACGGGTTCCTGCATTTTTCGCGGCGATTTATGGGCTGGGGCCCTCCACGGATCGAGCCGCCATCGGGGACTGAAGACATGCTTTTTCCGGCCGAATTCCGCGGCAATGGCCGCCGCCTGCTTTCGCTTGCCGCCGCCGCGGCGCTGGCCCTGAGCCTGACCGCCTGCGCCAGCGGTGATTCCGACTTCGCCGGCGGCACACCCTTTACCCAGGCGTTGCAGCGCAATTACTCCGAACTGGCCAGCCAGGCCGAAGCCCTGCCCGCCGATCCGGCCGAAAGCGCGTCCTTCTGGGATTCGCTGGATCCCTTCTCCAGCAGCGATACCAGCAACGACCTGCTGGCCAAGGCCTTTACCGCCAAGGCGGAAATGGCCGAAGCCGGGACCGAGCCTGAGCTGGAAGCCTCCACCGACGCGCTGTCCTCCACCCTGCGCCCCCGCCTGGAACGCGCCATCGCGGCCGGCAAGGACCAGTTCCCCGAACAGGCCGCCCGCGCCCAGGCCGATTTCGACTGCTGGCAGCTTTACGGCCGGGTGCCCAGCGCCATGGCCGCCGCCCAGGCGTGCAAGAGCGCGCTGGACGGCTCGCTGGTCCGGCTGGAAACCGCCGCCCGTCCCGCGCCGCCGCCGCCGCCGCCCGCACCGGTCGCCCCGGCTCCGGCGCCCGCGCCCAGCAACGACTTCACCGTCTATTTCGACTTCGATTCCTGGACGCTGAAGGCCGAGCAGCTCAAGGTGCTGGATCAGGTGATCGCCACCGCCCGCAGCGGCGGCCAGTCCAACATCGTCATCGTCGGCCATACCGACACGTCGGGTTCGGCGGAATACAACCAGGCCCTGTCGGTGCGCCGCGCCAATGTGGTGGTCGAGGCGCTGGTCCAGATGGGCGCGCGCCGCGCCGCCATCCGCGCCAGCGGCGTGGGTGAGACCGACCTGGCCGTCCAGACCGGCGACAATGTGAAGGAAGCGCAGAACCGGCGCACCGTCATCACGCTGCAGCCGTAAGCCGTTCAACGCCATAAGGCCCCGTATCCGCACGGATACGGGGCTTTTTCTTTGCCGCCATCTGCGGCACGGCTGTCCAGGCGGCGGCAAAGGGGATAGTGTCTCGCGCCATGAAAGCCGCTCTCCACACCCGTCTGCCCGCCCTTGTGATCGCCTCCGCCCTTGCCGCCGCGCTTGCCGCGCCGCTGCCTGCCCTGGCGCAATACGGCAATTACCGGGTGCAGAGCATGAATTTCGACCTGTGGTGTCAGGAAGACGCCAGGCTGCCGGTCGAACGCTGCGACCGGCGGCTTCCCGAAGATGTACAGGTCTTCGAGGCCCACCGCGCCAAAGTGGAACAGTATGAAATCGACTATCTGCGCCAAAAGGACAATGCGATCCGCCTGGACCGCAATATCCTGCATGCCGACCCGGTGGACGACCCGCTGAGCAAGAGCCAGACGCAGCAGCGCCAGGACGTCACCCGGACGCCGCCGCGCAACTGATTTTCCTGCGAATTTCTAGATAAACTTCGAATAATCCTCGCTGTTGGCCGCGCGCCAGCGGTGCACGATGTCGAACATTTTCTGCAACAGGTCGCCGGATCCGAAATGCAGGAAGGCCGGGCTGTCCTGGGATGACACAAGCCGCAGATAGGGCGCGCGGGGATGGGCGCGCAGCGAAGGCGGCGGCGGCGGGGGCGGCGGCTGGTTCTGGTCGTGGTCCTGGCCGCTGAAAGGTTCGTCTTCCTGGATCAACTGCGATCCCACCAGCCGTTCATAGGCGATGGAGCGGCCCAGAAGGGGCGTCGGGTCGCTCAGCATCTGCACCATGCCGAAAAAGCGCGTCGGCGCGGCGCCGTTGAAGGATACCGGCGTCAGGATGGTTTCCAGTTCCACCATGCCGTTGTCGGCGGTGGCCGCGATCGAGGACAGGCAGACCGGCTGGCACAGCGCCAGGGACTGTCGCAGCAGCGACGCCAGCGACATGCCGGACTGGGATTCCCAATGGCCCAGGAAGCTGGTGCCCTTGAGTTCAAAGCCGAAACGCTCGCACAGCGCGGTGCCGGCAAGGCGGTAAACAGGACGCGCCGGATTCTCGCAATCCAGGATAAAGGTATAGGACAACAGCCGCTTGATGGCGCGCGGATCAATGTCCGTCTGGTCGGGAACGTCACGGCCCTTGCGAAGGCGGCTCCAGTATCCCACCAGCAGATGCGAGTTTTTGTGCTTCATGGCCCCGTTTAATCCTTTGATGACCGGTGCATGCTTCAGTTCGGAACGTCCGCAGCCCTCATGTTGGGGGATTGAGCGAAAGCCATGCCAACGGCCCGCAAAGCGCGTGGCGCGCTGGATTTCACGGCTTTAATGAAGCGTTAAGCCCGTAACGCCGCGGCCATAATTCGTCGGGCTTTCCCGATTTGGCGCAAATATCGGCGGTTTTTGGTTTCCGTGATTACCGGATTTTTATGGGTTGAGCCGCACACTGTCCGCCAACAATGGCGCAGTCCCATTTTGGGGCAAGGCCGGAATGTGGGGGCTCCCTAGCTGGCATGGATCGTGAAGGGTCGGGTTCGACCATTCATTGCCCCTGATGGCGAAGGAACTGCAATTATGTCGCTCAAGCACCTGATGTACCTCACCTCCGCGCTGGCGTCCGGCACCATGATGGCCGGACCGGCGATGGCGCAGACCGATGGCGTGAGCCAGCCGGGCAACTGGGGCGAGACCTTCGGCAAGGGCATGGGCCTTTCCAACCTGGCCTGCCAGGGCGTGCCGGGTGTCGGCACCAACATGAACATCCGCCAGATGAACGTGCCGGGCGTGAACGCCAATACCAGCGCGTTCCGTTCCAACATCGCGGGAAATGTGACGGCGGGCACGAACTTCAGCGGCAACCGCAATTTCGGCGGCGCCGACCGCCTCAACGTGGATGCCGGCAACCGTTTTGATGGCGCCGCCAACCGCAGCTTCGACGGCGGCAATCGCAACATCAACACCGGCGAGCGCAGCTTCGGCGGCCGCAACTTCGGCAGCGACCGCCCCCTGAACGTGACCACGGGCCGCGAAGGCGGCAACGATGCGGGCCTGTCGCAGCGCCTGAACGTGGACACCGGCAATCGCGGCAACGATGCGGGCAACCGCAATTTCGGCGGTAGCCGTCCGCTGAACGTCTTCGGCGGCGGCAATGCCGCCGGGGGCTTCGACAATTCGCGCAAGCTGGATGTGGATACCGGCGCCTCGGCCGGCGCGTCGCGCCGCATCGGCGGCGGCGAGCGCGTCAATGTGGACAATTCGGCGCGCATGGGTTCGCGCAAGCTGGATGTGGACACCAATGCGGGTGGCAACCGCTTCCAGGGTTTTGGCGGCAACCGCAGCGAGCGCACCGCCGGTTTCGACGGCGGCAACCGCAGGATCGACGTGGACAGCGGTGCGGGCAGCAACCGTTTCCAGGGCTTTGGCGGCCAGCAGAATGGCAGCCGGATCGACGCCAATGGCGGTTCGCGCTTCCAGGGCTTTGGCGGCAATCGCACCGAACGCACCGCCGGCTTCGACGGCGGCCAGCAGAATGGCGGCAAGATCGACGCCAATGGCGGTTCGCGCTTCCAGGGCTTCGGCGGCAATCGCACTGAACGCACCGCCGGATTTGAAGGCGGCCAGCAGAATGGCGGCAAGATCGACGCCAATGGCGGTTCGCGTTTCCAGGGCTTCGGCGGCAATCGCGCCGAACGCACCGCTGGCGCAAACGACGGCCAGCAGAATGGCGGGCGGATCGACGCCAACAGCGGCTCGCGCTTCCAGGGCTTCGGCGGCAACCGCAGCGAACGCACCGCCGGTTTCGACGGCGGCCGCCAGATTGACGCCAGCAGCAATGGCGGCTTTCAGCGCTTCGGCGCCCAGCAGGACGGCAGCCGGATCGATGCGAGCAGCGGCAACCGCTTCCAGGGCTTCGGCGCGGGCCGCACCGCGGGCTTCGAGACGTCGCGCAAGATCGACCTGGAAGGCGGTTCAGCCCGCTTCCAGGGCTTTGCCGCCAATCGCGGCAATGCCGACAGCACACGCAACATCGACGCCGACAACGGCGCGCGCTTCCAGGGCTTTTCCGCCAATCGCGGCAGCGACTCCGGCCGCAAGATCGATGTGAGCGGCGGCGACCGCTTTGTCGGTTTCGGCGGCCAGAAGGGTGGCCAGAGCAGCGGCAATCATGGCGGCGACAAGGGCTGGGGCGGCCAGGGCGGCGGCAAGCCGATCGACGTCACCAACAACGTCACGAACAACTTCACCAAGAATATCGACAATTCCAAGCGGATCGATATCGACAAGACCTACAATTTCACCAAGAACATCGACAATTCCAAGAATATCAATGTCACCAACAACATTGATAATTCCAAGAACATCAACATCACGAAAAACATTGACGCGTCCAAGAACGTCAACATCTACAAGCCCGTCACCATCACCAACAACATCGATGCGTCGAAGAACATCAACATCGACAAGTCGGTGGATATCTACAAGCCGGTGACGATCAACAAGCCGATCACGATCACCAAGAACATCGACAACTCGAAGTATATCGACAATTCGAAATACATCGACGCCTCGAAGAAGATCGAGATCAACAAGAGCATCAATATCGAGAAGAGCAACGTCTGGAATTACGGCGGCAGCAACGGCCATGGCGGTGGAAACGGCCACGGTGGCGGCGGCAACAATAACAACAACAACAATAACAACAATAACAATAACAACAATAACAATAACAACAATAACAATAACAATAACAACAACAACAACAACAATAACAACAACAACAATAACAACAACAACACGAACAACACGACGAACAACAACTACTCGTCGTCGGACGCGGCCGCCATGGCGCTGGCGGCGGCGATCGCGGAACTGAATTCCACGATCAAGAACTCGAACAGCAACAACAACACCTCGCAGGGCGGCACCGCCACCGCGAATCCGGTGACCAACATCACCGTGATCGGCGCGCAAGGCGGCAACTCCACCTCCAGCTCGGAAGGCGGCGTCGGTTATGGCGGCGGCGGCGGTGTGGGCTATGGCGGCGCGGGCGGCTCCAGCGATGTGGACCTGGACGTCACCTCGACCGGTGGCCAGGCCAACAACAACAACGACAATTCCAGCTACTCCAACGCCGAAGGCGGCCGGGGCGGCACGGGCACCGGCGGCACCAACACCGCTTCGGCCACCGGCGGCGCGGGCGGCCAGGGCGGCGCCGGCGGCATCGGCGGCGGCGGCACGGGCTATGGCGGCTATGGCTATGGCGGCAATTCCTCGTCCGACAACCACAGCACGGTCGTCGGCGGCACCGCTCAGGGCGGCACGCAGACCCAGACCCAGACCAGCACGGCGACCAACACGCCGACCAACACCTATACGCCGACCAATGTGTACACGCCGACCAACGTGAACACGCCGGTCAACACCAACACCTTCACCCCGACCTACAGTCCGAACCTCAGCTACACGCCGAGCAACACCTACAACCCGACCCAGACGCAGACCGCGCAGGGCGGCGACAGCACCTCCACGGCCTATGTCCTCAACCTGGGCGGCACCGGCGGCGGCAACACGCCGCCCACCAGCACGCCGATCTACCTGTCGGTGGACAATTCGGCGGACAATTCGGCCAACAATTCCAATAAGACCGGCGACACCACCGCCACCGGCGGCAGCAACACCAACACCCAGACCAACGACCAGGACCAGACCAACCGCAACACCGCGCGCGGCGGCAACGGCACCGGCGGCAACGCCACGGCCAACCCCACCGCCAATGGCGGCAACGGCTATGGCTATGGCTATGGCGGCGCGGGCGGCAACGTCACCAACAACAACACCAACAATGGCGGCACCACCACGCCTGGCGGCACCACCCCGTCCATCTCGCTGACCGTGATCGGCAACGGCACGGGCGGCACCTCGACCGTGGGCGACACCACCGCCACCAGCAACCAGACGCAGGATCAGGACCAGACCCAGACGGGCACGGTCACCGGCACCAACACCAACGCGCCGACCAACACCTTCAATCCGACCTTCAACCCCAACAACACCAACACCGCCAATGGCGGCCAGGGTGGCTATGGCGGTCAGGGCGGCGAAGGCGGCAGCTCCACCGTGTTCGTCATCGGCGGCGGCACCACGCCGGGTGGCGGCAACACCCCCAATATCAACCTGTCGCTGGACAATTTCGGCAATGCCACCGGCGGTACCGGCACCGGCGGCACGGGCACGGGCACGGGCACGGGCACGGGCGGCAGCAACACCAACGACATCGAAAACGAGAACGACAACACCTCGCGCGGCGGCAACAGCGGCGGCAATAGCTTCACGGCCAATCCGACCCAGACGCAGACCGCCAATCCGACCAACACCGCCACCGGCGGTGCCGCCACGGGCGGCACGGGCCTGGGCGGCGCGGGCGGCTATGGCTACGGCTATGGCGGCAATGGCGGCCAGGGCGGCAACGCCACCGGCGGCGCGGGCGGCAGCTCCACCGCCAATCCCACCAGCACCTCCTCGGTGGTCCTGCTGGGCACGCCCGGCGGCGGCAATGGCGGCAACACGCCGTCCATCAACATCACCACCGGCGACAATACCGCGACCGGCACGGGTACGGGTACGGGTACGGGCGGCGATTCCAACGCCACCAACGCCAACGCCCAGACCGCGGCGCAGACCAACAACAACGACCAGGCCAACAATAACGACGTTCGCCAGAACCAGACGGCCAACCCGTCCTTCACGGCGAATCCGTCCTTCACCGCCAATCCGACCAACAACGCCACGGGCGGTGAAGGCGGCGCGGGCGGCACCTCCACCGTGTTCGTCATCGGCGGCGGCACCACGCCGGGCGGCGGCGGCACGATGCCGACCCTGAACCTGACGCTGGACAATTCCTCCTCGTCGGACAACGAGAATGACAACAGCGCGCGCGCCAGCAATGGCGACCAGACCCAGGCGGCGACCAGCACCGCGCAGGGCGGCCGCGGCGGCAGCGCGACCGGCGGCACGGGCAATGGCGGCAACGCCACCAACACCGCCACCGGCGGCACGGGCAATGGCCTTGGCGGCGCGGGCGGCAGCTCGACGGCCAATCCGACCTTCAACCCCACGCTGACCTTCACGCCCGCGATCACCGCTGCCGGCAGCGGTCAGGGCGGCGCGGGCGGCTTCGGCGGCAGCGTCGGCGACACCAGCGCGACCGGCGGCAGCACCGGCCCGGTCACGCTGACCGGCGGCGACCAGACCAACGCCCAGGACCAGCGCACCCGCACCGGCGACAACACGCTGACGGGCGGCGACAGCAGCGCCACGGGCGGCACCGGTTTCGGTGGCCAAGGTGGCAATGCGACTGGCGGCAGCGCCACCAACGGCAACGTCACGGGCACCAACACCAACGACAAT
>DASTMN010000049.1:0-5368 GCA_035714165.1 Rhizomicrobium sp.
GGACGCCCTGTTCGACAATGGCCGCCGTGGCCGCGTCATCACCGGCGCCAACAAGCGCCCGCTGAAGTCGCTGGCCGACATGCTGAAGGGCAAGCAGGGCCGCTTCCGCCAGAACCTGCTGGGCAAGCGCGTCGACTATTCCGGCCGTTCGGTCATCGTGGTCGGTCCGGAACTCAAGCTGCACCAGTGCGGCCTGCCCAAGAAGATGGCGCTGGAACTGTTCAAGCCCTTCATCTATGCGCGCCTGGAAGCCAAGGGCTTCAGCCAGACCGTCAAGCAGTCCAAGAAGCTGGTCGAAAAGGAACGCCCCGAAGTCTGGGACATCCTGGAAGAGGTGATCCGCGAGCATCCCATCCTGCTCAACCGCGCGCCCACGCTGCATCGCCTTGGCATCCAGGCGTTCGAGCCGGTGCTGATCGAAGGCAAGGCGATCCAGCTGCATCCGCTGGTCTGCACCGCCTTCAACGCCGACTTCGACGGCGACCAGATGGCCGTGCACGTTCCGCTGTCGCTGGAAGCGCAGCTGGAAGCGCGCGTGCTGATGATGTCCACCAACAACATCCTGTCGCCCGCCAACGGCAAGCCGATCATCGTGCCGACGCAGGACATCGTTCTGGGCCTCTACTACCTGACCCAGGAACGTCCCGGCGAGCCGGGCGAGTACAAGGAAGATCCCAAGACCAAGATGCCGGTCCAGGGCTTCTATACCGACCTGGCCGAGATCGAGCAGGCGCTGTTCGCCAAGACCGTCACGCTGCACGCCCGCATCAAGGCGCGCTACAAGACGGTGGACGCCGAAGGCAAGCCCATCACCCGCCGCGTGGAATCCACGCCGGGCCGCATGCTGATCGCCGACATCCTGCCGCGCAATCCCAAGATCCCGTTTGAACTGGTGAACCGCCTGCTGCGCAAGCAGGAAATCAGCCAGCTGATCGACGAGGTCTATCGTCATTGCGGCCAGAAGGAGACGGTGCTGTTCGCCGATGCGCTGATGGCGCTGGGCTTCCGCGAAGCCTGCAAGGCGGGCATCTCGTTCGGCAAGGACGACATGGTCGTGCCCGACAGCAAGACCAAGCTGATCGACGAGACCCGCCACAAGGTGCGCGAATACGAGCAGCAGTATCAGGACGGCCTGACCACCGACAAGGAGAAGTACAACCTGGTCGTGGACACCTGGTCCAAGTGCACCGACATGGTCGCGGCCGAAATGATGAAGGAAATCTCCGAGCCGAAGATCGACCGGGAAACCGGCCGCGTCATGGAGATGAACTCCATCTACATGATGAGCCATTCGGGCGCCCGCGGTTCGCCGCAGCAGATGAAGCAGCTCGCCGGCATGCGCGGCCTGATGGCCCGTCCCGACGGCTCGATCATCGAAACGCCCATCCTGTCGAACTTCAAGGAAGGCCTGACCGTGCTGGAGTATTTCAACTCCACCCACGGCGCCCGCAAGGGCTTGGCCGATACCGCGCTCAAGACGGCGAATTCGGGCTACCTGACCCGCCGCCTGGTGGACGTGGCGAACGACTGCATCATCACCTCGGAAGACTGCGGCACCAAGCGTGGCGTCACGGTCCAGGCGGAAATCGATGGTGGCCAGGTCGTGGCCTCGCTCACCGAGCGCATCCTTGGCCGCACCACGGCGGAAGATGTGAAGCACCCCGATACGGGCGAGATCATCATCAAGCGCAACAAGGAAGTGACCGAAGACCTGGCCGAGAAGGTCGAGGCCGCGAACGTCCAGAAGGTGCGCGTCCGTTCGGTGCTGACCTGCGAACTGCCGGAAGGCGTCTGCGGCAAGTGCTATGGCCGCGACCTGGCGCGGGGTACCTCGGTGAATATCGGCGAGGCTGTCGGCGTGATCGCCGCCCAGTCCATCGGCGAACCGGGCACCCAGCTTACCATGCGCACCTTCCATATCGGCGGCGCCGCGCAGGTTGCCGGCTCGTCCAAGATCGAGGCGTCGTATGACGGCAAGATCAAGATCAACAATCGCAGCGTCGTGAAGAACAGCGACGGCGAACTGATCGCGATGTCGCGCAACATGCAGATCGTCATTACCGACAACAAGGGCCAGGAACGCGCCACCTATCGCATCACCTATGGCGCGCGCCTGAAGGTGGACGAGGGCGCGACCGTCAAGCGCGGCGACCGCCTGGCGGAATGGAACCCCAACGCGCTTCCGGTCCTCACCGATGTCGAAGGCACGGCGAAGTATGAAGACCTGGTGTTCGGCGTTTCCGTCCGCGAAGTGGCCGACGAAAAGACCGGCGTTTCCAGCAAGGTGGTGATGGACAGCCGTGGCACGGGCGCCAAGAACGCGCCCGAACTGCGGCCCGCCATCCTCATCCTCGACAAGAAGGGCAAGCCGGTGCAGCTGCCCGGCGGCGGCGAAGCGCGCTATGCGATTTCGCCCGACGCCATCCTGTCGGTGGAAGACGGCGGCACGGTGCGGGCGGGCGACGTTCTGGCCCGTATTCCGACCGAAGGTGCCAAGACCCGCGACATTACGGGCGGCCTGCCGCGCGTGGCGGAACTGTTCGAGGCCCGCAAGCCCAAGGAAGCGGCCGTGCTGGCCGAAACCGACGGTTTCGTGGAGTTCGGCAAGGACTACAAGAACAAGCGCCGCGTCATCGTCAAGCCGAAGTCGGACAAGCTGGAGCCGACCGAATACCTGATCCCCAAGGGCCGCCATATCAGCGTGCGCGAAGGCGATTATGTGGAGAAGGGCGACTATATCGTCGAAGGCAATCCCTCGCCGCATGACATCCTGCGCATCAAGGGCATGGAAGAACTGGCGATCTATCTGGTCAAGGAAATCCAGGACGTCTATCGCCTGCAGGGCGTGAAGATCAACGACAAGCATATCGAAGTCATCTGCCGCCAGATGATGCAGAAGCTTGAAATCACCGAAGGCGGCGAAACCACGCTGATCGCCGGTGAGCATGTCGATCAGGCCGAGCTGGAGGAAGCCAACAAGAAGGCCGCCGATCACGGGCACAAGCCCGCCGAAGGCCGCGCCATCCTGCTGGGCATCACCAAGGCCAGCTTGCAGACCCGTTCGGTCTTCTCGGCCGCCTCCTTCCAGGAAACCACGCGCGTCCTCACCGACGCGGCGGTCAACGGCAAGGTGGACATGCTGGAAGGCCTGAAGGAAAACGTGATCGTGGGCCGTCTCATTCCGGCCGGTACGGGCGGCGCCATCGCGCGTCTGCGCCATATCGCGACGGAACGCGACCGCGCCATCCAGGCGGAGAATGCGGTCACTGAGCCGGTTGCCGCGCTGGAAGCGCCGCCGCCCGCCGCGGAATAGCGGCGGGAACCGAGCGTCAAAAAAAAGGGCCGCCCGCAAGGCGGCCCTTTTTCTTTTATCCACCTTCTGGTGCTCCGCGCCGACGGGACGTGCGGTTTTCTGCTTCTACGTTTTCCGCGCATATCGGACGGTGAAAACAGGAGGCGCCCACACCCCATCGGTGGCAGGATGCACCATGACCGCTACGGCAGGATGCGAGGATAAGGGGGAGGGGTACGGCATTTTGGTCCCCAAATGCCCTTGGCTTTCCTGGTTTTTGCGCGCCCGGCATGGGGCACAGGCATGAAGCTCCCCGCGCCTATGTCTTGGGACCGCGCCCAGGCCCGCGCCGGAAGGTTCGATGGCCGGTTCATCCTGGGGGTGATGAGCACGGGCATCTATTGCCTGCCGTCCTGCGCCGCCCGCCCGCCCCGGCCGGACAATGTGCGCCTGTTCACCACCGAGACCCAGGCGCAGGCCGCGGGCCTGCGCGCCTGCAAGCGGTGCCGCCCCGACCTCTATTACCGGGGCGAGGACGAGAACCTGGCGCTGTTCGACGGCCTTGCCGCCCGTGTCGCCCGGTCGCCGGACACCTTCGCCAATGCCGGTGCGCTGGCGCGCGCGGCGGGTGTCAGCCTGACCAAGCTGGGCGACCTGCTGCGCGACCATGCCCATCTGGCGCCGGTTCAATGGCTGCGCCGCCAGCGTGTGCGGGCCGCCGCCCGCGACCTGCTGCGGGGCAAAGGCCGCATCCTGGATATCGGCCATGCCGCCGGGTTTGAAAGCGAGTCCGTCTTCCATCGCCAGTTCCTGGCCCATATGCGGATGACGCCGGGCGCCTACCGGGCGCTGGACGGGGCAGAGGTGTTTCTGCTGCATCTGCCGCCGAACTACCGGTCGGCGGAAATCATCGCCTATCACGGCCGCGATCCGCTGGCCGTCAGCGAACGCAGCGAAGGCAACCGCATCTGGAAGGCGCTGCCCACCGCCGATGGCCCGGTGGTGATGGAGATTGCCATCGAGCCAGGCCAGGCCTGGGTGCACCTGCATGCCGGGACAAAGCTGGGCCGCGACAGCATGGCCTTCCTGCATGGCGCGGCCTTGCGGATTCTGGCGCTGACCCAGGATGTGATGGGGTTCGAAACCCGCCATGCGGACTTCGTGGCGCGGCGGCGCGGCTTGCGCCTGCCGCTTTTGCCCACCGGCTTCGATGCCTTGTGCTGGGGGATCATCGGCCAGCAGATCAATTTGAAGTTCGCTGCGAGCTTGCGCCGTGAACTGATTGAAATTGCGGGGGAAAAGGTTGGCGACATGCGCGCACATCCCACGCCCGAAAGCGTCGCCAACATCGATGTCGCGGCCCTGGCCGCGCGGCGCTATGCCCGGTCCAAGGCGCGGTACCTGATCGACGCGGCGCAGGCCGTGGTACAGGGGCGTCTGCCCATTGAGAGCCTGAGAGACGGCTCGGCCATTGCGGCGGAACGGTCGCTAACCGCCCAGCGCGGCATCGGCACCTGGACGGCGCGGTATGTGCTGATGCGCAGCGGCTTCGCGGACGCCGCGCCGGTGGGCGACAGCGCCCTGGCGACGGCGCTCCAGCGCCTGCACCGTCTGCCCGAACGGCCGGACGCGGAACAAAGCGCCCGGCTGATGAGCGCCTTCGCGCCGCATCGCAGCCTGGCCACTATGCACTTGTGGACTTACCTGAAAGAGGACGTCTAAGGGGCTGATATGAAACGCTATTGGTCCGTCATCGAGACGCCGTTCCAGCCCATGGCCGCCTGGGTGGATGACAATGGCAACCTGCTGCGCTTCCATCTGCGGGCTGATGGCGCGGAGCGGGTGGACCATGCCGCGATCCACGATCCCGGCCGTCTGGCCGAGGTCCAGCGCCAGGTGACGGAATATGCCAGCGGCGTGCGCCGCGACTTCGGCCTGCCGCTGGCGCCGGAAGGCCCGGCCTTCGAGATGCGGGTGTGGCAGGCGCTGCGCGAAATCCCTTTCGGCACGACCACCTCTTATGGGGCGATTGCCCGCGCCATCGGCCAGCCGGGCGCGGCCCGGGCGGTGGGCGCC
>DASTMN010000050.1:0-14732 GCA_035714165.1 Rhizomicrobium sp.
CGGGTTTTGAAGAAGGGTTGACCGACATGGATTTCAAAAGCGCCATCCGCACCATTCCCGACTATCCCAAGCCGGGCATCCAGTTCCGCGACATCACCACCCTGCTGGGCCATCCGCAGGCGTTTCGCGCCGCGGTGGACGCGCTGGTGCAGCCCTGGTGCGGCCAGAAGGTCGACAAGGTGGCGGGACTGGAAGCGCGCGGTTTCATCCTGGGCGGCGCGGTGGCGCACCAGCTTGGCGTCGGCTTCGTGCCGGTGCGCAAGAAGGGCAAGCTGCCCCATGCCGTGATCGGCGAGGATTACCAGCTCGAATACGGCACCGACCGGGTGGAGATCCATGTGGACGCCATTCAGAAAGGCGAGAAGGTCCTGCTGGTGGACGACCTGATCGCCACCGGCGGCACAGCCTTTGCGGGCATCACGCTGCTGGAACGGGCGGGCGCCACCGTGATCGGCTGTTCCTTCGTGATCGACCTGCCCGAACTGGGCGGCGCGGACAAATTGCGCGCCCTGGGCAAGCCGGTTTCGGCGCTGGTCGCTTTCGAGGGCCACTAATTGAAGCTTTACTCCAATACCGCCTCGCCGTTCGGCCGCAAGGCCAAGGTCATCGCCCATGAGCTGGGCCTGGCACTGGAGGTGATCCGCACCCTGCCGGTGCAGGACGATGCGTTCCGCCGCGTCAATCCGCTGGGCAAGATTCCGGCGCTGGTGCTGGAAGACGGGTCTGTGCTGTTCGATTCGCCGGTCATCTGTGAATATCTGGACGAAAAGGGCGGTGGAAAATTCTTTCCCCGCCCCACCTTGTTCGCGGAAGCCAAGGGCAAGTGGAAGGCGCTGGTGCTGCAGGCGCTGGGCGACGGCATCGCCGAGGCGGCGGTGGCCTATGTCATGCTGGGGCGCGAGCCGGTTCCGCCGGAGGCCACCCGCAAACGCCAGATGGATACCGTGCTGTCGGGCCTGGACATGGCGGAACGCGCCATCGCGCCGGATACCGTCACCATCGGCGAGATTTCGCTGGCCTGCGCCATCGGCTATGTCGAATTCCGCCTGCCGGATCTTGATTGGAAGAGTTCCCGCCCCAGATTATCGGCCTGGTATGCGGGCTTTTGCGAGCGCCCGTCCATGAAGGCGACGGTTCCCGCCGCCCCGTGAACTGAGGCACCCATGCGTATCAACGGCACCCATTACCGTTCCATCTGGCCCGTCGGCGAGGATGCCTTTGGCATCATCGACCAGACGAAACTGCCGCACGCCTTCGTCACCCTGACCATCCGCACGGCGGACGAGGCGGCGCACGCCATCAAGTCCATGCAGACGCGCGGCGCGCCGCTGATCGGCGCGGTGGGCGCCTACGGCCTGGCGCTGGCGGTGCGCGACGATGCGTCCGACGACGGCATCCAGAAAATGGTGGAGATGCTGGCCGAAACCCGCCCCACCGCCATCAACCTGAAATGGGCGCTGTGGCGGATGCGCGGCGCGCTGCTGAACCAGCCGCGCGAGGCGCGCGCCGCCCTGGCCTGGCAGGAAGCCGCCCTGATCGCCGACGAGGATGTGGCGATGAGCGAGGCCATCGGAAAGAACGGCCTCAAGATCATCCAGGATCTGGCGGCGAAGAAAAAGCGCAAGCTGAACATCCTCACCCATTGCAATGCGGGCTGGCTGGCGACGGTGGATTACGGCACCGCGCTGGCGCCCATCTATCTGGCTCATGACGCGGGCATCGACCTGCATGTCTGGGTGGACGAAACACGCCCGCGCAACCAGGGTGCTTCGCTGACCGCCTTTGAACTGGGCAGCCACGGCGTGGCGCACACCATCCTGGCCGACAATGCGGGCGGCCATTACATGCAGCACGGCCAGGTGGACATGGTGATCGTGGGCACCGACCGCGTCACCGCCAATGGCGATGTCGCCAACAAGATCGGCACCTATCTGAAGGCGCTGGCGGCCAGGGACAATGGCGTGCCCTTCTATGTGGCGCTGCCCAGCTCGACCATCGACTGGACCATCGCCGACGGCGCGGCCATTCCCATCGAGGAACGCAGCGCAGACGAAGTGCTCAAGATGCCGGGCCGCCTGCCCGACGGATCGGTGGCGGTGGTGGAAATCGCCGCCCCCGGATCGGGCGCGGCCAATCCCGGCTTCGACGTCACCCCGGCCCGGCTTGTCACCGGCCTGATCACCGAACGCGGCACCTGCGCCGCCACCCCCGAAGGCCTGCGCGGCCTTTTCCCCGAGGAATAATCCGATGCAATCCAAATGGTCTGACGCCGAAGCGCAGGACACTATCGCCCGCTATGCCCCTCAGGGCGTGAATGCCGACCTGGCGGTGCGCACCTACACCACGCGCCTCTTGGGCAGCGACCCGCGCATGGTGCTGCATGGCGGCGGCAACACCTCGGTCAAGACCGTGATGAAGGACATGCTGGGCGAGGATGTGGAGGTGATCTGCATCAAGGGCTCCGGCTGGGACATGGGCGTGATCGAACCGGCGGGCCTACCGGCGGTGAAGCTGGCGCCGCTGCGCAAGCTGCTGGCGCTGGACAGGCTGTCCGACGAGGACATGGTGAACTATCAGCGCATCAACCTGCTGGATTCCACCGCACCCAATCCGTCGGTGGAAACCCTGCTGCATGCCTTCCTGCCGCACAAGTTCATCGACCATGTCCATTCCACCGCCGTGCTGGCCCTGACCGACCAGCCCGACAACAAGGCGCTGGTGGAAGAGGTCTATGGCGACCGCGTCGCCTATGTGCCCTACACCATTCCCGGCTTCGCGCTGGCCAAGGCGGTGGCCGAGGTGTTCCAGAAGCATCCCAGGGCCGAAGGGCTGGTGCTGCTCCAGCACGGCATCTTCACGATGGGCGATACGGCCGAACAGGCCTACAGCCGCATGATCGAGTTCGTGACCATGGCCGAGGAACGGCTGAAGCTGCAGCGCAAGACGCTGGCGCAGGCCAAATTGCCCGCCAATCTGGCGACGGTGCCGCAGATCGCGCCCATCCTGCGCGGGGCGGTGGCGATCGAGAAAAATCCGATGGCGGGTACCGCCAAGCGGCAGATCCTGGATTTCCGCACCAACGAACAGATCCTGAATTATGTGAACGGCGCGGACCTGGCGCGCTATTCCCAGGTCGGCGTGGTGACGCCCGATCACACCATTCGCACCAAGAACTGGCCGGTGATCGTGCCCGCGCCGGAAGCCGGCAAGCTGGATGCCTGGAAGGCGCAGGTGGAAGAAGCGGTCGCCGGGTATGTCGAACGCTATCACCGCTATTTCCAGGTCAACAACGACAAGAGCCCGGTCAAGAAAAAGGAACTGGACCCGCTGCCGCGCGTGATCCTGGTGCCGGGCGTGGGCATGTTCGGCGTGGGCGCGACCGCCAAGGATGCGGCCATCGCCGCCGACATCGCCGAGAATGCCGTGGCCGTCATCACCGATGCCGAGGCGATGGGCGAGTTTCGCAGCATCAGTGAGTTCGACATGTTCGAGGTCGAATACTGGTCGCTGGAACAGGCCAAGCTGGGCAAGTCCAACGAAAAGCCGCTGTCGCGGCAGGTGGCGGTGATCACCGGCGGCGGTTCGGGCATCGGGGCCGCCACCGCCGTCGCGATGGCCAAGCAGGGCGCGGAAGTCGCCGTGCTGGACCGCGACGAGGCGGCGGCCAAGGCCGTGGCCAGGAAGATCGGCGGCAAGGCCATCGGCATCGCCTGTGACGTGACCGATCCAGCCGCCGTGCGCACCGCCTTCGATGCGGTGGCAGCGGCCTTTGGCGGCGTGGATATCGTGGTCAGCAATGCGGGCGCGGCCTGGCAGGGCACCATCGGCAGCGTGGACGACGAGACGCTGCGCAAATCGTTCGAGCTGAACTTCTGGGCGCATCAGGCGGTGGCCCAGCATGCGACCCGCATCATGCAGGCGCAGGGCACTTATGGCGTTCTGCTGTTCAATACCTCCAAGCAGGCGGTGAATCCGGGCAAGGATTTCGGGCCATATGGCCTGCCCAAGGCCGCAACCCTGTTCCTGGTCAAGCAGTATGCGCTGGATCACGGCAAGGACGGCATCCGCGCCAACGCGGTCAATGCCGACCGCATCCGGTCGGGCCTTTTGACCGACGAGATGGTGGCGTCGCGCTCCAAGGCGCGCGGGCTGTCGGAAGCCGATTACATGGCGGGCAACCTGCTCAAGCGCGAAGTGACGGCGGAAGACGTGGCGGACGCCTTTGTCTATCTGGCGACGGCCTCCAAGACGACTGCGGCGGTCGTGACCGTGGACGGCGGCAATATCGAGGCGTCTCTCCGCTAGCGCGGCGCGATGGATTTTGTGACAGGGACAGGAGCGCGCGCGGAGCGTACGTAAGGTACGTGAGCACGCGCGACGCATCCTTGGCGCAAAAGACGCGCGCCCCGTCAGTTATGTATTGAACCGGAAATGCATCACGTCGCCGTCCTGGACGACGTATTCCTTGCCTTCCAGCCGGAACTTGCCCGCCTCGCGCGCGCCCGCCTCGCCCTTGCCCGCCACATAATCGTCAAAGGCGATGGTTTCGGCGCGGATATAGCCCTTTTCAAAATCGGTATGGATCACGCCCGCCGCCTGCGGTCCCTTTGAGCCCTTGGTGACGGTCCAGGCGCGGGCTTCCTTCGGCCCCACGGTGAAGAAGGTCAGAAGGCCCAAAAGGTCGTAACCGGCGCGGATCAGCCGGTTCAGGCCCGGCTCTTCCAGCCCCAGGCTGTCCAGGAAGTCCTTGCGGTCGTCCAGCGGCATCTGGGCGATCTCTTCCTCGATCTTGGCCGAGATGACGACGCTGTGCGCGCCCTGCTTTTTCGCCATCTCCTGTGCGCGGGCCGAAATGCCGTTGCCGCTGGCGGCGCTGGCTTCTTCCACATTCAGCACATACAGCACCGGCTTGGCGGTCATCAGGCCAAGCTGGGAATAGGGCGCCAGTTCCTCCGGCGCCAGGTCGGGCAGGGCGATGCGGGCGGGCTTGCCGTCGCGCAGCAGGTCCAGCGCTTTGGTCACCAGCGCGATGGCTTCCTTGGCCTCCTTGTCGGCGCCCTTGGCTTTCTTTTCCAGCGCGGGCAGGCGCTTTTCCAGGCTGTCCAGGTCGGCCAGCATCAGTTCGGTTTCCACCGTCTCGGCATCGGCGATGGGGTCGATCTTGCCCTCGACATGGGTGATGTCGTCATCCTCGAAGCAGCGCAGCACATGCACCACCGCATCCACCTCGCGGATATTGGCGAGGAACTGGTTGCCCAGCCCTTCGCCCTTGGAAGCGCCGCGCACCAGACCGGCAATGTCCACGAAGGTGATGCGGGTGGGCAGGATCTCCTGCGACCCGGCGATGGCGGCCAGCGTTTCCAGGCGCGGATCGGGCACCGCCACATCGCCGACATTGGGTTCGATGGTGCAGAAGGGATAGTTGGCCGCCTGCGCCGCCGCCGTCTGGGTGAGGGCGTTGAACAAGGTGGACTTGCCGACATTGGGCAGGCCCACGATTCCGCATTTGAAACCCATTCCTAAAACCTCGTCATGGCCGGCCAGAAAGGCCGGGCTTGCGGCCGCAGCGCGAGCCGGCCATCCATTGCGCTGTTGTATATCAAGGCAAATCCTGCGCGCCGGATTTGGGCGGCTTCGGCTTGGCGGGCTGTGTCAGCAGCGCCACCCGGCTCATGAACCCGGCATCGTCGTCCCGCGCCAGCAGCGGCGCGGCGTCCACCATCGCCATCACCAGCGGCTTCAGCCAGTCGATCTCCTCTTTCGAGAAGTTCTGCAGCACATGGCCCGACACCCGGCTTTTCTCGCCGGGATGGCCGATGCCCAGCCGCACCCGGCGGTAATCCGGCCCCAGCGCGGCGGTGATGGAGCGCAGGCCGTTCTGCCCGGCATCGCCGCCGCCGGTCTTCACTTTCATCTTGCCCGCCGCCAGGTCGATCTCGTCATGCACCACCACCAGCGCCGACAGCGGCAGCTTGTAGAAGCGCAGGGCGGGCGCGACGGAATCCCCCGACAGGTTCATGAAGGTCTGGGGCTTGAGCAGATAGGTCCTGCGCCCGGCCAGGCTGCCTTCCGACAGCAGGCCATCGAACCGGACCTTCCACGGCCCGAAACGATGCGCGGCGTGAATCTCGTCCAGCACGATGAAACCGGCATTGTGCCGGTTCCGGGCGTATTGCGATCCAGGATTGCCAAGACCCGCGATGAGGAGAGGCGTATCCATGACGGAGACGCCTCCCCCCGGCGCGAAATCTTACTTCTTGGCCGGCGCGGCGGCGGGCTTGGCGGCGGCGGCGCCGGCAGCGGCCGGAGCAGCGGCGGCGGCGTCCGCGGTCTTCACTTCCTCGCGCATGCTGGTCGGGGCCACGATCGAGCAGACGGTGAAGTCCCGGCCCCGGATCAGCGGCTTGACGCCTTCCGGCAGGTCCAGGTTGCTGATGTGCACGGATTCATTGATGTCCAGCTTGGAGACATCCACCACGATGGTGTTGGGAATGGTCTCGGCGGGGCAGGACAGGCCCATGGAGTGGCGCACGATGTTCAGCACGCCGCCCTTCTTCAGGCCGGGCGAAACTTCCTGGCCGCGGAACACGACGGGGATTTCCAGGCGCACGGTGGCGCCTTCGGCCAGGCGCAGGAAGTCCACATGCACCGGGCGGTCGGTCACCGGGTCGAGCTGCACCTGGCGCGGGATGGCGCGGGTCTTCTTGCCGCCGATATCCAGGTTGAACAGGGTGGTCAGGAAGTGGCCGGCATCGACATGGCGCTCCAGCGTGCGGGCGTCCACATTGATGGTCTGCGGCTCGTCATTGCCGCCATAGATCACGCCCGGAATCAGGCCCTTCTGGCGCGCCTGATAGGACGGACCCTTGCCGCGGCCTTCGCGCGCTTCAACCTTAAGTTCCTGATTCTTCGACATTTTTCAATTTCCTCTGATCCCAGACCCCAAAGGGGGCCCCGAAAGAGGCGGCTTGTAGCGGTTTGCCCCGCCCCGCGCAACCGGACGGCTGGGCCGCTAGAGCGCCGCAATGCCTTCCGCCGCCAGCGCCGCCGCGACGGCCGGGCGCTGCTGCATCCGGTCCCGGTGCGCCTTGAGGCGCGGAAAGGGGGCCGCGCCGCCAGCGCCCTCGCGTTCCAGCCAGCGGGCGAAGACATACAGATAGGGATCGGCCACGGTGTACTGGCCGCCCATCACCCAGGGGCGGCCGTCGTCCAGCATCTCCTCGACCAGTTCCAGATGGAGTTTCAGGTTGGACGGCGTCTTGGCTTTCAGCTCGGCGCGGGCGGCCTCGCTGTCGGCCCAGCGTTCCGGGCGGATCAGGTGGGCAAAGCTCACATGCACCGTGCTGGACAGATAGGCATTGAAGGACTGCATCTGGCTGAAAGCGAAGAAATCGCCCTCCGGCTTCAGTTGCGCCTTGGGAAACAGGTTGGCGATCCAGCCCAGGATCACCGGCACCTCGGTCAGGGTGCCGCGCGGCGTCACCAGCGCGGGCACGCGCCCCTTGGGATTGACGGCGATATAATCGGATTTCTTCTGGTCGCCCGCCTTCAGGTCCAGCCGCACCGCCTCGAATTCCGAACCCGCCTCATAAAGCGCGATGTGCGGCGCCAGCGAGCAGGCGCCGGGCGCATAGAACAGTCTGAGCATGGCCTTCCTCCGGCTTACGTTCCCCGCAGCGCGTGACGCCCCTTGCGGCGGAGATGCCGCAACGACGGGCCAGTGGCCGGGTTGCGACGGAAAGGATCAATCAAAGAGGCTGGAAACCGACGCTTCGTTGTTGATGCGCCGCATCGCCTCGCCCAGCAGCGGGGCGATGGAGATGGTGCGGATATTGGCGCAGGCCGCCTGGGCGGGCGTGACGGCGATGGTGTCGGTCACCACCATGGATTTCAGGCGCGAATTCTGGATGCGCTCCACCGCCTTGCCCGACAGCACGCCATGGGTGCAATAGGCATAGACCTCGGTGGCGCCGTTGTTCAGCAGCGCCTCGGCGGCGTTGCACAGGGTGCCGCCCGAATCCACGATGTCGTCGATCAGGATGCAGGGGCGGCCCTGCACCTCGCCGATAATGTTCATCACTTCCGACACGCCCGCGCGCTCGCGGCGCTTGTCCACGATGGCCAGGTCGGTGTTGAGGCGGCGCGCCAGCGAACGGGCGCGCACCACGCCGCCCACATCGGGCGAAACCACCATCGGCTCCTTGCCGCCCAGATGCTCCAGAATGTCCTTCACGATCACCGGCTGGGCGAACAGGTTGTCGGTGGGAATGTCGAAAAAGCCCTGTATCTGCCCGGCATGCAGGTCCACGGTCAGGACGCGGTTGGCGCCCGCCTCGGTGATCAGGTTGGCGACCAGCTTGGCCGAAATGGGCGTGCGCGGGCCGACCTTGCGGTCCTGCCGGGCATAGCCGAAATAGGGGATCACGGCGGTGATGCGCCGGGCCGACGCGCGGCGCAGCGCGTCGATCATGATCAGCAGTTCCATCAGATTGTCGTTGGCCGGGGCGCTGGTGGACTGGATGACGAACATGTCCTCGCCGCGCACATTCTCCTGCACCTCGACAAACACTTCATCGTCGGAGAAGCGGCGCACATCGGCCTGGACCGGCACGGTGCCCAGATAGCTGCTGATGGCCTCGGCCAGGGGACGGTTGGCGTTGCCGGTGATGAGGCGCATGCCCCGCGATCCGCTCAGACCCGTCATGTCTTGCCCCTTCGCTGGCCAGCCACGGCCACCTCCCCGACACTGGCGCGCGTTGCGCGCCGGGGAGGGGTCCACAACCCCAATGAAACTTTAGTGACGGGCTTTTAGCGGCTGGTACCCCGGCGCGCAACCTGCGTATCGCCGCGCCGTTAAAGCAGCGCGATGGCCGAGATCTGACGCCCGTAATCGGGCGCGCCCGCATGGGTTGTGCGGCGGAAACTGAAGAATCCGCTGCCTTCGGGATAGGTGCAGACGCCCAGCTTTTCCACATGGCCCACACCGGCGGCGGTCAGGCGGTGGGCGGCGTAATCTTCCAGGTCGAAGCGGTAATGGCCTTCCCGGCCGCTGGGCACGAAGAACTTCCGCATCCTGAGGCCGCCTTCCAGCACCTTGTCGCGCATTTCCCAGCCCACTTCGTAATTGGCCTGGCTGATGCAGGGGCCGATGGCGGCGGTGATGCGGCCGCGCTGCGCGCCCAGCTTTTCCATCGCCTCCAGCGTGGCTTCCAGTATGCCGCCGCCGTCCTTTGTGCCCACCGCGCCCTTCCAGCCCGCATGGGCCGCGCCGATCACACCCGCTGTGGCATCGGCCAGCAGCACGGGGGCGCAGTCGGCGGTCAGGATGCCCAGTGCCAGGCCGCGCGTGGCGGTGACCATGCCATCGCCCTCTCGCGCGTCATCTCCGGACGGCAGGACATGGACGATGGAACTGTGAATCTGCGACAGGCTGGCCAGCCGCACCTCCGCACCCAGCGCCTGGGCCACCCGGCGGCGGTTTTCGGCCACGCGCTCCGGATCGTCCTTCGATCCGGGACCGCAATTGAGCGAGGCGTAAAGCCCTTCCGACACGCCGCCGGTAATGCCGAAAAAGCCGTGCGCGATGCCCGGCGCCTTGAGGCTGTCCGCTTCCAGACGGGTGAGGCTCATGGCGTGAACCCCGCCGCGCTGGTCATGGAGGGCGGCAGGAAGGCCAGCGCCTTGAACAGCCGTCCCATCTGGTCATGTCCTATCAGCCGTTCGGTGGCGGCGATCACGCTGTCGGCGCTGTCCGGGTTGGCCTTGATCAACTGTTCGGCGCGATCCGTCAGCCCGATCCCGGCCAGGAACATCCCCTGGGTCACCGGCCCCAGCACGGCTGCGCCGCCGCGCCGCCCGGCCTGGGCCAGCGCGGCGAAATCCACATGGGCGGACAGGTCGTCGGAACCCGGTGCGGCCAGCGCCTCGGCGAAGCGGTGGCCGCTGACCGCCTGCAGGGTTTCCGAAAAGCCCAGCGCCGCCTCATAGCCGTAATCCACCATCAGCGCCGCGCCGCCCCTGGCGGCGATCACGCCGGCAATCTCCTCGGCCAGCGCCAGCGAGGCGGGCGAGGTTTCATAGACCCCGCCGATGGGCGCGCCTTCGCGGTCGGCGGGCACCAGGCCGGGCGGCGCGGGCACCGGCGCCAGCGCGAAGGACAGTTCTCCATTGCCGTCCAGCGTCACCATGCGCTCGCACCAGCCGCGTTCGCCGCGCACATACTGGCGCACCGGCAGGGCGTCGAAGAATTCATTGGCGACCAGGAACAGCGGCCGGTCGGCCAGGCTGTGATCGAACTGGTGCTGCCAGGAAATGTCGGCGGCCATCCGGCCGTCCTCCCGTCCGCGCAACGTCTCGGCCTGGACCTGTTGCAGCACCGGGCTGGCCTCCACCAGCACCACCTCCAGGTCGGCCAGGAAATCCGGCGCCACGGCGGCGGTGCGCAGGATGTCGGCCATCAGCGTGCCGCGACCCGGCCCCAGTTCCACCAGACGGGGATTCTTGGGACAGCCCTGGTCGGCCCAGGCCTGGACCAGCCACAGCCCCAGCATCTCGCCGAACATCTGGCTGATTTCCGGGGCGGTGATGAAGTCGCCCTGCCTGTCATCCGTCTGCGCCCCGATGGGATCACGGGTGGCGTAATAGCCCTCGCGCGGGTCGAGCAGGGCGACGGTCATGAACTGCGCCACCGACATCGGGCCTTGCGCCTCGATCAGGGCGGCGATGCGTGATTTCAGCGTCATGCCGTTTTCGGCTTGCGCAGCGCGGCCCAGAACAGCAGGCCCGCCCCGATCCAGACCGGGATGGACAGCGCCATGCCCATGCTGATGGGGCCGATGAACTGGGTGTCCGGTTCGCGGAAGAATTCACAGATGAAGCGGAAGGTGCCGTATCCGGCGAAGAAGATCGCCGACAGCAGGCCGGGCCGCTTGTGGGCCTGGAAGACGCGCAGCGCCACCTGCAGGATGACGAACAGCAGCAGGCCTTCCAGCGCCGCTTCATAGAGCTGGCTGGGATGGCGTGGCAGCGGTCCGCCGCGCGGGAAGATCATCGCCCAGGGCACATCGGTGACGCGGCCCCACAATTCGTCATTGATGAAGTTGGCGATGCGCACCAGGAAGATGGCCAGCGGCGCGAAGGCGCAGGCCAAATCGGCGATGGGCAGCAGCTTCCGCTTGCGGCGGCGGCAGAACAGCCAGACCGCGATCACCACGCCCAGCAGGCCGCCATGAAAGGACATGCCGCCTTCCCAGGCGGCGACGATCCGCAGGGGATCGGTGAGGAAGCCCATCGGCAGCCCGTCGCAGAAGGCGGCATAGTTGGGCGTGACGCTGCACAGCACGGTGCCATAGATCAGCACCCAGCCCAGCCGACCGCCCAGGATGATGCCGATGGTGGCCCAGACCACCAGGTCGCCGATCTCGTCCTCGGTGGCGGCGGGCTTGCCCCGGAAGGGCGGCGCGGCCCACAGCGCCTTGTTCCGCAACACGCGCAGGATGCCCCACCAGGCCAGCACGATGCCGACGATATAGGCGATGGCGTACCAGCGGATCGCCAGCGGGCCGATCTGCAACAGCACCGGGTCTATCTGGGGAAAGGGCAGCAGCGCCTGAACCATGCGGCCAGATCGCAAGGGTTGGATGCTTGTGTCAAGCCAACCCCTTCTCCATATAGAAACCGACCAACGGAGGTTCCCAATGGCGCAGACCGACAATCCCTTCCTGGACGGCGTGGCCAAGGCTTTCACCGACGCCGCGGGCATGGCGCAAGGGCTGCGCGCCGAGATCGACACCTTCATGCGCCAGCGGCTGGAACGGCTGGTGGCCGACATGGATTTCGTGCCGCGCGAGGAGTTCGAGGCGGTAAAGGCGATGGCGGCCAAGGCCCGCGCCGAGAATGAGGCGCTGACGGCCCGTATCGTGGCTTTGGAATCCAAATCAACGACTTAGCGGGCCGGGGGAGTCATCCCC
The DNA here is from genome assembly GCA_035714165.1 of Rhizomicrobium sp. Lineage (GTDB taxonomy): Bacteria > Pseudomonadota > Alphaproteobacteria > Micropepsales > Micropepsaceae > Rhizomicrobium. The sequence goes on from DASTMN010000050.1 coordinate 11,970, forward strand.
AGCCGCGCGATCCCGAATCTGTGAGCCGATTCAAAGCTGTGGAATCTTTTCCGGCGGCGTGGATGGCGAGTCGCGGACTCTTGTTTTCTCCAGATGTTGTGCCAGTTTGGACCGCAACTGCTTCGTTTTGTGTCCAAGGCAGGTTCTGGAGTCACCCATGACATTCATGCATCTCGACGACGAGCCGGTAGGAACCCTGCATCCGCTGGACCTGCTGGAACGGGCGGTCGAGGCCAATGGCTGGGCCTTCGAGCGGGCGGGCCGGGACGAGCTGAACCTGTCGGTGGCGGGCAAATGGAGCGACCACCATTTCAATTTCTCCTGGCGGGAGGATTTGCAGTCCCTGCACCTGTCCAGCGCGTTCGACATGCGGATTTCCGAAGGCACCCGCCGCCAGAATGTCGCCGACCTGCTGATGGCGGTGAATGCCAAGCTCTGGATCGGCCATTTCGACCTCTGGCCCCAGGACGGCACCATCATCTTCCGCCACGCCATGATCTTCCCCGATGCCGAAGCCTCGGCCGCCCAGTGCGAGGCGCTGCTGAACCTGGCGCTGGAAGCCTGCGAACATTACTACCCGGCTTTCCAGTTCGTGCTGTGGGGCAACAAGACGGCCGACGAGGCCATCGCCGCCGCCGTGCTGGAATGTGTCGGCCAGGCGTAACGCTGTGAGCATCGTTCTTATCGGCGCGGGCCGAATGGGCTCGGCGCTGCTCAAGGGCTGGCTGGCGGGCGGCGTCAAATCCGTCACCGTGGTCGAGCCGAACCCGTCCGCCGAACTCAGAAAACTGGCGCAGCAGAAAAAGATCGCCCTGCTGGCCGCGCCGTCGCAGGTGACAAAAGCGCCGTCGGTCTGCCTGGTGGCGATCAAGCCGCAGATCCTCAAAGGCGAAGCGCCCGCACTGGCGGGCTTTGCCCGGTCTTCGGCAAGGAAGCCGGGCGCGCTGATGATCTCCATCGCGGCGGGCACCTCGGTCGCCGCGCTGAACAAGGCCTGGGGAAAGACCGCGCGCATCGTCCGCGCCATGCCCAACACGCCCGGCGCCATCGGCCAGGGCATCACCGGGCTTTATGCCGCAAAGGGTGTGACTGCGGCGGATCGCCGGAAGGCCACATCCCTGTTGTCGGCCCTGGGCGCGACCGAATGGGTGGGCAGGGAAGGCCTGATCGACAGCGTCACGGCGGTCTCCGGCTCCGGCCCCGCCTATCTGTTCCTGATGGCCGAGGCGCTGACCGAAGCGGGCGTGGCGGAAGGATTGCCGCGCGCGCAGGCCGAAAAATTCGCCCGCGCCACGGTGGCGGGGGCCGGGGCGCTGCTGGCGGCGGACAAGGCGACCGCCGCGGCGCTGCGCGAGGCCGTCACCAGCCCCGGCGGCACCACCGCCGCCGCGCTGGCGGTGCTGATGGCCAAAGACGGGCTGACGCCCCTGATGAAGCGCGCCGTCAAGGCGGCGCGCAAACGGGCGCGGGAATTGCGCTGATTCAGACCGGCAGCCGAATCGTCGCCTTCAGGCCGCCCAGCGCGCTGTCGGCCAGCACGATCTCGCCGCCATGCGCGCGGGCGATGTCGCGGGCGATGGCCAGCCCCAGCCCCGATCCGCCGCTTTGCAGGTTGCGGCCTTCGTCCAGCCGGTGAAAGGGGCGGAAGGCTTCCTCGCGCCGGTCTTCGGGAATGCCGGGGCCGCTGTCCTCCACCAGGATTTCCACCAGGCGCGGCGACGGGGCCAGCGTGACGGCGACCTGGCTGCCATGCTTGAGGGCATTGTCCACCAGGTTGGTGATGCAGCGGCGCAGGCCCGTGCCCTTGACGCTGACCGTCACGCCATCGGGCACCGCCAGCGTCAGGTCCCGGCGGCGCGCCCTGGCCGAGGCGGTGGCGGCGTCGCGCACCAGTTCGGACAGGTCGGTGGGCACGGACTCCTCGCCGCCTTCACCGCGCGCGAAGGCCAGATATTCGTCCAGCATATGCTCCATCTCGGCGATGTCGCCGCGCATGGAGCGGATGTCCGCATCCTCCGGCATCATCGCCAGCGCCAGCTTCAGCCGCGTCAGCGGTGTTTTCAGGTCGTGGCTGACACCGGCCAGCATTTCGGTGCGCTGGCTGACATGCCGCTCGATGCGGTCGCGCATGGTCAGGAAGGCCTGGGCGGCGCGCCGCACCTCCAGCGCGCCATAGGGCTTGAAGTCGGGCACGGCGCGGCCCTTGCCGAAGGCTTCGGCGGCGCGCGACAGCCGCTCGATGGGCCGTACTTGATTCCGCAGGAACAGGATCGCCACGCCCATCAGGATCATGGCCGATCCCACCATCCACAGGATGAACAGGTCGGGCTTGGAGACGGTGATGCGGTCGCGCGGCACCATCACCGCCAGTACGCCGTCATGCACATCCAGGCTGATCTCGAAATGGTCCCCCACCCGCTTGGTGCGGAAATGGCGGTTGGGGCCGATGCGTTCCTCGATGATCTCGTCCAGCGCCACGTCGATGGTGCTTTCCGGCGGGCCTTCGGGCGGATGCACCCGTTCGCCCGGCAGCAGCACGATGCCGTAATCGAGCTGGCGTTGCGACAGGGCGCGCAGGCGCAAGCGTTCGCCGCCGCTGTAATTGTCCTCCAGCGCCACCAGCAGCGCCATGTCGGCGGCCACATCGCGGGCCAGCCGCCTTGTGGTGGTGTCCAGGTCGCGCTCGAAGAAGACATAGGCGATGATCGCCTGCAGCAGCACGATGGGCGCGATGATGATGATCAGCGAGCGCCCGAACAGGCC
>DASTMN010000051.1:0-45238 GCA_035714165.1 Rhizomicrobium sp.
GAAGACAGGCGGCGAGAGCGTCGCGGACCTGTGGGCCGGGCAATCCGTCCCGCTGCTCAAGGCGCTGCATATCCTGACCCAGAATGGCGGGTTGAACGCGGATTCGCGGCGCAAGCTGAAACAGGTGCAGCATCTGGCGCAACTGATAAAGCCCGCGATTGACGCGGCGCTGGCGGAAAAACCCGAACCCGTGCTGGCCGATCTGGGCGCGGGAAAATCCTATCTGGGCTTCATCCTGTACGACCTGTACTTCGCGCCCGCCGGGCGCGGCCGGGTGGTGAATGTGGAAGCGCGCCCCGCGCTGGTGGACACCGCGCGGGCGATCGCCGCCGACAGCGGCTTTGCCCGGATGGATTTCGTGGAAGGCAGCATCGCCGATGCGTCGGCGGGCGCGGTGGATATCGTCACCGCGCTGCATGCCTGCGACACCGCTACCGACGAGGCGATCCGGTTCGCGCTGCGCCATGACGCCCGATGGGTGGCGCTGGTGCCCTGCTGCCAGGCGGAAGTGGCGCGGGCGCTGGACGGGGTGAAGAACCCGCTGGACCAGTTGTGGCGGCACGGGTTGCACCGCCGGGAGTTCGGCGCGCACCTGACCAATGTGCTGCGGGGCCTCTATCTGGAAGCGCATGGCTATCGCGTGCGCGTCACCGAATTCACCGGCTTCGAGCATACCCAGAAAAACGAACTGATCTTCGCCGAGCGGCACCAGCGGTCGAACCCGCGCGCCAGGGCGGCGTTCGAGAAACTGGCGGCGGATATTGGCGTGCAGCCGGGACTGTTGTCGTTTGATTGACCCCCTCCGTCAGCAGCTCGGCTTTGCTCCGCAAAGACCTCGCTGCTGCCACCTCTCCCTCCTGTGCGCTGCGCGCATGAAGGGGAGGCTGGTCACGGCTTGGCAGCACTAGCTGCGCAGGGTGGCTCCGAGCTTCAGCGCACCAGCGACAATCTTCTGCGCCAGCGCCTCGATCTCGGCCTCGGTCAGGGTGGCGTCTTTCGGCTGGATGCGCACCGACACGGCGATGGACTTGCTGCCCTCCGGCACGCCCTTGCCTTCATAGACGTCGAACACGCCGACACTTTCGACCAAGGCGCGGTCGGCGGCCTTCACCGCCTTGACGATCTCGCCCGCCGCCAGCCCTGCGTCCACCACAAAGGCAAAGTCGCGCTCGATGGCCTGGAACGGCGAGGGGCTGAACAGTGGCTTGGCCTTGCCCTTCGACTTGGGTTCGGGCAGCGCGTCCAGGAAAATCTCGAACCCGGCCACCGGCACCTTGAGGTCGAAGGCGGCCAGCACTTTGGGATGCAGTTCGCCGAACTGGGCGATCACTTTCGGCCCCATGGCGATGACGCCGCTGCGGCCCGGATGATACCAGCCGGGGCCGCCCTGCGTGACGGGCGCGCTCATCGGCGCGCCGGTGATGGCTTCCAGCGCCGCCAGCAGGTCGGCCTTCACGTCGAACACGCCACTGGCCGAAATGGGCTTCTGCCAGTGCCGCTCGGCATGGCCGGTGCGGATCGCGCCCGCCACGGTCTTCTGCGCGCCGGGCGTGCCGCTGTCGAAGGCCGCGCCGATCTCGAACAGTTGCAGGCTGGTGAGGCCGCGCGCCGCGTTGCGCGCCGCGGCCGCCAGCAGCGAGGGCAGGATGGAGGGGCGCAGCGCATCCAGATCGCTGGCGATGGGGTTGGACAATTGCCGCGCATCGTCGCCGCCGCCGAACAGGGCGGCCTGGTCGCGGGCGATGAAGGAGAAGGTGACGGCCTCGTTGAAGCCGCGCGCCGCCAGCGCCCGGCGGGCGGTGCGGGTGCGGCGCTGGGCGGGCGACAGCACGGCCCGCGCCACCGCGCTGGGACGTTCCAGCGCCACGGAGGCCACGCCGGACAGGCCGTGAATGCGGACCACTTCCTCCACCAGATCGGCGGTGCCGTCCACATCATGACGCCAGCTGGGCGGCACCACCTGAAGGTCCGCGCCGTGTTCCTCGACCACAAAGCCCAGATTCTGCAGAATTTCGATGATGCGCGGGCGCGGCACGTCGATGCCGCCCAGCGATGTCACCCGCGCCGGGTCGAAGACGATGGGCTTGTGGGGCGGCGGCAGTTCGCCGGCGATGAAGACGTCGGACGCCTCGCCGCCGCACCAGTCCAGGATATAGCGGGTGCAAAGCTCCAGCCCCGGCAGCACGAATTGCGGGTCCACCCCGCGCTCGAAGCGGTAGCGGGCGTCACTGATGATGCCATGCTTGCGGCCCGTGCGGGCGATGCGGGCCGGATCGAACCAGGCGGACTCGATGAAGACATTGACGGTGTCGTCATAGCTGCCGCTGTCCTTGCCGCCCATCACGCCCGCGATGCCCAGCGCCTTGGCGTCATCGGCAATCACGATGGTCTGGCCATCCAGCGTATAGGTGATGTCGTCCAGCGCCAGCACCGCTTCGCCGTCTTTCGCCAGGCGGGCGCGCAGGTTGCCGTTCAGCCGGTCGGCATCGAAGACATGCAGGGGCCTGCCGCGATCCTGCGAAATCAGGTTGGTGGCATCCACCAGCGCCGAGATGGACTTCATGCCCACGCTTTTCAGCCGCTCCTGCACCCATTTGGGGGCGGGACCGTTCTTCACGCCACGGATCAGGCGGCCCGCGAAGATCGGGCAGGCGTCCTTGTTCTCGGGCGAAAAATCCAGCGTGATGGTCTTGGGGCAGGGATACTGGCCCGCCACCGGCTGCACCTTTTCGGTTTTCAGTGTCCCTAAGCCCGATGCGGCCAGGTCGCGGGCGATGCCGAACACGGATGCGGCGTCGCCGCGATTGGGCGTGATCGAAACGTCGAACAGCGGATCGTCGGCCAGAAGCCCCGCCGCCACCAGCGCGCCGGTGGCCGGCGCGCCCGCCACGGCCTCGGTCTTCAGTTCGATGATGCCGTCATGATCCTCGCCCAGCAGCAGTTCGCGGGCGCTGCACATCATGCCGCGTGATTCCACGCCGCGAATGGTGCCCAGCTTCAGCGCCTCGCCGGTGGCGGGGATCACCGTGCCCGGCCGCGCCAGCACCACCTTGATCCCGGCCCGCGCATTGGGCGCGCCGCAGACGATCTGAAGCGTGTCCTTGCCGTCGCTGACGCTGCACAGGCGCAGCTTGTCGGCATTGGGATGCTTTTCCGCCGTCAGCACGTCGCCGACCACGAAGCCGGACAGGGCCGCGCCCGGATCGGTGACGCTTTCGACTTCCAGCCCGATATCGGTCAGGCGCTGGGCGATCTGGGCCGGGGTGGCGCCGGTGTCGAGATGCTCTTTCAGCCAGGATAGCGTGAATTTCATCGGCTCAACCCTCCATCGAGGGTGGGAATATCCAGCGCGGCGAAGCCGTAATGCTTCAGCCAGCGCAGGTCGCTTTCAAAGAAACTGCGGATGTCGGGCATGCCGTATTTCAGCATCGCCATGCGGTCCAGCCCAAAGCCGAAGGCAAAGCCCTGATACTTCGTGCTGTCGATGCCGCAATTCTCCAGCACCTTGCGGTGGACCATGCCGCTGCCGCCCAGCTCCAGCCAGTCATTGCCGGTGCCGAAGGTGATCTTGCCCGGCACGCTGCGGTCGCAGCGCATGTCCCATTCCAGCGACGGCTCGGTGAAGGGAAAGAAGCTGGGGCGGGCGCGCAGTTCGATCTGGTCGATCTCGAAGAAGGCCTTGCAGAACTGCTCCACCGTCCATTTCAGGTGGCCCAGGTGGATGCCTTCCTCCACCACCAGCGCCTCGACCTGATGGAACATGGGCGAATGGGTGGCGTCGCTGTCCACGCGATAGGCGCGGCCCGGCGAGATGATGCGGATGGGCGGCCTGGTGTTCAGCATGGTCCGCACCTGCACCGGCGAGGTGTGGGTGCGCAGGACATGGGAAGACCCGTCCGCCTCCTGTCCCTTTTGGGGCGCGACGTAGAAGGTGTCCTGCATCTGCCGCGCCGGATGGTTCTCGGGCACGTTCAGCCGGGTGAAGTTGTAGTCGTCGAACTCCACATCCGGGCCTTCGGCCACGGCAAAGCCCAGGTCGGCGAAGATGGCGGTGATTTCTTCCAGCACCTGGGAAATGGGATGGACGGTGCCGGTGTTCGCGGGCGCCGGGGGCAGGGTGACGTCCAGCGTCTCGCCCGCCAGCCGCGCGTCCAGCGCCGCGTCGGCCAGCGCCGTCTTGCGGGCGGCGATGGCCGTGGTGACGGTGTCGCGCAACCCGTTGAACAGCGGGCCTTGTATCTTGCGTTCGTCGGGCGACAGCTTGCCCATCGTCGCCAGCAGGGCGGAAACAGACCCCTTCTTGCCCAGCGTGGCGACGCGCACGGCTTCCAGCGCCGGTTCATCGGCGCTGGCCGCGACCTGCGCCAGGATTTCGGACTGAAGGGCGGCGATGTCGGTCATGAAAACCCCGAAGAGAAACTATCGGCGGGCGTGAGGCCCGCCGATTCGCTCCGATGGCTTTATGCCCTTAGGCTTTCGCCTGATCCACCAGAGCCTTGAACGCGGTGGGCTCGTGGATGGCCAGGTCGGACAGCACCTTGCGGTCGATGTCGATCTTGGCCTTGGCGAGCCCGGCGATAAATCGGCTGTAGGTGAGGCCATGCTCGCGCACGGCGGCGTTGATGCGCTGGATCCACAAGGCGCGGAAGTTGCGCTTGCGTTCCTTGCGGCCAATATAGTTGTGCTGCAGCGACTTATCGGCCGCGGCATTGGCCGTGGTGATGTTGTTCTTGCGGCGGCCACGCATGCCCTTGGTCTGCTTGAAGACCTTCTTGCGGCGGGCGTGGGACGGAACGGCGCGGGGTGAACGGCTCATCTGGGCGCTCCTTAAGCGTAGGGCATCCAGCGCTTCACGCGCCGGACTTCGGATTCGGAGGCAACGGAAGTGCCGCGCAGGTTGCGGATCTGCTCGTTGCTGCGCTTGATCATGCCGTGGCGCTTGCCCGCCTGGCCTTTCTTGAGCTTGCCGGTCGCAGTGAACTTGAAGCGCTTTTTGGCGCCTGACTTGGTCTTCAGCTTGGACATTTTGCTTTCTCCCGGGCCTTGCGGCCTGGGGTCCTCTTGAGGAGCCGATCGGCTCCGGTCGCATTAAGGGTCGCCACGGCATGTCCAGCCGGGCGGCCCGAAAGAGCGGGCGTTTAAAAGGAATATGGCCACGAAAGCAAGGGCCGCCGCCGGGCAGGACAGCATCGGATCGCCCAGGAAATACCCTTCAAAAACAAACGCTTGTCATGAGCCACGGCGTGCAGCCCTTGGTAAGCTATTGATATAGAATGAGATTTTGGTGCTTTTGCCACGGCCTGTCCCGCTTCCGCGGATTGGGCTAAGCAGCGCCATGCACCCGTCCCGCCTGTTTTTTCATGGATTTTTCCTGCCCTGGATCCGCCGGGCGGGCGTCTGGCTGTTCCTGCCCGCCCTGGCGGTGGTGGCCTGGGGCGAACTGCGCCCCAATCCGGGGGGCATCGAGGACGGTATCTGGGACAAGGTGCTGCATTTCACCGCCTATTTCGGCCTGGCGCTGCTGGCCACGCTGGGCTGGGGGCTGCGGCGCTCGCTGGCCTGGGTCTTTCTGGGCGTGTCGGCGCTGGGCGGGGCGCTGGAGCTGCTGCAATTATATGTGGGCCGCGACGGCGAATGGCTGGACCAGCTTGCCAACATGCTGGGCGCCGCCGCCGGGATGGGGCTGGCCATTATCTATCTCGCCATTCCGCGCCGCCGCGATTAGCCTGCCGCCATTGTCACAGGGGATGAATCCGCAATGTCCATGATCGAGGAATTCAAGAAATTCGCCATGCGCGGCAACGTGCTGGACCTGGCGGTGGGTGTGATCATCGGCGCGTCCTTCACCGGCATCGTCAATTCGTTGGTCAACGACATCATCATGCCCCCCATCGGCCTGGCGCTGGGCGGGGTGGATTTCTCCAACTTCTTCTGGGTGCTGAAGGGCGAACATGCCGACACCCTGGCCGCCGCCAAGGCGGCCAAGGCCGTCACCATCAATTACGGCCTGTTCGTCAATGCCTGCATCAATTTCCTGATCGTGGCCTTTGCCCTGTTCGTGCTGATCCGCCAGATCAACAAGCTGTCCGTGCCGCCGCCCGCCGAAGTCGCGGTCACGCCGGAGGATATCCTGCTGCTGCGCGAAATCCGCGACAGCCTGAAGAAGTGATCCGCAAAGCCTTTCTGGCGGCGCTGCTGCTGGGCGCGCCATCCGCAGCGCGCGCGGCGGACAGCCCGGCGGCGGCGGCCAACGCCTTTTACGCCGTCTATGGCCCCACGCACCTGATGGGCGGCGGTGTACCCGACGCCACCCAGCGGGTGCGCTATGCGCCCGTGCTGTCGCCCGCCCTCAATGCCCGGATCACGCAGGCGGCGGCGGCACAGGCGCGGCTGACCGCGAAGGTGAAGAATGCGGTGCCGCCGGTGCTGCAGGGCGACATCTTCACCTCGCTGTTCGAGGGGGCGACGGCCTGGACGGTGGGGACCTGCACCGGCGACGCCAGGCTTTCGCGCTGCCGTGTCACGCTGACCCATGTTCCCGCCACGCCCCCAGATAGCAAGGCCGCGGGCGGCAAGGTTGAAAAGCCGGTGCAGTGGGACGATATCCTGGTCCTGGTCAGCACCCCGCAGGGCTGGAAGCTGGACGATGTCCTGTATGACGCGCGCTTTGCCTTCGGCAATACCGGGCGCCTGTCCGCCATGCTGGAGATGGTGGTGGCGACCAACCCGTAAGCGGGCGCGAACAGGGAAGGAAAATCGGATGACCACACGCCAACTCACACCCGAACAGCATCATGTCCTGCGCGAGCATGGAACCGAACGTCCCGGCTCCAGCCCCCTCAACCACGAAAAACGCCCCGGCGAGTTCCAGTGCGCCGGCTGCGGGGCAGACCTGTTCGACGCCTCGGCCAAGTTCGACAGCGGCACCGGCTGGCCCAGCTTTTTCGACACCCTGCCGGGGGCGGTGAAGACTTCCACCGACACCCGCCACGGCATGACCCGCACCGAGTTTCATTGCGCCCGCTGTGGCGGTCATCTGGGCCATGTCTTTCCCGACGGCCCGGCCCCGACCGGCCTGCGCTACTGCACCAACGGGTGCGCACTCGATTTCAAACCGGGTGGAGAGCCCTGAACCCGCACCCGTTGGGTTTTATATTGGCCGCGCCGCCTGATGCTGACAGCCACAAACAAAAACGCCGCGCCCGAGGGGCGCGGCGTTTGCGTTTTATGATTGGTCGCGCGGCCTGACGCTGTCGCTTCGCACCGCTGGGCCGACGCTCCCTTGATCGCGCCTCAGAACGTGTCGCGCGAACGGGCCGCTGCCGTGGCTTCGGCGTCGCGCAGCGCGTCGCCTTCCGGGCCGTCCAGCGAGGCCTCGGCGGCCTTGCCCAGGTCCGGGATGGCGGCCTTGTTCTTCTGCACGAAGTCCGACTGGTCCTTCAGGAAGCTGCGCGAGGCGGCATAATCGCCCTCGCCCACGATCTGCTTCTTTTTGCGGGCCGGGGCCTTTTTGCTGGCCGGGGCTTTGCGGGCGGCGGCCTTGACCGTCTTCTTCACGGACTTCTTGGCGGTTTTCTTCTGGGCGGCTTTCTTGGGCGCCGCCTTCTTCGCGGCGGCTTTGCGGGCGGGCGCCTTTTTCTTCACCGCCTTGGCCTTGCTCTTGCCCGCGCTCTTGGCGGCGGCTTTTTTCGCCGGCGCTTTTTTCTTGCTGGCCTTGGCGGCTTTCGCCTTGGCCTTCTTCTTCGCTGCCATGTCATTCACTCCATGGTGTGATGTTTCGCAAAAACTCTACGCGCCTTCCACGCAATGGGCGAGGGTTCCAATCGTTCCCGCGACGATTCTTTTTGTGACCTTCAGCCCAGCGCCAGCCGCTCCATCAGCCAGGACGCGGCGGGACCGGGCGGCGTGTCGCGGCGATGCACGGCGTGGAAGGGATAGACAAGCGGGACGGGTGTTTCGATGTCCAGCGCGACCAGCCGCCCGCGCTTGAGATCGTCATTGATCATGGGCTTGGGCATGTTGCCCCAGCCCAGCCCCGCCAGCAGCAGCGCATGCTTGGCGCCCAGGTCGGCCAGCCGCCAGCTTTTGACCGACAGCACGCCGAAGTCGCGCCCCGCCGTCAGGTCGGAGCGGTCGCTGAGCACAAGCTGGACATGATCGCGCGTCACCGCCGCGCCGATGGGGCCGGGCATCTGCGCCAGCGGATGGCCGGGCGCGGCGACCGCCACCAGCTTTACCGATCCGGCGGGGCCGCGCGCCAGAAGATCGCTTGCCAGTTCCAGCGGCCCGCTGATGCCGAACACCGCCTGGCCGGACAGGACCGCCTGGGTCACCGCGCCCAGCGCCTCCGCCCGCAGGCGCAGGGCCACGGTGGGAAAGGTCCGGCGAAAATCGTCCAGCGTCTTCACCAGCCGTTTGGCGGGCAGCATCACATCCACCACCAGCGAGACTTCCGCTTCCAGTCCCTGGGTCAGCCCGCGCGCCCGCGCCAGCAATCCGTCCAGCGCGATGGCGATGGCGCGGCTGTCCGACAGGATGGCGCGGCCCGCCTCGGTCAGGACCGGGGTGCGGGTGCCCGCGCGCGTGAACAGGCTGACGCCCAGCTGGCTTTCCAGATTGGCCACCGCATAGGAGATCACCGAGGTGGCCCGCCCCAGCTTGCGGGCGGCGGCGGCAAAGCTGCCGGTCTCCGCGATGGTCAGGAAAATGGTGAGCTGGTCCAGGGTGGGCGGCAGTGGCTGGCCAGACATATCGAAAATCTCGAACAATCCATTCCAGATTATCCTGATTATCAGAATGACGGCCAGCCCCCATCTTCCGTGCAGATGCTTTTCACGGAGAATTTCCCATGGCCGACGCCCCCAAAGTCCTGATCGCCTTCTATTCCCGCAGCGGCACCATTGCCGGGCTGGCTGAGGCGGTGGCCGAAGGCGCACGCGCCGAGGGCGCCGAGGTCCGCCTGCGCCGCGCCCGCGAGGTGGTACCGGATTCGGTGATCGCCTCGGTGCCCGGCTGGGCCGAGCAGGCCGCCGCGCTCAACGCGAAATACCAGGCCCCCACCGCCGAGGACGCGGTCTGGGCGGATGCGGTGATCTTCGGCACGCCTACCCGTTTCGGCTCGGTCTCGTCCGAACTGAAGGCCTATATCGACAGCCTGGGCGGGCTGTGGGCGCAGGGCGCGCTGGTGGGCAAGGCGGGCAGCGCTTTTGCCGGGTCCAGCCAGGCGCATGGCGGCAATGAAGTCACCGCGCTGTCGCTCTATGCGCCGCTGGCCCATCTGGGCTTCATCATCGTGCCGCCCGGCTATGCCGATGGCGTGATGTTCGCGGGCGCCGGTTCGCCCTATGGCGCGTCGGTGGTGTCGGGCCATCCCCCCGCCGGGCCGTCGGACGCGGAAATCGCGGTGGCGCAGTTCCAGGGCCGGCGCGTCGTGCAGGTGGCGAAGAAGTTGAAGGAGTCTTGAATAGTAACCCCCTCCGGTTTCAGCTTCCGCTCGGCTGCTCAGGCTCTCGTCTTCGCACATGCCTCGCTCGCTGAAACCACCTCCCCCTTTCATGGCGCTTCGCGCCAAAGGGGGAGGCGGGCCTGTGCCTGATGATGATACCGTCGCGGCATGACCGAGCTTTATCTGGAAGACTTCCATGTGGGCCAGCGCTTCACCAGCGCCAGCCACGCCCTCGACGCGCAGCAGATCAAGGCCTTCGCGGCGCAGTTCGATCCCCAGCCCTTTCATCTGGACGAGGCGCAGGCGGAAGACAGCTTCTTCCACGGCCTGGCCGCCAGCGGCTGGCACACAGCCGCCATCACCATGTCGTTGCTGGTGAAAAGCGGCATGCCCATCGCAGGCGGGCTGATCGGGGCGGGCGGCGAACTGACCTGGCCGCGCCCCACCCGGCCCGGCGATGTGCTGCATGCCCAAAGCGAGGTGATCGAAGTGCGCCCGTCCCGCTCGCGGCCCGAACGCGGCATGATTACCGTGAAAACCGAGACCCTGAACCAGAGGGGCGAAGTGGTGCAGCTGATGACCAGCCGCATGCTGGCCTGGAAGCGGCCGGCATGACACCCGGCGCGGTGGTTCTGACGGTGGCGCGGCCGCCCCGCCGCCGTTAAGCTTCCGGGTGGGAGAGCATCGTGGCACAGGAACATCACGCCAACTGGCTGGACCGGCCCGTCACGGACGTTGATCACGCGCTGGGCGCGTCCAATGCCGAGATCACGCTGGTGGAATATGGCAGCTATGCCTGCCCCCATTGCCGCGCCGCCAATGACCGCATCATCCAGGCGCGCGACCAGCTGGGCGACCGGCTGCGCTATGTCTTCCGCCACCGTCCCATCACCGGCAGCGATATCGCCCGTCGTGCCGCCGAACTGGCCGAACAGGCCCGCACCGCCGAACAGTTCTGGGAAGCCCATGTCGCGCTGATGACGCGCTCGCCCGAACTGAGCGAAGACGACCTGGCGGCGGTGGCACGCGACCTGGGGCTGGATCAGGAAGACCCCGAAGAGACGGCGCGGGTCCAGGAACTGGCGCGCGAGCGGGTGGCCGCCGATATCGCCAGTTCGCACGCTAGCGGCGTGATGATGACGCCGACCTTCTTCATCAACAGCCGCCGCTATGACGGACCGTGGGACGAAAGCGCCTTCACCGACGCCATGCTGGGGCGGCTGGGCCACCGGATGCGCGCCGCCGCGCTGGATTTCGCGGGCTGGGCGCCCTCGGCGGGCATCCTGCTGCTGGTGGCGGCGCTGGCGGCGGTGGTCCTGACCAACAGCGCGCTGGGCCCTGCCTTCACGGCGCTGTGGAATCAGTATCTGGGTGTCAGTCTGGGCGATGCCGCCTTCCGGCTGTCGCTGCTGCACTGGATCAATGACGGGCTGCTGACCATCTTCTTCCTGGTGGTGGGGCTGGAGATCAAGCGCGAATTCACCACCGGCCATCTGGCCAGTCCGCGCGCCGCCGCCCTGCCCATCGCCGCCGCCATCGGCGGCATGGCGGTGCCCGCCGGGCTCTATGCGCTGCTGATCCCCGCCGGGCCGCTGGCGCATGGCTGGGGCGTGCCGATGGCCACCGACACCGCCTTTGCCGTGGCGCTGATCGTGATGATGGGCGCGCGCGTGCCGGTGGCGCTGCGCATCTTCCTCACCGCCGCCGCCATCGTGGACGATATCGGCGCCATCGCAGTGGTGGCGGCTTTCTATTCCGGCACCTTGCATCTGGAATGGCTGGCGGCAGCGGGGCTGGTGACACTGGCGCTGGCCTTCCTCAACCGGGCGCGCATCTACAGCGTGGTGCCATATGCCCTGCTGGGCACGCTGCTGTGGATCTGCGTCCATGAAGGCGGGTTGCATGCCACGCTGGCGGGCGTGGTGCTGGCGCTGTTCATTCCCACCCGGCCGCCGCCGAACCTCAAGACGCTGATGATCCAGGCCAACAGCATCATCCAGGCCGAGGCCAAGCATCGCGGCGAAGTGCTGCGCGGCGGGCCGTCCACCCCCGCCCTGCGGGCGCTGGATGCGATTCACGACCGGCTGGAATCGCCCGCCGACCGGCTGCTGCGCCATGCGGGCGCGCGCTCCAGCTATATCGTGCTGCCGCTGTTCGCCTTCGCCAATGCGGGCGTTGTGCTGGGCATGGATGTGATGGCCGGGCACGGCCCCCTGATGCTGGCGATCATGGCGGGGCTGATGATCGGCAAGCCGCTGGGGCTGGTGGGTGCGTCGGCGCTGGCGGTCTGGCTGGGGCTGGCCGCCAAGCCGGACGATTATTCCTGGCGGCAGCTGACCGGCGCGGGCGCGCTGGCGGGCATCGGCTTCACGATGTCGCTGTTCATCGCGGGACAGGCCTTTCACGGCGCGGACTTCGACGCCGCCAAGATCGCGGTGTTCGCCGCCTCGGTGCTGTCGGCGGCGATCGGCGTGGCGATCCTGTGGAATGCCCAGAAGCCGGAGCCGGACACAACCGCGCAGGGGTGAAGCGCGGTTCGCCACGCCTGCGGCGTGGCGGATGAGCAGGTCCGGTGGACCTGCGAAAGCGCTGAACGCCCGGAGCGAAAGCGACGGGCCGGAGAGCTGCTTACCACAAGCGCTGACACACTACCGGCCACATAGCCAAAGCGAGCGGCCGGAGAGCTGTTAGCAACATGCTCTGGCCCCATGCGCGGCTGCGCAGCCAAAGCGAGCAGCCGGAGTGCTGCTTACCACAAGCGCTGACATTCTATCGGCCACGCAGCCCCAGCGATTTGCGCCGCCCCTGCGCGCAAGCCTCGGGGCTTGCGGCGGGCAACCGCAAGGCTCATCCTTTCCGCGGCGATTTCCCCGCTCCGGGCGCGGCGGGGTCTTGCCCGGCATGAGGCGGAATGTCCGCTTTTGAAAGCGCTGCGTTCGCCCTAGAGCAGGGTGGAAAGGACGGTGACGATGCTTGGATCGCTCGACGCGCTGCTGCTTGCCCGCGCGCAATTCGCCTTCACGGTCAGCTTTCATTTCATCTTCCCGGCCTTTTCGATCGGGCTGGCGAGCTACCTGATGGTGCTCGAGGCCCTGTGGCTGAAAACGGGCAAGGGCGTCTATGCCAACCTGTATCGCTACTGGCTCAAGATATTCGCGATCGCCTTTGCCATGGGTGTCGTGTCGGGCATCGTGATGTCCTATCAGTTCGGCACCAACTGGTCGGTCTTCTCCGACAAGGCGGGGCCGGTCATCGGACCGTTGATGGCCTATGAGGTGCTCACCGCGTTTTTCCTGGAGGCGGGCTTTCTGGGCGTGATGCTGTTCGGCATCAAGAAAGTGGGGCCAAGGCTGCATTTCGCCGCCACCTGCATGGTGGCGCTGGGCACTTTCGTGTCCGCCTTCTGGATCCTGTCGGTCAACAGCTGGATGCAGACCCCGACCGGCTACGAGATCGGCGCGAACGGCCAGTTCCTGCCGGGCCCAAGCTGGGCGGCGATCATCTTCAACCCCAGCTTTCCCTACCGGCTGGTGCATACCGTCATTGCCGCCTATCTCACCACCGCCTTTGTCGTCGGCGCGGTGGGCGCCTGGCACCTGCTGCGCGACCGCGCCAATCCCGGTGCGCGCAAGATGTTCTCGATGGCGATGTGGATGGCGGCGCTGGTCGCGCCGATCCAGATATTCGCGGGTGACCTGCATGGCCTGAACACGCTGGAACACCAGCCCGCCAAGGTGATGGCGATGGAAGGCCATTATCAGAGCCATCCCGACGGCGCGCCCCTGATCCTGTTCGGCCTGCCCAACAGCGCGCAGAAACGGGTGGATTACGCCATCGAGATTCCCAAGGCGTCCTCGCTGATCCTCAAGCACGATCCGGACGCGCCGCTGGCGGGGCTGGACACGGTGCCCGAGGACCAGCATCCGCCGGTGGGCGTGGTGTTCTGGTCGTTCCGCATCATGGTGGGGATCGGCTTCGCCATGCTGGGACTGGGGCTGTGGAGCCTGGCCGCCCGTGCGGCGCGCAAGCTGTATGCATGGACCTGGCTGCACCGCGCCGCCGTGGTGATGGGGCCTTCGGGCTTCATCGCGGTGATCGCCGGCTGGGTGACCACCGAAGTCGGCCGCCAGCCCTGGACCATCTATGGCCAGCTCAGGACCGCCGAATCCGTCGCGCCGCTGGATGCGCCCGCCGTCGCCGTGTCGCTGCTGGCCTTCGTGATCGTTTACTTCGCCGTCTTCGGGGCGGGCACCTATTATATCCTCAGGCTGATGGGCAAGCCGCCCGAACCGCATGAGGCCGCCGTTCCGGCGCACGGCCCGGTGCGGACCGCGGGCATCACCCCGGCGCCCGCCATCGAGGGAGGACAGCCATGATCGACCTCACCATCATATGGGCCGGGATCATCGCCTTCGCCGTCGCCGCCTATGTGGTGATGGACGGTTTCGACCTGGGCATCGGCATCCTGTTCCCCCGCTTCAAGGTCGGGCGCGAGCGCGACATGGCGATGAACAGCATCGCCCCGGTATGGGACGGCAACGAGACATGGCTGGTGATGGGCGGCGGCGGCCTGCTGGCGGCGTTTCCGCTGGCCTATGCCATCGTGCTGCCCGCCCTCTATGCGCCGCTGATCGCCATGCTGCTGGGCCTGGTCTTCCGGGGCGTAGCGTTCGAGTTCCGCTGGCGCGATCCCGCCCATCGCGGCCTGTGGGACATCGCATTCTGCGTCGGTTCGATCGTCGCCACGCTGGCGCAGGGCATCACACTGGGCGCGTTGCTGCAGGGAATCACGGTCGAGGGCCGCGCCTATGCCGGTGGCTGGTGGGACTGGCTGACGCTTTTCTCCCTGCTCACGGGCTGCAGCCTTGTCGTCGGCTATGCGCTGCTGGGCGCGTGCTGGCTGATCTGGAAGATCGAGGGGCCGCTGCAGGCGCAGGCGCGCCGCATGGCCAGGGTGCTCTTGCCCGGCCTGATCCTGGCCATCGGGCTTGTCAGCGCCTGCACGCCTTTCCTGGAAGCGCAGTATTACCAGCGCTGGTTCGCCTGGCCCGGCGTGCTGGCCAGCGCCCAGATGCCGTTGCTGGTGGCGATCGTCAGCTTTCTCGCTTGGCGCGCCATCGGCAAGGGCCGGGATTGGATGCCCTTCTTCCTGACGCTGCTGCTGTTCGGCCTGTCCATGGTTGGGCTTGCCATCTCGATCTGGCCGGACGTGATCCCCGGGCGCGTGTCCATCTGGGAAGCCGCCGCGCCCGAACGCAGCCAGATCTTCATGCTGGTCGGCGCGGGCATCCTGGTGCCGGTGATCCTGGGCTACACCGTCTGGGCCTATTGGGTCTTCCGGGGGAAGGTGGATGAGGCTGGATATCACTGATACGCCGCCGCCTGCCGCGCGCTGGAAGCGCCTGGCCTGGTTCGCCGCGATCTGGGCCCTGAGCGTGGCGGCGCTGGGCGTGGTGGCCTATGGCATCCGCCTGGCGATCAAGGCGTGACGGCGAAAACCGGCTGGCGCATCGGGAAGACAGGAATGGCGCACCCGATAGGATTCGAACCTATGACCTTCGCCTTCGGAGGGCGACACTCTATCCAGCTGAGCTACGGGTGCAGCGCAGCGGGGGTATAGCCCAGCCGCCGCAAAAGCTAAAGCGCGGCTTTAAAGCCCCGCCAGCGCCGCCCCGACACAGGCCTGGGCATGGGTCCAGACCGCCTGTTTCCAGGCGGGCGTGTCCCCGTAAAAGGCGTCGCGCATCCGCCGTTCGATGTCGGCGGCCATGCCGGCATCATGGGCGCCGTCGGGGGCGAAATGGTCCTGCCAGTTGGCCAGCCGCAGGGCGTCGAACATGGCGGGCAGGGCCACGGTGCCCACCTCCAGCGTGGCGCAGGTGACCTCCGCGCCGGGCAGCATCCGTTCCAGCCCCTGGTCCAGGGTGCCGGTGAGCGGGGTGGAGAGCGACTCGCCCGTGGCGGCGGCGCGGACCCCGCCGCCCCAGATCGCCAGGGCACGGGTATGGGCAGGCGTGCCGGGCGCGCTTTCGACAATGATCTCGCCCGCGCCGGGTGCGCCCAGCCCGGTATGAAAATCCACCGCCACCAGCCGTTCGACTTTGGCCAGGTCTTCGGTCAGCACCGCGCGCAGCGCCTGGGCCGACCAGCTTTCGCGCGTCCCGCCATAGAACAGCCCGTCGGGATGGCGGTACTGGCCGGCGCTGATCGCCTGTTGCCAGGCCCTGTCGCCATGCCGCTGCCGCCAGTCTTCCAGCACCGCATCGGCTGCGGCCCAGCCGTCTCCGGGCCGGCCGCGCGGGGCGATGGCCTCGGCCAGTGCGTCATAGCCGGGATTGTCCGGCGGATCGGCGTGATCCACGAAGTTGCGGTTGAGATCCACATTGTCCTCGTTCACACGCCGGTTCCAGGCGAAGCCGAAGGGGTTGAGGGCATGGATCATCACCAGCCGCGCATCGGCGGGCGGCGCGATGCCGCCGCGCATCAGCCCGGTCATGACACCCGAGCCGAAATAGCCTTCCACCCCATGCGTGCCGCAGATCAGCAGCAGCGCCCTGGTGGCATGGCGCGGTCCCATCGCGGCGGTGTCCAGGAACAGCGGCTTGCCGTCCGGTCCCCTAGCGGCGGGATGCACGCGGGCGATCACATCCACGCCGCGCGCCTCGCAGGCGGCGATGAAGGCGCGGCGCGCGCCGCGATAATCTTCCGGGAAATAACTTTCGGGACTGGCGGACATCATTCTAGTCTAGGGCGCAATTCGGGAAAAAACAGTTTCGGAAGGTTTATGTCGGCTTTCGGCCCCTTGCAGGACCTGCGCGAACGCGCCATCGGCGATCAGGATGGCGCGCGGGCCGCGCGGCGCGGCTTTCGCAGCCGCATTTCCATCACCCGCGACAATGCCCTGTATGGCGAGGCGGTGGTGGAGGCGCGCGAAGCGGGTCTGGCGGGCGCGAATTTCTATGCGAGCGACCGCAATCCCCCCTATTGGCAGCGGGTGGATGGCGCGACCGACCGGCTCTGGCTGCGCCGGACGGTGGCGGAAAAACTGGCGCGGGTGAATGCGCGGGCCGGGCAGGCGGGGCTGGAACTGTTCCTGTTCGACGCCTGGCGGCCGCGCGCCGTGCAGGCCTATTTCCACGATGTCTGGATGCCGCGCGAACTGAAGCGGCGCGGTTCGCCGCTGACCGGCGCGGCGCTGACCGAGGAAGTGGAACGCTATTGGGCCGCGCCTTCCGAAGATGCCGGTTCGCCCGCGCCGCATGCCACGGCGGCGGCGGTGGACCTGACGCTGCGCTGGACGGATGGCGAGACGCTGTGGATGGGATCGCTGTTCGATGATGTGACGGCACTGGCCAATCGCGACCGGTTCGAAACGCTGGATGCGGACAACTTCTCCTTCTCCGACCAGGAGGCGCAGGCCAACCGCCGCCTGCTGCACTGGCTGATGGTGGAGGAGGGCTTCGCCGGCCATCCCGACGAATGGTGGCACTTCAGCTGGGGCGACCAGATGTGGGCGGCGCTGACCGGCGCGGCCGCTGCGCATTACGGCTTGGCTTCTATTCCACCGGCTGCCTAAACGCCCCGTCCCAGTTCTCGCCCGGCGGATGTTTTTCGTACCAGGCGATGCGCGCCAGATGCAGGTCGTACATCTTCTGGCTGGCCCCCGACAGGCGACGGCATTGCGCGATCAGTTCGCGCGCCCGGTTCCAGTGCTGCCGCCGGATCGCCTGGAAGATATGGTCGTGGAAAACCTCCAGCGCGCGGAACTTGGGCGAGGTGCGCGCCACCGGATTGCCGGTCAGGGCATAGAGCGTCACCGGCGCATCGCTTTTGCTGGCGGCGATGGTGTCCACTTCCAGAAAGGCAAAGCCGCGCTCGGCGGCGTTGCGCGTCTCCTCCGCCACGATCAGGGCGGGGCCATACTGGTGCGACAGCGACTGGATGCGCTGGGCCAGCGTCACGGCGGGACCATTAACGCTGTAGCCCATGCAGCCATAGCCGCCAAAGCCGCCCGCGATCACCGGGCCGGTGGCGATGCCCACCCCGATCTCAACCTGCGCCGGTGGATGCGCGCGCATCTCCAGCGCCAGCTGCTCGGTGACGCGGGCCGACATGATCGCCATGCCGTTGGCCGCCTCGCAGGCATGCAGCGCATGGTCGGGATCGTCCAGCGGCGCGTTCCAGAAGGCGGTGAAGCCGTCGGCGGTCAGCCGGTCGATGGTGCCGCCATGCGCCAGCGCCTGATCCAGCAGCGGCGACAGCGCCTGCTGCATCAGGCGGGTGAAGCCCGGCGCGTCGTCGCGGAAGGCCGCCGCAATGTCGGCGATGCCGCGCACCCCACAGACCAGATAGGTGACGGTGCGTGTCTCGCCGTCCATCCGGAGCAAGGCGGGCTTGCGCGCGATCTTCTCGATGGTGGCGCGCGGCAGGGAATCGGAAAAGGCCAGGCGCAGGCTGGCATGGGCCAGCCGCAGATCCTGCAGCCAGGCGACGGCACCGGCGGCGAAGGCCAGCGCCAGCAGCAGCGACGGCGTGGCGGCATCCAGCAGGATGCCGTGGGCCGCGAACAGCATCCAGGAGGCGGCGAACAAGAGGGCGATGCCGCTCATCGTCAGCGCCGCCGACCAGCCCAGGCCAAAGCGCAGCAGCCCGATCATGCCCGCCCCCAGCAGCGCCAGCGCCGCGATCTCGGCGGGCAGCGCCCAGGCGGGCCGCGCCAGCACACGGCCCGACAGAAGATGGCCGATCGCCTGCGCCGTCACGCCCGCGCGGCTGTCCAGGCCCAGCGGTGTCCGCAGCAGGTCGCCCGCCGCCCCGATCACGATGACCGCGCCCGCAAGGGACGCATTGCCCAGCCGCCGCGCATCCAGCCGCGGGTGCTGCGGCGGGGCGAAATGCGGGCGCAAGGCCCCATCGCGGCCGGTGGGCAGAACATGCCCGCCCATTTCCAGCCCCGCGATTCCCACGCCGCGCAGGAAGGACAGCGGATTGCGCTCGTCGGTGGTGACGGTGAGGGCGGGCTGGTTCGCGGCCAGCCGCGCCGCATCCACCGCAAGGCCCGGCACCAGCAGGGTCCGCAGGTGGAAGGCCAGGGGAAGGCGGCGGATCACGCCATCGGCGTCGGGCGGCAGGTTGGTGGCGGCCACGCCCGCGGCCTGGCGTTCCAATGCGGCGGGGACCGCCGCGCCGGTGTCGAAGCGCGGCACGGCGCCGAAGGGATCGTGCGCCCCGCGATAGGTGAAGCGTGTGGTGACATGCGGGGTGCGGCCCGGTTTGCCCAGCGTCACCGGCATCAGCGCGCGGCTGCCCTGCAACGCCACCGCCAGGTCGTGGCCGGGTTCGGGCAACAGGGCCAGCGCCTGACGCGCCGCATCGCTGCCGGGCGGCAGTTTCGCGGCCAGGCTCTGGGGTGAGGCGCCCATCTCCGGCGGGGCGGCCAGCGCGATCACCGACGCGCCGCGCGCCGTCAGGGCGCGGGCGGCGGCTACCAGCGTGTCTTCATCCAGCGCGGGCAGGTCCAGCGGTTCGATGCGGATGCTGGTCTGTGTCTGGCCCGGCAGGTGGCGCTGCCAGCCGTCGAACAGGAGATTGCCCAGCCGCGTGGGCAGGCCGAAGCCGTCCACGGCCAGCACCGCAAGGCCCAGCGCCAGCACCAGCGCTGGGGCCAGCCGCACGCTGAGGGGCCGGGTCCAGGTCATGAGTCTCCGTTGGCGCGAATGGCCCGTGAAACGGCAGACTATTATCGTTAATGGGCGCGGAGCAAACCGGGCGGCCGGGGAATGAAAAAGAAGGGAGTTGGATTCCCGCTTTCGCGGGGTGAGGGCCGACCGGCGAAGCCGGGCAAATCGGTTCGGCGGACCGATTTGAGGCCAGAACGCCGCGAGCCAAAGCGAGCGGCCGGGAAGAACAGAAAGAAAGTTGGATTCCCGCTTTCGCGGGAATGACAAAGAATGCAGCAGCACAGGCCCCGCCTCCCCCTTTGGCGCGCAGCGCCATCAAAGGGGGAGGTGGTTTCAGCGTGCGATGCCGACCTCTTGGGAGGCGAGCGAAAGCTGAAACCGGAGGGGGTTCAGTAAAACTATTTTGTCACCCTTAAAGCCACCTGCGCCAGCAAGACCCGCGCGCCCTTTTTCTTCAGGGCGCGGTCGGTGACGCCCTGCAGCCGTGCCGCGATCATGCCGACATCGGGCTGCGCGTCGGTCCGCACCATATTGGCGGTGAAGGTCATCAGGTTGCGGACATAGGCATCGCGCAGCACCGGCATGGCGCGGGCGGCATTGGCGCGCAGGGCCGCGTCGGGAATATCCAGCCCCATGCCCACCATCAGCATCCCCGCGGGCCGGTTGTCGGAAACGATGGTGGTGTAGATCGGGTCCAGCATGATGTAGCTCTCGGACTGGGTGATCTTGTGTTCCGGGGCTTTCTGCTTCTTGTCGCCGCCTTCGCCGCCGCCATGCTCCGCCGCGCCGGCCGGAAGGGCCAGGGCGAAGGACAGAAGCAGCAGGGAACCCGCAAGGGGGGGGCGGCGCAGCATGGACGCCAGTAAGCCCCAGATTGGTAAACCGGATTTTAAGACCGGGACCTGAGGCCGGGACAGGACTGGGAAGTGGCGGTTCGGTCATCCCGGAAGGGGATGGTGGAGCTGAGCGGGTGAGGCCGGACCCGCAAAAGGTCCGGTGGACCTTTTGCCCGGCCGAACGCCGCAAGGCCGCGCGCCTTGCACGTGGCCTGAGGCAGGGACCGGACTGGGCAGGATTTTCGGTTCGGAACCCATCCGGAAGGATGGTGGAGCTGAGCGGAATCGAACCGCTGGCCTCCTCATTGCGAACGAGGCGCTCTCCCAACTGAGCTACAGCCCCGAACCGTCCGCCCCGGGGACCGGGGCAAGGCGCAGGTTTGTAGGGATCGCCCCATTTCCCGTCAAGCGGCCCTTCAAACGGGTGGTCAGGCGGGGTGGAAAAGGGCCGGTCCGGCAGGGGTTCCGCCCGCTGGCCGCGCCCGCTACAAGGGGCGTCGCAACGCTTCAGGCGCCCCGCCCATGATGAACCCCATTGCCGCCCTGCTGATCGAGATCCTGGAGATCTACAAGTGGATCGTGATCATCGCGGTGATCGTGAGCTGGCTGACGGCCTTCAATGTCATCAACGAGCGCAATGATTTCGTCCGCACCCTGCTGCGGATTCTCTATGCCCTGACCGAGCCGGTGCTGCGGCCCATCCGCCGGGTGATCCCGGCCATGGGCGGGCTGGACCTGTCGCCCATCATCCTGCTGCTCATCATCTGGTTCCTGCAATATACCATCCGCTGGGCGGCCTATAACTACGGCGTGTGACCATGAGCATTGTGATTGACGGCAAGGCCAGCGCGGCGCGGCTGCGCGACCGGATCGCCGCCTACACCACCGAGCTGAAAGCGCAACATGGCGTGACGCCGGGCCTGGCCACCGTGCTGGTGGGCAACGACCCGGCCTCGGAAGTCTATGTCCGCAACAAGCGCAAGACCGCCGAGGCGCTGGGCTTCAAGTCGGTGCATGTCGCACTGCCCGCCGATGTGGCGCAGGACGAACTGCTGAAGCAAGTGCGCGCCTTGTCCGCCGACGCCACGGTGCACGGCATCCTGGTGCAGCTTCCGCTGCCCAGGCACCTGGACGAGGCGGCGGTGCTGGACGCGCTGGACCCGGCCAAGGATGTGGACGCGCTGACCCCCACCAATGCCGGGCTGCTGCTGTCGGGCCGCGCCCATCTGGTGTCCTGCACCCCTGCGGGCGTGATGCTGCTGCTGAAGGAATATGTCGGCGACATCGCGGGCAAGGAGGCGCTGGTGATCGGCCGCTCGCTGCTGTTCGGCAAGCCTGCCGCCCAACTGCTGCTGGCCGCCAACGCCACCGTCACCATGGCCCATTCGCGGTCCAAGGACCTGCCCGCGCTGGCGCGGCGGGCCGATATTCTGGTGGCCGCCATCGGCAAGCCGGAATTCGTCAAGGCCGACTGGATCAAGCCCGGCGCGGTGGTGATCGACGTCGGCATCAATCGCGTGGAGGCGGATGGCGGCAAGATGAAGCTGGTGGGCGATGTGGCCTATGACGAGGCGTCGCAGGTGGCGGGCGCCATTACCCCGGTGCCCGGCGGTGTCGGCGCCATGACCATCATCTGCCTGATGCACAACACGCTGATCGCGGCGTGCGCGCAGAATAACCTACCGCTGCCGCAGCAGCTTTAGCGCGGGTCTTTTGCGTCCTGAGGGCGTCGCGCCTTTGCGCGTGTACCCTTTGTACACGTCGCTCGGCGCTCCTGCTCAGGCCACAAAATCCTTCGCGCTATATCGCTAAAGGCGCGCGTTCAGGTCCTTGGCCAGAACATCCGGCGTGATCGCGTCGTTGTAATAGCTGACGATCCGGCCATCCGGCCCCATCAGATAGACCACGTTGGAATGGTCCATCGCATACTGGCCACCCGGCAGGTCGCGCCGCGTGGCATAGACGCGATACTGTTTGGCGGCCGCGTCCACCGCCGCCTGGCTGCCGGTCAGGCCCACGAATGTCGGGCCGAACGCCTTCATATATTCGCCCACCACCTTGGGCGTGTCGCGCGCCGGGTCCACCGTGATGAAGACCGGCGTCACGCGGGCGGCCTTGTCGCCGATCATGTCCAGCGCCTCGGCCATCGCCGCCAGGCTGGTGGGACAGACATCGGGACAATGAGTAAAGCCGAAATAGACCAGCATGTACTTGCCCCGGAAATCGGCCTCGGTGCGGGTCTTGCCGGTCTGGTCCACCAGCCGGAAGGGGCCGCCGACCTGAATCTGGCCGCTGCCCGTCACCGTGCCCGCGCCGGGCACCAGGTCGCCCATGTGCCACAACAGGCCGCCGATCGCGGCCGCCAGCAGCAGCAGATAGACCAGAAGGGCGCGGCGGTTGCGGAGCATGACGGCCATTGCTCTAATCCTTCCGAAGCGGGCGGGAAAGTGAACATTTTGGCGGGACGGGACACCATGCGGCGCTTTGCCCAGATTCAGTCGGGCGGGCGCGTGCGCCTGCGCACCCTGTCCAACCTGCGCTGGCTGGCGGTGGCGGGCCAGTCGGCGGCGCTGTTCCTGGTCTATTTCGCGCTGGGCTATCCGCTGCCGCTTCTGTACTGCACCGTCGCCATCGCGGTCAGCGCCGCGCTGAACATCGTGCTGGCGTTGCGTTATCCCGCCACGCACCGGCTGTCGAACCGCGAAGCGACCTTCTACCTGGCCTTCGACGTGCTGCAGCTTGCGGTGCTGCTCTACCTGACCGGCGGCATCTCCAATCCCTTCGCGCTGATGTTCGTGGCCCCGGTGGTGATCGCCGCCACCATCCTCAACCTGGGCAATGTGCTGATCCTGGCCTTCATCGCCTTCGCCTCGGTGTCGGTGATCGGCATCGTGCATCGTCCGCTGCCCTGGCCGGAGGGCGACGCGCTGATGCTGCCGCAGCTTTATCAGGCCGGCATCTGGACGGCGCTGGTGATCGGCATTGGTTTTACCAGTGTCTATGCCTGGCGCATCGCCAGCGAGGCGGCGCGCATGTCGGCGGGCCTGGCCGCCACCCAGCTTGCCTTGTCGCGCGAGCACCGGCTGGCGGCGTTGGGCGCGCTGGCCACGGCGGCGGCGCATGAGCTGGGCACCCCGCTGGGGACCATCGCGGTGGTGGCGCGCGAACTGGAACGCGGAATGCCGGAAAATTCGCCGGAGGTGGAGGATGTGCGGCTGCTGCGCCAGCAGGCCGAACGCTGCCGCGCCATCATCGCCCGTCTCGCCAACCCGGAAGAAACTCTGCTGGGCGCCACGGCGCGCCTGCCGCTGGGGGCGCTGCTGGACGATATCGCCATGCCGCACCGGGGCGAGGATGTGGACATTCCCATCACCATCCTGCCGCCACCGGACGGATCACCCGAGCCGCAGGTCTGGCGCGCCCCCGAACTGCTGCACGGGCTGGGCAACATCCTGGAGAATGCCGCCGACTTTGCCGCCTCGCGGGTGGCGGTGCGGGCGGGCTGGGACGCGCAATACCTGCATATCGATGTCCATGATGACGGTCCGGGCTTTGCGCCGGAAATCTTCCAGGCGCTGGGCGAGCCGTACATTACCTCCCGCCCCGGCCATCATGCGCTGGACGACAGCGAGATGGGGCCGGTGGGATCGCTGGACGAGCATGAAGGCATGGGACTGGGCTTTTTCATCGCCAAGGTGCTGCTGGAGCAGACCGGCGGGATGGTTAAGGCCGCCAATCCGCCCGGCGGCGGGGCGCAGGTCTCGATCCGCTGGGCGCGCGGGGTGATCGACGGCCCCAGCCCGCCCGCGCAATCCTGATGGAAATTTGGGCCCCCAAGATTTGACCCATTGTCAAAAGGGTACTAAAGCCCCGGTCACATGAGCGAAGAAAAGACCCTGCTCCTGGTTGAGGATGATCGCCCCCTGCGGGAGCGCCTCGCCCGTGCGCTCGAAACCCGCGGCTTCACGGTGACCCAGGCGGAATCGGTGGCCGAGGGCAAGGCCCGCGCCAAGGACACGCCGCCCGCCTATGCGGTGGTGGATCTGAAGCTGGATGACGGCAACGGGCTGGACGTGGTGGAGACGCTGCATGTGACCCGCCCCGACAGCCGCGTGGTGGTGCTGACCGGCTTCGGCAATATCGCCACCGCTGTCGCCGCCGTGAAATATGGCGCGATCGACTATCTGCCCAAGCCCGCCGATGCCGACGACATTCTGGCGGCGCTGCTGGCGACGCCCGGCTCCAAGCCCAAGCCGCCGGAAAATCCCATGTCGGCCGACCGGGTGCGCTGGGAACATATCCAGCGCGTCTATGAACTGTGCGGCCACAATGTTTCGGAAACCGCGCGGCGGCTGAACATGCATCGCCGTACCCTGCAGCGCATTCTGGCAAAGCGCAGTCCGCGTTAAGCCAGCGCCCTGACATCCGGGAAGACGTGCACGACATGCGCCAGCAATGGCGCATCCTGACGTATGCCAAGCGTTGCATGCACGGTCTCGTAAGCAGCCTCCCATGCTGCGGCGTCGGACGGCCCGCGCATGTCCTGGTCGCCGACAAAGCTGACAAGGACAAGCCAGGCCGCCACGCCTTCCCGCCGCAGCAGATACAGATGCGCCAGCCGGTTGGCATATTGGTAGAAGTTGGTATGCCAGTCGGCGTCTGCCGGCGCCCCGAAGGCCGCCGCGGTCTCCGCCAGCGCGGCCTGGATGCGCAGCAGGGACGCCGCGCTGGCGGCGCTGGGCGGTGAATGCAGTTCCGGGATGTGCGCCTTGGCTTCCACCAGCAGCACGTCGCCCTTGTCGCTGCGCCCAAGCGCGTCCCATTGCGGACCCCGGCGCGGCCAGAAATCCTGCAGGGCAGGTGAGACATGCGGATGGCCGACGCGGTGCAGAAAGGCGCTGTCGCGATATTCGGCATAGGCGTCCTCGCGCAGCGGTGACAGCCAGTGAATATGCGCCGCTCCGTTCAGGCGTGGCAGAAGCGCGTCATTCAGCAGGTCGGGAAACTGATTCACGCAGCGCTGAATCCATTTCATGCTGCCTCGCGTTCCTGCCGGCTGCACCGTCCTGGTCATCGCGCCGCCTTCGGGGATTTTTTCGCCGCTTTCTTTTTCGGCCTGCGCCTGATCGGCTTCATTTCGGCAAGCTGCTGTGCGCGGCCCGCCAGGATTTCCTTCAGCATCTTCGGCGTCAGCGCCGACAGCCGCGCCAGCAGGAAGGGAAACTTCCTATAATGGTCGGTGATGTAAAAGAGGCCCGGCTCGGCCTCCAGCATCATGTCGCGCATCTCGATGGAGCCGACCTGCAGCACCATCGCCTCTTCCCTGTCATGCACCTTGGTCAGGAAGCGGTCGTGCAGGAACACGGCGGGCTTGTTGAACCACAGCGTCTCCACCGCGCCCGGAACGGCCAGCGCGATCTTCCAGCCCTCGGCGCGCCTAATCGGCATTTTTCATGGTTCGCGCGCCCGACGCCTTCGCTGCGCTCGGCTGGTCATCGCTTCCGGGAATCACAAGCCCCGGTATTTGCGCCAGCGCGATGGCGTCGAGATTGCGCGAGAGCCGTTCCGCCGCGCAGCGCGCGAAGCCGACCGTCACCGCCTTGCGGCGGCCGGCATGCAGCGCCTGGGCCTCGGCTTCCTTGATGATGGAACCGCCATAGCGGTCGGCCACGATCAGGCCAGTTTGATGCGCCACATGCTCGGGCGGGAAATCCGGCGGGATGGCGAAATAGAACAGGTCGCAATAGTCGAGATATTCCGGCCACTTGCTGTCGCCGCGCAGGTCGGCCAGCGCCACCTTGATCTCCACGCCCAGGATCTCGCCGCCCGGTCCGATGGCGGCCACATCCAGCCGCCGCCCATTGGGCAGGGTGAACTCCAGGATGGGCGAATAGCCGTCGTCCAGCAAAAGGCGCGAGACGCCGCGCGCCACATCCAGCGCGGTGGAGGTCGAGATCATGGCGCACTGGAACATTCAGGGAACGCAAGGTCAACGCCTTCGCGGCGAATATCTCAGCCGGTCCGCATGGATAGCTCCACCTCTTCGGCGAAGGCCGCGGACAGGTAGCCATTGGCCGGCTTGCGGACATGCGCCAGATAGTCGGGGCTGTGATCGGCATTGTCGGCGACGATGAAGGCGCCTACCCGCAGGCGGGTTTCCACCAGGCCGAGTATTTCGCGATAGAGCGCCTTGGCGCCATCGAGCAGCAGCAGGTCTATGGTTTCGGGAAGATCGGCGGCAAGGGTCTGCAAGGCATCCCCTTCGCGGAACTCCACCAGATCGGCAAGGCCCGCGGCCGCGAGGTTGGCGCGCGCCCGCGCGACCTTGGACGGCTCGAACTCGGTGGTGATCAGCCTTCCGCCGCCATTGTCCCGAAGGGCGGCGGCCAGGTGCAGGGTCGAGATGCCGAACGAGGTTCCGAATTCCACCACCGTCCTGGCGCGTGCGCCGCGCGCCAGCATGAAGAGCAGTGCGCCGGTCTCCCGCGAGACCGCCAGCGGCATGTCCTTCAGGTGGCCATAGAGGCCGCGATAGTCGGTTCTGCTGCGAAGCAGGCGCGCCTGTTCTTCGCCGGACAGAGCCGCCAAAGCGGGAACGGCCAGTGGCGAGGTCGCGTCGGCTTCCTGGAACAGGCGCTCCAGCAGGGGGGCCAGCGGGGCCTGGGTCAATACAGTCATGTCGGTCTCCGGTCTTGAGGCGCTGTTGCTGTCACGCCCAAAATACGAATAATCCGTCAGGTTTCCTATTCGCATTGCCCTGGCAGCACCGGACCGCAGCATGACAGCACGCAAAAGCCCGCGCATTTCCGCGCGAAAACAGCCCCAGCAGGCGCGCTCGACAGAGCTTGTCGCCGCGATTCTCGAAGCCGCTATTCAGGTTCTGGCGAAGGAGGGCGCGACGCGCTTCACCACCGCGCGCGTGGCCGAGCGGGCCGGGGTGAGCGTCGGATCGGTGTATCAGTATTTTCCCAACAAGGCGGCGATCCTCTTCCGGCTGCAGAGCGATGAATGGCGGCAGACGCAGGACCTGCTGACCAGCATCCTTGCGGACCGGCAAAGGCCGCCGCCGGAGCGGCTGCGCGCCCTGGTGCATGCCTTCATCCGTTCGGAATGCGAGGAAGCCACGATGCGCGGGGCGCTGGACGATGCGGCGCCGCTTTATCGCGATGCGCCCGAGGCACGGGAGGCGCGGGCCTCGGGCCAGCGGACGATCCGGGCCTTCATGCGGGAGGCGCTACCTAAGGCTTCGGATGCCGCACGCCAGTTGGCGGGCGACCTGATCATGACGACGCTCTCCGCCGCAGGAAAGAAATTTTCCGAAACGCCGCGGACTGCAGCGCAGATCGTAATCCATGCCGATGCCATGTCCGACATGTTCTGCGCCTATCTGGGAAGTCTGGGCGGCACGAAACTGCCGCGCCGGAGCAAAAGGCTATAGCGAACCCTTGCTCGACGGGCTTGCCCCATCCAGCCGGTCATCGGGTGTCACCGCCTGGCGAAGCGCCCGCGCCAGCCCCTTGAAGCAGGTTTCCACGATGTGGTGGCTGTTGTCGGCATACAGGTTCTCGATATGCAGGCACACGCCGGCATTCTGGGCGAAGGCCTGGAACCATTCCTTGAACAGCTCGGTGTCCATCTCGCCCAGCTTGGGCTTGGGGATCGTCACCTTCCAGATCAGATAGGGCCGGTTGGAGAGGTCCAGCGCCACGCGGGTCAGCGCCTCGTCCATCGGGATCAGGGCGCTGCCGAAACGGGTGATGCCGGAAAAATCGCCCAGCGCCTGCTTGACCGCCTGGCCGATGACGATGGCGGTGTCTTCGGTGGTGTGGTGATAGTCCACATGCAGGTCGCCCTGGGCGCGCACCTTCAGGTCGATCATCGAGTGGCGGGCAAAGCTCTCCAGCATGTGATCCAGGAACCCGATGCCGGTGTCGATGTCGGCCTCGCCGCTGCCGTCCAGGTCGAGGGAGACGGCAATCTCGGTCTCGCGGGTCTTGCGTTCGACGGTGGCGGTTCGCATGCGGTCTTTATCCATGTGCTCTGGCCCGCCTCCCCCGCGCATGGGCCGTGTGCCGACAGGTGCGAAGGGGCGGCGGAGGTATTTTCAGGCTGTATAGCGGGGTTGCAGCCTCCGCGCGAGCGGGAGTGACCACAAAAAGACCGGGGGGATTGCACTTGCTGCCAGCGGCCCACCGGAGGGCCGCCAGAGCATATGTCATATTTGACATATGCTGGTTGACCCCCCGGCCAAACCCTGTAAAGAAGGCCGACCCGAATTGTTAAGGACCAGCAGCATGGCGCGTTCCGACTATCTCTTCACCTCCGAAAGCGTTTCGGAAGGCCATCCGGACAAGGTGTCCGACCGCATCTCCGACGAAGTGGTGGACCTGTTCTTCCGCGAAGGCCCCAAGGAAGGCATGAGCCCCTGGGACATCCGCGCCGCCTGCGAAACCCTGTGCACCACCAACCGCGTGGTGATCGCGGGCGAAACCCGTGGCCCCAAGGGCGTCGGCGCCGCCGAGGTGGAAGACATCGCCCGCAAGGCGATCAAGGACATCGGCTATGAGCAGGACGGTTTCCACTGGAAGAACGCCCAGGTCGAAGTCCTGCTGCATGCCCAGTCCGCCCATATCGCGCAGGGCGTGGACGCGTCCGGCAACAAGGACGAGGGCGCGGGCGACCAGGGCATCATGTTCGGCTATGCCTGCCGCGAAACCCCGGCCCTGATGCCGGCGCCGCTGTTCTACAGCCACAAGATCCTCAAGCTGCTGGCCGATGCCCGTCATTCGGGCAAGGAGGCGACCCTGCTGCCCGACGCCAAGAGCCAGGTCACCCTGCGCTATGTGAACGGCAAGCCGGTGGAAGCCACGCAGATCGTGTTGTCCACCCAGCACGCCCATGAATCCCAGACCAGCGCCGACATCCGCAAGATCGTCGAGCCGTATATTCGTGAGGCGCTGCCCGCCGAATGGATCAACGACAAGACCGTCTGGCATATCAATCCCACCGGCTCCTTCGTGATCGGCGGTCCGGACGGCGACTGCGGCCTGACCGGCCGCAAGATCATCGTGGATACCTATGGCGGCGCGGCCCCGCATGGCGGCGGCGCCTTCTCGGGCAAGGACTCCACCAAGGTGGACCGTTCCGCCGCCTATGCCGCGCGCTATCTGGCCAAGAATGTCGTGGCTTCGGGCGTGGCCGACCGCTGCACCATCCAGCTCGCCTATGCCATCGGCGTGGCCGAGCCGCTGAGCGTCTATGTGGACACCCACGGCACCGGCAAGGTCGATGAAGCCAAGCTGGAAGTGCTGCTGCCGCAGCTGATGAACCTGAAGCCGCGCGGCATCCGCGAGCATCTGGACCTCAACAAGCCGATCTTCGCCCGCACCGCGGCCTATGGCCATTTCGGCCGCGAGCCGGATGCCGAAGGCGGCTTCTCCTGGGAAAAGACCGACCTGGCGGACAAGATCAAGTCGGCTTTCTGATTTGACCCCCTCCGGCTGAAAAGCGAGCAAGCCCGCCTTTCAGCCACCTCCCCCTTCGGGTGCGCTGCGCGCACAAGGGGGAGGGTGACCTGAGCAGGTTTCGCCTCCGCGTTTGCGCGCGGAGGCGAAATGCTGTCTAGACCCCGCTCATGACCGCGCCTGCCCCCCACCCTGATCGAAACCGCCGCAAGCTGTATGGCCGCCGCAAGGGGCCAAAACTGTCCTCCCGGCAGGCAGGGTTGCGTCAGGGGCTGTTGCGCGATCTGGCCTATGTGCCGGGCGGCGACCCCCGCGCCCAGTTTCCGGACAGTGTTCGGGAGGTGTGGCTGGAGGTGGGTTTCGGCGCAGGCGAGCATCTGGCCTGGCAGGCCCAGGCCCATCGCCATATCGGCCTGATCGGCGCCGAACCCTATGAGATGGGCATGGCCAAGCTACTGACAAAGCTGGAAGAAAGCCCGCTGAACACCGTTCGCCTGTATGAGGGGGACGGCCGGGAAATCATCGAGGCGCTGCCCGATGCCAGCCTGGGGCGCTTTTTCCTGCTGTTTCCCGATCCCTGGCCCAAGACCCGCCACCATAAGCGCCGTTTCCTCCAGATGGAGATGCTGGACGAGCTGGCGCGGGTGCTCAGGCCCGGCGCGGAACTGCGCTTCGCCACCGACGACAAGTCCTACCTGCCCTATGCGCTGGAGCGGCTGATGGCCCATCCGGCCTTTGAATGGCTGGCGCAGGGGGTAGAGGACTGGAAATCCCGCCCCGCCGACTGGCCCCCCACCCGCTATGAAAGCAAGGCGATCAAGGGCCCGCCCACTTTCCTCCGCTTCCGGCGGCGGGCTAAAATCGCCCCATGAAAAAGCCCCCGCAGGAAAAAGACCCTACCGAAGACCGGGTCATTTACGGCACCCATTACGGCGACCTGGGCGTGATCGTGATCGCGGCCCTGTGCACCTTTGTGCTGATCCTGGTGCTGGTCCTGCCTTCGCCCTTTGCCGAATTGGAGCGCCAGCAGGCCATCCAGGAAAAGGTGGAACAGGCGGCGCAAAAGGCCGAGAAAAAGCGGAAGCTGGACGAAGCCGTGGCCAGCGGCGTCGTCACGATGGATCTTTATAAGAAGAAATAACCCCCTCCGGTCCAGCTTCCGCTCGCCTCCCAAGGGGTCGGCGTCGCACGCTGAAACCACCTCCCCCTTTTGAGGCGCTTCGCGCCATAGGGGGAGGAGGGGCTGTGCTTGGGCCTGTGCTTGAAATCCGGCTGGATAAGGCGTAGATAGCCGCCATCCCGAACAACAAGACTTGGTTGTGTGGCGGTCGAAATGGCCGCCGCGGGCAAAAGGCTTTGTATTTCCGGCATACGGCAAACAGGAACGACGTTGGCAATTTCGGCAGCGACAAATCTCGACCCGGTATTCGAACCCGTCATCGAAAAGGCGGGCTTCCGGCTGGTGCGCCTGCGCATGATGGGCGGGTCCAACCGCGTCCTGCAGGTGATGGCCGAGCGTCCCGATGGCGGCATGGATGTGGACGATTGCGCCGCGCTGTCCCATGCGCTGCTGGATTTCATCGAGGCCGAAGACCCGATTGAGGGCGAGTATGAGATCGAGGTCTCCTCGCCCGGCATCGACCGGCCCCTGACCCGGCCGATGGATTTTTCGCGCTGGTCCGGCCATGAGGCCAGGATCGAGCTGCATGCGCCGGTGGAAACCCCGGTGGGGGCGCGCAAGCGCTTCCGCGCCACCCTTCTGGGCTTGGACGGCCAGGATGTCGTGATCCGCGACACCAGTCTGTCCGCCGCCGATATCCGCTTTGCGTTCCGCAATGTCGCCAACGCCAAGCTCGTGCTCACCGACAAGCTCATCAACGAAGATTTGAAGACGAGAAAATCGTCTGCCACTCAGGAGAAGTAGTCATGGCCAGCGCAATTTCCGCCAACCGGCTTGAACTGTTGCAGATCGCCGACGCCGTCGCGCGCGACAAGTCCATCGACAAGCAGGTGGTGCTGACCGCGATGGAAGAGGCGATGCAGCGCGCCGCCAAGGCCCATTACGGCGCCGAGAACGACATCAAGGTGGATATCGATCCGCGCACCGGCGAAACCCATGTCTCGCGCTACCTGCATGTCGTGGAACTGGTCGAGAACGACAAGACCGAGATTTCCCTGGCCGACGCCCGCAAGCGCAACCCCGACGCCCAGATCGGCGACATCATCGCTGAGACCCTGCCGCCGGTGGATTTCAACCGCATCAACGCCCAGAACGCCAAGCAGGTGATCGTGCAGAAGGTGCGCGACGCCGAGCGCGAGCGCCAGTATGACGAATACAAGGACCGCATCGGCGAAGTGGTGCATGGCGTGGTCAAGCGCAGCGAGTTCGGCTCGGTTGTGGTGGACCTGGGCAAGGCCGAGGGCGTGGTGCGCCGCGACGAGATGATCCCGCGCGAATCCTTCCGCGCCGGCGACCGTATCCGCGCCTATATCTACGACGTGCGCCGCGAGGCCCGTGGCCCGCAGATTTTCCTGTCGCGCAGCCATCCGCAGTTCATGGTCCGGCTGTTCGCCCAGGAGGTGCCGGAAATCTATGACGGCGTGATCGAAATCCGCGCCGTGGCCCGCGATCCCGGCTCCCGCGCCAAGATCGCCGTGATTTCCAAGGACAGCAGCATCGATCCGGTTGGCGCCTGCGTCGGCATGCGCGGCGTGCGCGTGCAGGCAGTGGTGCAGGAACTGCAGGGCGAGCGCATCGACATCATTCCGTGGAACGGCGAGGCGGCGACCTTCATCGTCAACGCCCTGGCCCCCGCCGAAGTGACCAAGGTGGTGCTGGACGAAGACACCCATCGCGTCGAGGTGGTGGTGCCGGACGAGCAGCTGTCGCTGGGCATCGGCCGCCGCGGCCAGAATGTGCGCCTGGCCTCCCAGCTCACCGGCTGGCAGATCGACATCCTGACCGAGGCCGAGGAATCGGAACGCCGCCAGAAGGAATTCGCCGCCCGCACCGAACTGTTCATGAACAGCCTGGATGTGGACGAGACCGTGGCCCAGCTGCTGGCCTCGGAAGGCTTCGCCACCATCGAGGATGTCGCCTATGTGGACCTGGGCGAACTGGCTCAGATCGAGGCGTTCGACGAGGAAACCGCGCAGGAACTGCAAAGCCGCGCCGTGGAGTTCATCGAGGCCCGCAACAAGGAGATGGACGACAAGCGCCTGGCGCTGGGCGTCACCGACGATGTGCTGGCGGTGGACGGCGTGACCCCGGCGATGGCCGTCGCCCTGGGCGAGCATGACATCAAGACGCTGGACGACCTGGCGGGCTGCGCCGGTGACGACCTGGTGGGCTATTACGAACTGAACAAGGACAAGGAGCGCGTGCGCGTTCCCGGCGCCCTGGACGGCTTCAACCTCACCAGCGACGACGCCAACGCCATCGTGATGGCGGCGCGCGTGGCGGCGGGCTGGATCGAGGCGCCGGTCGAGGAGGAAATCGCCGAGGACGCCGTGGACGGCGAAACGGAGAACAGCGAAGCCTAATGACCGCCGCCGCCAAAATCAGCGAGGACGATGCGATGCAGGCCCCGTGCGCGGACGACGCGCGCGCGGTGCCCAGAATGTCGCGCGCCGATGCGGCGGAGGGACTGATCCTGGACGATGACGGCCTGCGTCAGCGCCGCTGCCTGGTCACCGGCGAGGTGCAATCCGAAAGCCGCCTGATGCGGTTCGTGGCGGACCCGGACAACAATGTGGTGCCGGATGTCGCCGCCCGGTTGCCGGGCCGCGGGTTGTGGGTGACGGCGACACGCGATGCCGTGAACCGGGCGGTGGAGAAAAAGCTTTTCTCCCGCGCCGCCCGGCAGCCGGTGACGGCGTCCGCCGATCTGGCCGACCGCGCGGAAAAGGCGCTGGCGACGCGCATCCTGGGCGACATGGGCATCGCGCGGCGCGGCGGCAGCCTGTTGCTGGGTTTCGACAATGTGCTGCGCGGGCTGGAAGGCCCCAAGCCGCCCAAGGTGCTGATCGAGGCGCTGGACGGTTCCAGGGACGGCAAGCGCAAGCTTTATGCCGCCGCGCACCGGCTGGAACTGGACTGCGTGGTGGTCGAATGCCTGACCAGCGCCGAATTGGGCTTGGCGCTGGGGCGCGAGAATGTGATACATGCCGCCATCCAACCGGGCGGCCTGAGTGAACGGCTGATCTTTGACGCGGAGCGGCTTGCGGGTTTCCGGGAGGCGGATTCCCGCCGCCGGAATGTCCGCGACCGGAATGAAAGAGCATCATGAGCGATACCGACGAGAGCAAGCGCCCGGCAAAAACGCTGTCGCTGAAGAAGACGGAAACTTCCACCGTCAAGCAGAGCTTCAGCCATGGCCGCACCAAGGCGGTGGTGGTCGAAAAGAAGCGCACCCTGGGTGCGCCCGCCGCCAAGCCCGTGGCCGCCAAGCCCGCGCCGGTTGAAAAGCCCGCCCCCGCCGCCAAGGCGCCGGAAAAGCCCGCCGTGCCCGCGCCGCGCGGCGTGGTGCTGCGCCAGTTGTCGGACGAGGAAAAGGCCCGCCGCGCCGCCGCGCTGGCCGATGCCAAGGTGTCCGACGCCGAGGCCCGCCGCATCGCCGAGGCCGAGGCCCAGCGCCGCGCCCAGGAAGAGGAACTGCTGAAGGCCGAGCATGCCGCCGCCGAGCGCCGCAAGCAGGAAGAGGAAGCCCGCAAGGCCGCCGACGAACTGGCCAAGAAGCGCGCCGAGCAGGAAGCCGCGCGCCGCCTGGAACAGCCCAAGGCGGGCGAGGTGGCCGCCGCCGATGCGCCGCGCCGCCGCCTGGCGAATGACGAGGAAGAAGGCGACAGCGGCAAGAAGGGCATTCCCGGCAAGCCCGGCGCGCCCAAGACGCCCGCGCCCAAAAAGGCCGAAGGCGAACGCCGCCGCGGCAAGCTGACCGTCACCCGCGCCTTGTCGGACGATGACGAGCGCGTGCGCTCGGTCGCCTCCTACAAGCGCCACCTGCAGCGCGTGAACAAGGGCCATCAGGTCCAGGCCGGTCCGGCCGGTCCGCGCGACATCGTGGTACCCGAAACCATCACCGTGGCCGAACTGGCCAACCGCATGGCCCGCCGCACCGTGGACGTCATCAAGGTGCTGATGAAGAACGGCATGATGGCCACGCCCAACGACATCATCGACGCCGACACCGCCGAACTGGTGGCGACGGAATACGGCCATGTGGTCAAGCGCGTCGCCGAAAGCGACGTGCTGGAAGGCCTGACCGGCGACAAGGATGAGGACGGCGCGCTGGTGGCCCGTCCGCCCGTGGTCACCGTCATGGGCCATGTCGATCACGGCAAGACCTCGCTGCTCGACGCGCTGCGCAAGACCGATGTGGTGGCGGGCGAAGCAGGCGGCATCACCCAGCATATCGGCGCCTATCAGGTGAACCTGCGGTCCGGCCAGAAGATCAGCTTCCTGGACACGCCGGGCCATGCCGCCTTCACCCAGATGCGCGCGCGCGGCGCCAAGGTCACCGACCTGGTGATCCTGGTGGTCGCCGCCGATGACGGCGTGATGCCCCAGACGGTCGAGGCCATCGCCCATGCCAAGGCGGCGGGCGTGCCGATGATCGTGGCGGTCAACAAGATCGACAAGCCGTCCGCCAACCCCACCCGCGTCAAGACCGAACTGCTGCAGCATGAAGTGCAGGTCGAGGACATGGGCGGTGATGTGCAGGTGGTGGAAGTATCCGCCCTCAAGGGCACCGGCCTGGACAAGCTGGAGGAAGCCATCCTCCTGCAGGCCGAAATCCTGGACCTCAAGGCCAATCCCGACCGCGCCGCTGAAGGCGCGGTGGTGGAAGCCAAGCTGGACAAGGGCCGTGGCCCGGTGGCCACCGTGCTGGTCCAGCGCGGCACGCTGAAGGTCGGCGACATCGTGGTGGCCGGCGCCGAATGGGGCAAGGTGCGCCTTCTGGCCAACGAACGCGGCGAGACGGTGAAGGAAGCCGGTCCCTCCACCCCGATCGAGGTGCTGGGCCTGTCGGCCGCGCCGGAAGCGGGCGACGAGATGGTGGTGGTCGAAAGCGAAGCGCGCGCCCGCGAAGTGGCGGAATATCGCGCCCGCAAGCGCCGCGAGCAGCGCCAGGCCAGCAATTCGCGCCAGACGCTGGACCAGTTGCTCAAGACCCGCGAGGCGGGTGAGAAGCGCCTGTTGCCGCTGGTGCTCAAGACCGATGTCCAGGGTTCGGCGGAAGCCATCCAGGGCGCGCTGGCCAAGCTGGGCACCGACGAGGTGGGTGTGCAGATCCTCCAGTCCGGCGTGGGCGGCATCACCGAAAGCGACATCATCCTGGCCCAGGCCTCGGGTGCGGGCGTGTTCGGTTTCAATGTCCGCGCCAACAACCAGGCCCGCGACCGCGCCAAGCGCGATGGCGTGGAAATCCGCTATTACAACATCATCTACAACCTGGTGGATGACGTGAAGGCGGCGCTGTCGGGCATGCTGACGCCCGAGACGCGCGAAAAGTTCCTGGGCAATGCCGAAATCCTGGAAGTCTTCTCCATCACCAAGGTGGGCAAGGTCGCCGGCTGCAAGGTCACCGAGGGCACGGTCCGCCGTGGCGCCAAGGTGCGCCTGATCCGCGACAATGTGGTGATCCATGAAGGCGAACTCTCGACCCTCAAGCGCTTCAAGGACGAAGTGAAGGAAGTTCAGGTCGGGCAGGAATGCGGCATGGGCTTCACCAGCTATCAGGACCTGCAGAAGGGCGACGTCATCGAGTGTTTCGAGGTCGAAACCATCCAGCGCGCGCTCTGATCCGCGCGCATCCGGGGATCACCTGATGTCTCGCCGTCCTTCCGGCCGCAATCCGGGCCGCTCCGGTGGCCGCCGCACCGGCCGTCATGACGGCCCCACCGGCCCGTCGCAGCGCCAGTTGCGCGTGGGCGAGGCGCTGCGCCATGCCCTGGCCGATGTGCTGCGGCAGAACGACATCCGCGATCCCGACCTGGAAGGCGTCTCGGTGACGGTGACCCAGGTCAAGCCGTCGCCCGACATGCGCTATGCCACGGTCTATTGCGAACCGCTGGGCGGGCAGAACGCCAAGGCCATCGTGGCGGCGCTGAACCGGCACAAGGGCTTCCTGCGCGGCGAGATGGGCCATCACTTGAGCATGAAGTTCACGCCCGACCTGCGCTTTGTCGAGGACGAGTCTTTTGCCGAGGCGCAGAAGATCGAAACCATCCTCAAGTCCGAACGGGTCAGCCGCGACCTGGCCGCGTCCGATGCCGGCGAAGACGGTGACGAAGACGGCAACGAAGACGGCGATCAGCGTTAAGACCGGTTAACCGCGTTGCGGCACGGCTCTTGAATCCTCTTGCGCATCAACAACGCAAAGGATGCCCCCCTTCATGCTCGCCGCTCTCAAGCCTTCCGCCAAGTATCTCGTCAATTCCGTGGTTTCTGTGCTGCCCGCGCCCGCGCGCAAGCTCTACAAGGAACATCACGAGATGCGCTTCTGGAAGGGCGTGGCCGCCCCGATACGGCACGACCAGTCCAGAATGGAACATGAGCGGTCCCATTATGAGCAGTTCTATACGAGCTTTTTCGGCATCTCCCGCGACGATTATGCCGGGAAAAGGATTCTCGATATCGGCTGCGGCCCCTGCGGCAGCCTGGAATGGGCGGACATGACCGCCGAGCGTGTCGGCCTCGATCCCCTGGCCGACAAGTATCAGAAGCTGCTGGGCGGCCAGCGCATGACCTATTGCAACGCGCCCTCGGAAAAGATGCCCTTTCCCGACGCCCATTTCGACAGCGTCTCGACCTTCAACAGCCTGGACCATGTGGACGATGTCGATGCCACCATCGCCGAGATCAAGCGCGTCACCCGCCCCGGCGGCCGCCTGCTGCTGATCGTGGAAATCGGCCATGCGCCCACCCCGGCCGAGCCGCATCATCTGGAAGAAAATCTGGCCGACCGTTTCGCGCCGCAGTTCCGCCTGGTCAGCCAGCGCCTGTATGGCGTGCGCGACGACCACAATGTCTATGGCTCGATGATGGACGCGATTCCCTTCGTGCCGGGCGAGGAAGGCATTCTGGCGGCGCATCTGGAGCGCGTTATCGCGTAACCGCGAACCTGATGGAACGGGCCTTGCGCCCGCCCGCGCGCTTTGACAGAAGGTCGGCGCAATCCGCTTGAAAGCAACGCATGGCGCGCAGGCGCAAGGGCACGCCGGTTCACGGCTGGGTCATTCTGGACAAGCCGCTGGGCATGGGCTCGACCCAGGCCGTGGCGGCGGTGCGCCGCATCTTCGACGCCCAGAAGGCCGGCCATGCCGGCACGCTGGACCCGATGGCGACCGGCATTCTGGCCATCGCGCTGGGCGAGGCGACCAAGACCGTTCCCTATGCGATGGACGCCGACAAGGTCTACCGCTTCACCGCCCAGTGGGGGGAAAGCCGCGATAGCGACGATGCCGAGGGCAAGGTCACCGGCACCAGCGCCGTCCGCCCCACCGAGGCCGAGATCCTGGCCATGCTGCCCCGGTTCACCGGCACCCTGAACCAGGTGCCCCCGGCCTATTCCGCCGTCCGGGTGGCGGGGGAACGCGCCTATGACCTGGCGCGGGAGGGGGAGGAGGTGGTCCTGGCCCCCCGCCCGGTGGAGGTGTTCGAGGCCCGGCTGCTGGCCGTCCGGCCCGACAGCGCAGACTTTGAAATCCTTTGTAGCAAAGGCACTTACGTCCGTTCCTGGGTGCGCGACATCGCCTTGGCGCTGGGAACCCTAGGCCATGTCACGGCGCTGCGCCGGGTGGCGCTGGGGGCCTGGGAAGAAAAAGACGCCGTGGCGCTGGATACCCTGACCCCTTTCCTGCATAGTCCCGCCGCTTTTGGGTATCTGAAGCCCCTTGCGACCGCGCTGGACGGCATCCCGGCGCTGGCCGTTTCGGGCCCCGATACGGTTCGCATCCGATCCGGCAACCCCATCCTCATCCGCGCGAACCTGTTCGCCCGGCTGCAGGAGGAGTTCGGCGGCGACGAACTCCAGGGGCAGGTGGTCTATCTCAAGGATGAGGCCGCCCTGCCCGTGGCATTGGCCGAGATCGCCGGAGGAGAAGTCCGGCCGTTTCGTGTCTTCAATTTTTCAAACCCCTGATGTCCGGAAGAAAAAATGATCACGCCTGAACGCAAGAAAGAAGTCATTGCCGAACATTCCACCGGCAAGAACGACACCGGCTCGCCGGAAGTGCAGATCGCGATCCTGTCGGAGCGCATCGCCAACCTCACCGAACACTTCAAGACCCACGCCAAGGACAATCATTCGCGCCGCGGCATGATCAAGATGGTGTCGCAGCGCCGCGGCCTGCTGGACTATGTGAAGTCCCGCGACGTGAAGCGCTATGAGAGCATCATCGCGAAGCTGGGCCTGCGCCGCTGAGGCCGCCGGTCCGAACCTGAATTGGCAACGGCGTGCGCGAAGGCGTGCGCCGTTGCTTTGCTTTGCCGGGGGATGAGCTTCCGGCGGGGCTGGCTCCATAGGGGAGCTGTCATGGGCGGCCCGCAAAAGCGGGCGCGGCCTGAAAAGAAGGCCCGCGCGCAATATGGCGGCGGGGCAACGAGAGAAGACAGATGTTCAACATCCACAAAGAGACGTTCCAGTTCGGCGGTCGCGAGCTGACCCTGGAAACCGGCAAGATCGCCCGCCAGGCCGATGGCTCGGTGCTGGCCACCTATGGCGAGACCGTGGTGCTGGCCACCGCCGTGGGCGCCGCCAATGCCAAGGAAGGCCAGGACTTCTTCCCGCTGACCGTGAATTACCAGGAGCGCTACTATGCCGCCGGCAAGATTCCGGGCGGCTATTTCAAGCGCGAGCGCGCCCCCACCGAGCGCGAGACGCTGATCTCGCGCCTGATCGACCGTCCCATCCGCCCGCTGTTCGCCGACGGCTTCAAGAACGAAGTTCTGGTGGTGGCGCAGGTGCTGTCCCACGATCTTGAGAACGACCCGGATGTGGTGGCGATGATCGCCGCCAGCGCCGCCCTGACCCTGTCGGGCCTGCCATTCCAGGGCCCGATCGGCGCGGCCCGCGTCGGCTACATCAACGGCGAATATGTGCTGAACCCGTCCATCGACCAGTATCCGGAATCCAAGCTGGAACTGGTGGTCGCCGGTACGCGCGACGCCGTGATGATGGTGGAATCCG
Organism: Rhizomicrobium sp.; assembly: GCA_035714165.1. Classification (GTDB taxonomy): domain Bacteria; phylum Pseudomonadota; class Alphaproteobacteria; order Micropepsales; family Micropepsaceae; genus Rhizomicrobium. The sequence goes on from DASTMN010000051.1 coordinate 39,619, forward strand.
AAGCCCAGGAACTCTCGGAAGAGGTAATGCTGGGCGCGGTGGTGTTCGGCCACGAGCAGATGCAGGCGGCCATCGACGCCATCATCCGCCTGGCCGAAAAGGCCGCCAAGGATCCCCGCCCGGTGCCGCAGGACGTTCATGCCCCGGTGCGCGCCGCGATCAAGGCGGCGGCCTCCGCCGAACTGGCCAAGGCCTTCCAGCTTCCCGTCAAGTTCGAGCGCCGCGACGCGCTGAGCGCCGTGAAGAAGAAGTTCGCCGAACAGTTCGTGGGCGAGGGCGAAGGCAAGGTGCCCGCCAATGTCTATGGCGGCCTGCTGCATGACGTGGAAGCCGATGTGATGCGCAACGCGGTGCTGGACACCAAGACGCGCGTCGACGGCCGCGACCTGACCACGGTGCGCCCCATCGTGGCGGAAGTCGGCATCCTGCCGCGCACCCACGGTTCGGCCCTGTTCACCCGCGGCGAAACCCAGGCGCTGTGCATCGCCACCCTGGGCACCGCCGAGGACGAGCAGTTCGTGGACAGCCTGGAAGGCACCGGCAAGCAGACCTTCATGCTGCACTACAACTTCCCGCCCTATTCGGTGGGCGAGACCGGCCGCATGGGTTCGCCCGGCCGCCGCGAAATCGGCCACGGCAAGCTGGCCTGGCGCGCCATCCATCCGATGCTGCCGTCCAAGGACGAGTTCCCCTACACCATCCGCGTGGTGTCGGAGATCACCGAGTCCAACGGCTCCTCCTCGATGGCGACCGTCTGCGGCACCTCGCTGGCGCTGATGGATGCGGGCGTGCCGATCAAGAAGCCCACGGCGGGCATCGCCATGGGACTGATCCTGGAAGGCGACCGCTATGTGGTTCTGTCGGACATTCTGGGTGACGAGGATCACCTGGGCGACATGGACTTCAAGGTGGCGGGCACCGAGGACGGCGTCACCAGCCTCCAGATGGATATCAAGATTTCCGGCATCACCAAGGACATCATGAAGGTCGCGCTGGACCAGGCCAAGGGTGGCCGCCTGCACATTCTGGGCGAGATGAACAAGGCCCTGACCGGCGCCCGCGCCGAGCTGGGCGAGCACGCCCCGCGCATCGAGCAGATCAAGATTCCGACCGACAAGATCCGCGACGTGATCGGCACCGGCGGCAAGGTGATCCGCGAGATCGTGGAAAAGACCGGCGCCAAGATCAACGTGGAAGACGACGGCACCGTGAAGGTGGCGTCCTCCGATCACGAGGCGATCAAGGCCGCGATCAAGTGGATCAAGGGCCTGACCGCCGAGCCGGAAGTGGGCCAGATCTATGACGGCAAGATCGTCAAGGTGATGGACTTTGGCGCCTTCGTGAACTTCTTCGGTCCCAAGGACGGCCTGGTGCATGTCTCCGAACTGGCGGCCAGCCGCGTCGCCAAGCCGTCGGATGTGGTCAAGGAAGGCCAGGAAGTGAAGGTCAAGCTGCTGGGCTTTGACGATCGCGGCAAGGTGCGCCTGTCGATGAAGCAGGTGGACCAGGCCACCGGCGAGGACATCGGCAAGAAGGCCAAGGAAGCCGACGCGCCGCAGGCCTGATCCGGCACATCGCGTTTAGGAATGGCAGCCGCCCGCGAAACACCTTCGCGGGCGGTTTGCTTTTTTGCGGACCTGCCAATTCTTGTTTCACCGCCCCCCTGCCGTTAGGGTCTCGGCCCATGTCCGTCACCTTGCGCCTTGTCAGCCTGATCCTGATCGTCATCGCCCTGATGCTGCTGGGCGCGGACGCCATCACCTCGCTGGAGCGCGGCGGCGAACTGACGGTGCGCTCGCTGGGCACGGTGTGGGAGGCGGTTCATCCCGCCAGCCTGGGCGATTTCAAAAGCTGGGTGCAGAACCGCCTGCCCGGCATGGCGCAGGGTGTCTATTCCTTCCTGGCGACGCCCGGCTGGGGCGTGACGGGCGTGATCGGTGTGATCCTGGCCTTTGTCTTCGGCAGACAGCACGGGCCGGAATAGGCGCGCCGCGCCTATCTGTTGCCGCCCGGCACCCACAGCACATCGCCCGCGCCGCCCGCGTGATTGGCGGCGCGCGCCAGCACGAACAGGTGATCCGACAGGCGGTTGATATAATGGAGCGCCGCCGGCGTGACGGATTGCGCCGCCGCCAGCGCCACCATCGTGCGCTCGGCGCGGCGGGCGATGGCGCGGGCCAGGTGCAGATGCGCCGCCAGCGCCGTGCCGCCCGGCAGCACGAAGCTGGCCAGCGGCGCGAGGGTGGCGTTCATTGCGTCCATCTCCGCTTCCAGCCGCGTCACCTGTTCCGGCGCGACCCGCAGGCGGCTTTCGCCGTCCGGCGCCGACAGGTCGGCCCCCAGGTCGAACAGGTCGTTCTGGATGCGGGCCAGCATTGAATCGCTCTGGGCATCGGCGGCCAGCCGCGCCACGCCCAGGGCGGCGTTGCATTCATCCACCGCACCGATGGCGGCGATGCGCGGATCGGTCTTGGAAACCCGGCGGCCATCGCCCAGCCCGGTGTCGCCGGAATCGCCCGTGCGGGTATAGATTTTCGTCAGACGCACCATGAAAAACCTGCCCTTGCCCCCCAAATCCTAGCGGCTATGATCCGGCCCGTCCCGCCCAATCAGAGTTTTTCCATGCCTGTCGAGGTTCCCGAAGTCGTTGAAACCGATCAGCACCGCGTCTCGTGTGACGGGGGTGGCGGCGCGCTGGGCCATCCCCGGGTGTGGCTGGAAATGGGCGACGAACATTTCGTCGAATGCCCCTATTGCGACAAGCGCTTTGTGCTCAAAGACGGCCACCATTGACGGCACCGCTGACAGGTGACGCCGGGACGGGCCTGAAAAAAGGCGATCATCTCTACCTGGTGGACGGTTCCGGCTATCTGTTCCGGGCCTATCACGCGCTGCCCCCGCTGACCCGCAAGTCCGACGGCCTGCCCACCGGCGCGGTCTCCGGCTACTGCAACATGCTGTGGAAGCTGCTGGAGGACATGAAGGGCCCCGATGCCCCCACCCATCTGGCGGTGATTTTCGACGCGGGCGAAAAGACCTTCCGCAATGCCATTTATGACGGCTACAAGGCCAACCGGCCGCCGCCGCCCGAAGACCTGGTGCCGCAGTTTCCGCTGGTGCGCGACGCCACCCGCGCCTTCGGCGTCTCCTGCGTCGAATTGGCGGGCTATGAGGCCGACGACCTGATCGCCACCTATGCCCGGCTGGCCCGCGCGGCGGGCGCGCGCTGCACCATCATCTCCTCCGACAAGGACCTGATGCAGCTTGTGGTGGACGGGCAGGTGGAACTGCTGGACACCATGAAAAACCGCCGCCTGGCCAGCGCCGAGGTGCTGGAAAAGTTCGGTGTCGCGCCGGACAAGGTGATCCATGTGCAGGCGCTGGCGGGCGACAGCGTGGACAATGTGCCGGGCGTGCGCGGCATCGGCATCAAGACCGCCGCCGACCTCATCAACCAGTATGGCGACCTGGAAACGCTGCTGTCGCGCGCCACCGAGATCAAGCAGAACAAGCGCCGCGAGACGCTGATCGAACATGCGGACAATGCCCGCCTGTCGCTGAGGCTGGTGACGCTGGACGATCATGTGCCGCTGAACGAACCGCCGGGCGATTTCGCGGTGCAGGAACCGCGCGCCAGCGAGCTGATCGCCTTTCTCAAGGCGATGGAGTTCTCGACCCTGACGCGCCGCGCCGCCGCGCATTTCCAGGTGGAGGACCTGGACGCGATCACCGCCGCGCCCACGGTGGCGAACGCCCTGCCGCCCAAGCCACAACTGCCCGATATCGCGGAGGCCGCGCCGCCGGACGCCGCCCTGCGCGCGCCGGTCAACCGCGACGCCTATGTGACGGTGACGGCCGCCGCCGACCTGGATGCCTGGGTGGCGAAAGCGCGGGCGGCGGGCGCGGTCTGCGTGGATACCGAGACCACCTCGCTGGACCCCATGCGCGCCAGTCTCTGCGGCGTGGCGCTGGCCGTCCAGCCGGGCGAGGCCTGCTATATTCCCTGCGGCCACCGCCGGGGCGACGGCCTGACTCTAGACCTGTCGCCGGACCAGGATGGCGGCGGCATCGTGCAGATGACCGAGGCCGATGTGCTGGCGCGGCTGAAGCCGTTGCTGGAAGACGACAGCATCCTGAAGATCGGCCAGAACCTGAAATACGACGCGCTGATCTTCCTGCAGCGCGGCATCCGGTTGAACCCGATCGATGACACCATGCTGCTCTCCTATGTGCTGGAAGGCGGCCTGCACGGTCACGGCATGGACGAACTGTCCGAACTGCACCTGTCGCACACGCCCATCGCCTTCACCGAGGTCACCGGCAAGGGCAAGGACAAGATCGGTTTCGACTGTGTGCCGGTGGCGGAAGCCACGAAATATTCCGCCGAGGATGCCGACGTCACCCTGCGCCTGCACCGGCTGCTGAAACCGAAGCTGCGCCCGGCGCAGAAGATCACCGTCTATGAAACCCTGGAACGGCCGCTGGTGATGGTGCTGGCCGACATGGAGCAGGCGGGCATCGCCATCGATCCCGACCTGCTGCGCAAACTGTCCAACGATTTCGCCAGGGCGCAGGCGGCGCTGGAAACCGAGATTCACGCCCTGGCGGGGCAGCCCTTCAATATTGGCTCGCCCAAGCAGCTGGGCGAAATCCTGTTCGACAAGATGAAGATGGAGGGCGGACGCCGGACTAAGACCGGCGCCTGGTCCACCGACAGCGATGTGCTGGAGGATGTGGCGGCGCAAGGTGCGCCCATCGCCCGCAAGGTGCTGGAATGGCGCGGGCTGGCAAAGCTGCGCGGCACCTATACCGATGCGCTGCCCGGCCATATCAACCCCGCAACGGGGCGCGTGCACACCTCCTATGCGATGGCCTCCACCACCACGGGGCGGCTGGCCTCCACCGATCCCAACCTTCAGAACATTCCCATCCGCACCGAGGAAGGCCGCCGCATCCGCCAGGCCTTCATCGCGCCCGCGGGCAGAAAGCTGATCAGCGCCGACTACAGCCAGATCGAATTGCGGCTGCTGGCCCATATTGCCGACATTCCGCAACTGAAGACGGCCTTTGCCGACGGGCTGGACATTCACGCCATGACGGCTTCGGAAATCTTCGGCGTGCCGGTCAAGGGCATGCCCGCCGAAGTGCGCCGCCGCGCCAAGGCGATCAATTTCGGCATCATCTACGGCATTTCCGCCTTCGGCCTGGCGGGCCAGCTCGGCATCCCGCAAAGCGAAGCCTCGGACTATATCAAGACCTATTTCACCCGCTTTCCCGGCATCCGCGACTATATGGAATCCACCAAGCAGTTCGCCCGCACCCACGGCTTCGTGGAAACCCTGTTCGGGCGGCGCATCCATATCCGCGAGATCAACGCCAAGGTGCCGGGCTTCCGCGCGGGTGCGGAGCGCGCCGCCATCAACGCCCCCATCCAGGGCGCGGCCGCCGACATCATCCGCCGCGCTATGGTGCGGCTGCCCGGTGTGCTGGCCGAGGCGAAGGTCGAGGCGGTGATGCTGCTGCAGGTGCATGACGAACTGATCTTCGAGGCCCCTGACAGCCAGGTGGACAAGGCCTGCGCCCTGATCGCGGGCGTGATGGCGAAAGCGCCGCTGCCGGC
>DASTMN010000052.1:0-33772 GCA_035714165.1 Rhizomicrobium sp.
GAGGACCGGCGCATCGCCGCCGACTGCATCCGCCTGACCCGCCGCCTGATGGCGCAGCCCGCGCTGGCGCGGTTCGCGCCCGACGAGTTCCGGCCCGGTGCCGGCGTGGGCGATGACGAGGCCGCGCTGGTTCATGCCGCCGGTGATATTGGCACCACCATCTTCCATCCCGTCGGCACCGCGAAGATGGGAACGGCCAGCGATCCGCTGGCGGTGGTGGACGAGCGGTTGCGGGTGCGCGGCATCGCAGGGTTGCGGGTGATCGACGCCTCGGTGATGCCCACCATCACCTCGGGCAACACCAACACGCCCACCATCATGATCGGCGACAGGGGCGCCGCGATGGTGCTGGAGGACGCGAAGACGCGCTGATCAGGTGACGGGCGCCGGATTGAACAGGGTCAGGTCGTTGGCCAGGCCCCATTTGTCGGCCCAGACCTGTTTGCGGCCACTGGCCACGTCCAGCATCAGGTGGAACAGTTCCCAGCCCACCTGCTCGATGGTCTTTTCGCCGGTGGCGATCGGCCCCGCATCCAGGTCGATCAGGTCGGCCCAGCGCCGCGCCAGTTCGCTGCGGGTGGCGACCTTGATGACCGGCACGGCGGCCAGGCCATAGGGCGTGCCGCGTCCGGTGGTGAAGACATGCATGTTCATGCCCGATGCCATCTGCAACGTGCCGCAGACGAAATCGCTGGCCGGCGTGGCGGCGAAGACCAGTCCGCGCCCGCGCAGCTTCTCGCCCGGCGACAGCACGGCACTGATGGCGCTGGTGCCCGACTTGGCGACCGAGCCCAGCGACTTTTCGATGATGTTGGACAGGCCACCCTTTTTGTTGCCGGGCGTGGTGTTGGCGCCGCGGTCCACCCCGCCATTGTCCAGATAGGAATCATACCAGCGCATCTCGCGCACCAGCGCGTCGGCCACCTCGCGGCTGGCGGCGCGCGGGGTCAGCAGGTGGATGGCGTCGCGCACCTCGGTCACTTCCGAGAACATCACGGTCGCGCCCGCCCGCACCAGCAGGTCGGCGCAGTAGCCCAGGGCGGGATTGGCGGTCAGGCCGCTGAAGGCGTCGCTGCCGCCGCATTGCATGCCCACGATCAGCTCGGCGGCGGGCACGGTCTCGCGGCGGCGCTGGTCCAGGATTTTCAGCCGGGCTTCCACCTGCGCCAGGATGGCGGCGATATTGGCGCCGAAGCCTTCATGGTCCTGCATCCGCATGGTGCCGGTATCCTGACCTTCCGGCAGCAGGCGTTCGGGCACCAGCTTCTCGCAGCCGAGCCCGATCACCAGCACCTCGCCGCCGAAGTTCGGGTTCTTTGCCAGGTTCTGCAGGGTGCGGATCGGCACCACGGCCTGCGGCGCGGTGATGGCGACGCCGCAGCCATAACCGTGGGTCAGCACCACAACGTCATCCACGTTGGGATATTTCGGCAGCAGATCGGCCTTGATGCGCTTCAGGGCATATTCCATCGTGCCCGCCACGCATTGCACGCTGGTGGAGATGGCCAGGATATTCTTGGTGCCCACCGTGCCGTCGGCGTTGCGATAGCCCTCGAAAGTATAGCCGGTCAGCGGTTCGGCGGGCGGCGGCGGGCGTGTCGCCATCTCCAGCGCGTCCAGCGGCGGGGCGGTGCCCATCACCACATTGTCCTCATTCACCCAGTCGCCGCGCCGGATGTCGCCTTTGGCGGTGCCGATGATCTCGCCATAACGGACGATGTCGCCGCCATCGGCGATGTCGGCCAGCGCCACTTTGTGGCCCTGCGGCACGAAATGGTTGAGCACCAGCCCGTCGGGAAATGCCGTTCCGGCTGCAAGGCCCAGATCGTTGACCACGATGACGACATTGTCCTGCGGCGACACCTGGATGCGGCGGGGCGGTTCGTGCGGAGCTTTGGCCTGAATGTTCATGCCGCTTTTATAGCATGGCGGCGATGGTCCGGCAGACCGGAATCAAACCAAAGACGGCATCGTCCCATGCGCCGGACGCAATGTTGCGCAGGCGTCAGCGCACCAGGCAGGGTTTTTTGGGATCGAAGGTCCAGCCGGGGATCAGGAACTGCATGGCGGCGGCATCGTCGCGCGCCCCGTCGCCCAATGTCCTGTAGAGGGCGTGCGCCTTCTCCACTTCCGCCATGTCGATCTCCACGCCCAGTCCGCCGCGTTTGGGAACCTCGACCAGGCCGCCCCGGATCTGGAACGGCTCCTTGGTCAGGCGCTGGCCGTCCTGCCAGATCCAGTGGGTGTCGATGGCCGTGATGTTGCCGGGCGCGGCGGCGGCGACATGGGTGAACATCGCCAGCGAGATGTCGAAATGATTGTTGGAATGGCTGCCCCAGCGCAGGTCGCGGTCGGCGCACATCTGCGCCACCCGCACCGAGCCGCGCATGGTCCAGAAATGCGGATCGGCCAGCGGAATGTCCACGCTGCCCAGGTCCACCGAATGCACCATCTGCCGCCAGTCGGTGGCGATCATGTTGGTGGCGGTAGGCAGGCCGGTGCGGCGGCGGAACTCCGCCATGATTTCGCGGCCGGAGAAACCGGCTTCCGCGCCGCAGGGGTCTTCGGCATAGGCCAGGATGTCGCCGCGACCCTTGCACAGCGCCACCGCTTCCTCCAGCGACCATGCGCCGTTGGGATCGAGCGTGATGCGCGCCTGGGGAAAGCGTTTGGCCAGCGCCTCGATAGACTTGATCTCCTCCGCGCCCGCCAGCACGCCGCCCTTCAGCTTGAAGTCATTGAAGCCATAGCGCTCATAGGCCGCCTCGGCGGTGCGCACGATGGCGTCGGGCGTCAGCGCCACCTCGTCGCGTACCGCGAACCAGCGATTGCTCCGGTCGCCGTGACGATAGGGCAGGGTCGTTTTCGTGCGGTCGCCGATGAAGAACAGGTAGCCCAGCATCTCCACCCTGTCGCGCTGCTGGCCTTCGCCCAGAAGGGCGGCCACCGGCACGTCCAGATGCTGGCCCAGCAGGTCCAGCAGGGCACATTCCAGCGCCGCCTGCACATGCACCGTGGTGCGCAGGTCGAAGGTCTGAAGGCCGCGCCCGCCCGCATCGCGGTCGGCGAAACGGCGGCCCACATCCAGCAGAACGCGGTTCCAGTCGCCGATCCCCGCGCCCATCACGATGCCCTGCGCATCTTCCAGCGTCTTGCGGATTTTCTCGCCGCCCGGCACCTCGCCCACCCCGGTATTGCCGGCGCTGTCGGTCAGGATGACGATGTTGCGGGTGAAGAGCGGGCCATGCGCGCCCGACAGGTTCAGCAGCATGCTGTCCTGCCCGGCGACGGGGATGACCTTCATGTCCACGATACGGGGCGCGCCCGTGATCCTGTCGGCGGATTTGTCCGGCATGGCGATGCTTGTCCTTGTCAGGCGGTACGCAGGACCACGCGCTTGATCTCGCCCGTGATGAAGGCATAGCTCAGCATGGCTACGATGGAGTGGGCGAAAACGAAGACCAGCGCCAGTTCCCAGTTGTTGTTGGTGGTGGCCAGGATGTAAGCGATGCCCAGCGGCGTGAAGATGCCCGCCGCGTTGCCGAACAGATTGAAGATGCTGCCCGACAGGCCGGTGGCGTCGCGCGGGGCGGCATCGCTCATCACCGCCCAGCCCAGCGAGGCGATGCCCTTGCCGAAGAAGGCGACCGCCATGAACACCAGTACCAGCACGCGCGAGTCCGTGAAATTACAGGCCAGGATGGCGCAGCTCACCACCAGGCCCAGCAGGATGGGAATCTTGCGCGCCGTGGACAGCGGCAGGCCTCTTTTCAGCAGCGCATCCGACATCACGCCGCCCAGGATGCCGCCGATCCAGCCCGCCAGCGCGGGTGCGGCGGCGGCGAAGCCCGCTTCGGTCAGCGACAGGCCGCGCGCCTTGACCAGATAGACCGGGAACCAGGTGGCGAAGAAATAGGTCATGGCGGTGATGCAATACTGCGCCAGGTAGATGCCCAGCAGCATGCGGTTGGCCAGAAGCTGCCCGGCGGCGTCCCAGCGGATTTTCTGGGGACCGCTGGCGGGCTTGTCCAGGTTCACCAGCGCGCCGCCTTCCTCGATATAGGCCAGCTCGCGCTTGCTCACCGACTTGTGGCGCGAGGGCGAATGCACGATCGCCCGGAACAGCGCCCAGCTGGCCAGGCCGATGCCGCCCATCACCATATAGACATGCTGCCAGCCATACACATCGGTCAGCCAGCCCATCAGCGGCGCGAAGGCGACCAGCGAGAAATATTGCGAGGAGTTGAAGATGGCGCTGGCGGTGCCGCGTTCGGCATTGGGGAACCAGTTGGCGACGATGCGGGCGTTGGCCGGGAAGGACGGCGCCTCGGCAAAGCCCACCATCACCCGCAGCAGCACGATGCTGATCCACACCGGCACGAAGGCCAGCGAGGCGGCAAAGGCCTGCAGGAAGGTGAAGATGGACCAGAGGAAGATCGCCCACAGATAGACGGTGCGCGAGCCGAAGCGGTCCAGCAGCGCGCCGCCCGGAATCTGCGCCGCGGCATAGGACCAGGCAAAGGCCGAGAACATCCAGCCCAGCTGCACGGTGGTGATCGAGAATTCCTCCGCCATGTGCGAGGCGGTGTAGGACAGCGTGGCGCGCTCGGCATAGTTGACGGAGGAGATGATGAAGAGGGCCGCGATGATCCAGAAGCGGACATGGCTGTTGCGGCTGTCGTCGGTGACGCTGGTCATGGTCGCTGTCCCTGGATGGCCGCATCCTGGATGCCGGTCGCGGCGTTATTGGCCTTGAAGGTTAGGCGCGGCAAGCTTGGCGCGTCCAAGCCAAAGGTTCAAGCGATCAATGCCCCAAACGCATTAATCGGGCATGTCGCCGGATGCTGCGGCCGCGCCGCCCTCCGGATGCAGCAGGCCCAGAAAGGCCGCCAGCGCCGGATTGTCACTGTCGGCGCGCCAGGCGGCATACAGTTCCACCGGATGCGGCGGGTCGGTGACGACGGGCCGGAAATGCACATCGTCGAAATGCAGCGACATGGCCGCCTCCGGCACCAGCGCCGCGCCGATCCCGGCCCGCACCAGCGCCAGCATGGAATGGATCTGGCTGAGCGACTGCACCACCTGCGGCGCGACGCGCGCCGCCTTGAACAGTCCGTCCAGCATGTCGTGGAAGTAACGCGCGCCTTCCGGGGCGTACATCACCACGGGCGCGCCGTCGAAATCGGCCAGCGACAGCGACGCCTGGGCCAGGCGGTCGTCGCCCACCGGCAGGGCCGCCACAAGGCCTTCCTCCGCCACCTTCAAGGTGGAGAATTCGCTGCGGGTGATGGGCGGGCGCAGCAGGCCGACATCTATGCGCCCGGTCAGCAGGCTGTCGATCTGCTCGGCGCTGACCATCTCCTTCAGCGCGAGATGGATGTTGGGGGCGGCGGAGGCTCGCTGCAGCAGTAGGCGCGGCAGGAAGCTGTAGCCGCTGGCGGCGGTGAAGCCCAGGGTGATGGTCCCGGCCTCGCCCGTGGCGATGCGGCGGGTGGCCAGGGCGGCGCTTTCGGTCAGGCGCAGGATGCGGCGCGCCTCCAGCAGAAAGACCCGCCCCGCCGGGGTCAGCTTGACGGCGCGGCTGGTGCGGTCCAGCAGCCGCACGCCCAGCACATGCTCCAGAAGCTGGATCTGCCGCGACAGCGGCGGCTGGGTCATGTTCATGCGCGCCGCGGCGCGGCCGAAGTGGAGTTCTTCGGCCGCCGCCACGAAGCAGCGCAATTGATGAAGTTCGAACTGCGATCCGAAAGATGGTCCTGTCATGGGACCAGCTTAACCCAAATGCGGTCCGCTTAAACCGGCTTGGCGGCCTTGATCAGCGCGGTCAGGCGCTGCTGCTGGTCGGCGGTCAGGTCGGTCAGCGGCGGGCGCACCGGGCCGGCGGTGCGGCCGATGGCGGTCATGCCCGCCTTGACGATCGAGACGGCATAGCCCTTGTTCTCGTTGCGGATATCCAGATAGGGCAGCACGAATTCCTTCAGGCCCTTCATCACCTTGTCGTGATCCTTGGCGCGTACCGCGTCATAGAAGGCCAGCGCCCATTCCGGCATGAAGTTGTAGATGGCGCTGGAATAGGTGGTCACGCCCATTTCCAGATAGGGCAGGGCGAAGGTTTCCGCCGTGGGCAGGCCGCCCACATAGGTCAGCCGGTCGCCCAGCTTGGCATAGACGCGCATCATCAGTTCGATGTCGCCCACGCCGTCCTTGAAGCCGACCAGGTTGGGATTGCGGTCGCACAGGCGCGCCACGCTGTCCTCGTTCAGGACGGCATTGTCGCGGTTGTAGACCACCACGCCCAGCCGGGTGCTTTTGCATACCGCCTCGACATGGGCCATCAGGCCTTCCTGGTTGGGGGTCATCAGGTAATTGGGCAGCAGCAGGATGCCATCGGCGCCGTTGGCTTCGGCCGACTGGGCCAGTTCCACCGCGATGGCGGTGCCATAGCCCGCGCCCGCGACCACCGGGGTCTGGCCCTTGGTCTCGGCCACGGCGGCGGCCACCACCTTGCCCACCTCGGCCGGGGAAAGCGAGAAGAACTCGCCCGTGCCGCCGGCGGCGAACAGGCCGGTCAGGCGCTTGAAGGACAGCAGCCAGGCGCAATGCTCGCGATAGGCGGCTTCCTGGAACTGGTGATCCGGGCCGAAATGGGTGACGGGGAAGGACAGAAGGCCCTTGGCCAGGGTCTGCGCCAGTTCCTGCGGCGACATCTTGCTCATCGTCCAACTCCCTGCATGTCTGTTTTGAATGACCGGGGCGAACCTAGCGGGGGGTATCCGGCGGGTCCAACCCAAACTGGCTATGGACCGATGCGGTTTTTGGATGGGCGTGCTAAACCCGTCCGGCAAAGACGGGAGCCGGGATGCACCGCAGGGACATTTTGAAACAGGCGGGGGCCGCCATGATCGCCAGCCAGATTCCGCAAGCCGCCTTCGCGCAAACCTCGGCCGCCTGGGACGGGGCGGGGCTGGAAGCCGCCGCCGCCGTGATGAACGACTGGACGCGCGACGGCCGGGTGCTGGGCGCCTCCATCCTGGTGCAGCAGGGCGCCAACCAGTTCTATCGCAATTACGGCGCGGCCCAGGGCGGCGCGCCGGTCTTTCTTCTGGCCTCCATCACCAAGCCGATGACGGCGGCGGCGGTGATGACGCTGGTGGATGCGGGCAAGCTGTCGCTGGACGACACCGTGACGCGTTTCTTCCCCAGCTTCACCGGCGGCGGGCGCGAGTCCATAACCATCCGCCATTGCCTGACCCATACCGGCGGCCTGCCCGACATGCTGCCCAATGACGAACTGCTGCGCGAGAAAAAGGCCCCGCTCACCGCCTACCGGGACGGCGCGCTGGTCGCCCCGCTGAAGTTCAAGCCCGGCAGCAGCTATTCCTATTCCAGCATGGGCATCCTGTTCTGCGCCCAGATCGCCGAGATGCTGTCCGGCAAGGCGTTTCCGCAATTCCTCGCCGACACGGTGTTTACGCCGCTGGGCATGACCAACACCACGCTGGGGCTGGGCGGGCGCGACAAGTCCGCCACCGTGCCCAGCCAGGCGATTCCCGCCAACACGCCCGACGGCAAGAAAAGCTGGAAGGACTGGAACTGGAACAGCGATTACTGGCGGGGCCTGGCCGCGCCCTGGGGCGGGGCGCTGGGGCCGGCGACCGATATCGTGAAGTTCTATGACGAGTTTCTCCGCAAGCGCGGGCGCATCCTCAAGCCCGCCACCGAAGCGCTGATGATCGTCAACCAGTCGCCGCCCGGCGTGCATCCCCGCGGCCTGGGCTTCGATGTCGCGCCGGGCGCGGGTTCGCCCGGATGCAGCCCCGCCACCTTCGGCCATAACGGCTCCACCGGCACCATGTCCTGGTGCGATCCGGCGACCGGCACCATCTGCGTGGTGCTGACCACGCTGTATGAAGCGGCGGTGAAGCCGCATCCGATGCGGCTGGTGTCGGAGCTGGTGGCAAAGGCCACGGCCAAAGCCTAGCGCGGTTTCCGATGGCCCCGTTCCTGCGGCTGCATCCGTCCGACAATGTCGTGGTGGCGGTAAAGGGCCTGTCCCCCGGCGACATGCTGGACGATGTGCCGGTCATCCGCCGCATCCCGCCCGGCCACAAGGCGGCGGTGCGCGCCATCCCCAAAGGCGCGCCCGCGCTGAAGTTCGGCCAGGTGATCGGCTTTGCGCTGGCCGATATCGCACCGGGCGAATGGGTGCATGAACACAATATCGGCTTTCACGCCGTGGAGCGGGATTATGAATTCGGGGTGGATGCCCGCGATCCCGCGCCGGTGGCATCGCCCGCCACCTTTCAGGGCTACCGGCGGGCCAACGGCAAGGCCGGCACCCGCAACTATCTGGGCATCCTGACCAGCGTGAACTGTTCGGCCACCGTGGCGCGGCTGATCGCGCGCGAGGTGGAAAAGCGCGACCTGCTGGACGCCTATCCGCATGTGGATGGCGTGATCCCGCTGGTGCACGGGCATGGCTGCGGCATGGACAGCAAGGGCGAGGGCTATGAGGTGCTCAAGCGCACCCAATGGGGCTATGCCGCCAATCCCAACATGGGCGCGGTGCTGGTGGTGGGGCTGGGCTGCGAGACCTTCCAGATCGCGCGCTGGAAACAGGCCTACAACATCGCCGAGGGCGACACGTTCCGTTCGCTGACCATCCAGGAGGTGGGCGGCACGCGCCGGGCGGTGGAGCAGGGGCTGGAAGCGGTGGCCGACATGCTGCCGGTGATCGGCGCGGCCCGGCGCAGCACCGTGCCGGCCTCCGAACTGGTGCTGGGCCTGCAATGCGGCGGCAGCGACGGTTACAGCGGCATCACCGCCAATCCCGCGCTGGGCGCGGCGGTGGATCTTCTGGTGGCGCATGGCGGCGCCGCCATCCTGTCCGAGACGCCGGAAATCTATGGCGCCGAACATCTGCTCACCCGCCGCGCTTCGCCCGAGGTGGGCCGCAGGCTGATCGAACGCATCCGCTGGTGGGAGGACTACACCCGCCGCAATGCGGGCGACATGAACAACAATCCTTCGCCCGGCAACAAGGCGGGCGGGCTGACCACCATCCTGGAAAAATCGCTGGGCGCGGCGGCCAAGGGCGGCACCCTGCGCCTGAAGGCCGTCTATGAATATGCCGAGCCTGTGACCGAAAAGGGCTTCGTCTTCATGGATACGCCCGGCTACGATCCGGTGTCGGCCACCGGGCAGGTGGCGGGCGGGGCGAATGTCCTGTGCTTCACCACGGGACGCGGCTCGGCCTATGGCTGCAAGCCCACGCCGTCGATCAAGCTGGCCACCAATACGCCCGTTTATGAACGGATGCCGGACGACATGGACATCAATTGCGGCGATGTGCTGGACGGCGTTTCCATCCAGGACAAGGGCCGCGAGATATTCGAGGCCATCCTGCGCGTGGCGTCGGGTGAAAGGTCCAAGTCCGAACAGCTGGGCTATGGCGACGCCGAATTCGTGCCCTGGCAGATCGGCGCGACCATGTAGCGTTGCCGGGCCGGGCGGCGCGGACGGTTAAATGGTCGCCAATCGGCCTTTCGCGCGTTACCGTGCGGCAATGGCTTCGGGCGCAATGACCCTGCAATGATTTTGGCACGCCGTCACTGGATCGCACTGGCCGTCACCGGCCTTTTGGCCCTGCTGCTGGGGCTGTGGGTGTCGCGCGCGATGCTGGCCGAAACATTGGCCAACCGCTATTTCCGCGAGCATGGCATCCGCTCCTCGGTCACGATCGGCGCGCTGGGCCTGTCGGGCGCGTCGGCCCGCTTCGCGCTGGGACCGGCGGACGCCCCCGACATCGCGGCCGAGCAGCTGGAGCTGCGCTTCGATCCTTTGCGCTTCATTCCCCGTGTGGTGGAAGTGCGGCTGGTCAATCCGGTGGTGCGGGCAACGGTGCAATCCGATGGCCGTGTCACGCTGGGTTCGTTGCAGGGATGGATCGACTCGCTGGCGCGCCAGGACGGCAAATCGCGCTTCGTCAGCGACGATCTCACCGTGGCGCTGACAGGGCTGCGTGCGCTGCTGGCGACGCCCGGCGGGCCGGTGGAAATCGGCGGCGATGTGCGGCTGGTCAGGAACCTGCCGGTGTCGGCGGCGCTGCGGGTACGGCCCGGTGTGATGGCCTGGCGCGACATGCGCGCCACGGTGCGCGCGGCGACACTGACCTATGACAGCAGCGGTGGCGCGCTGACGGTGCGCTTCACGGGCGATATCCAGACGGCAAAGGCGGCGGCGCAGGCCGTTCAGGCCGATGTCACGGCGCGCGGGCTGCATTGGGAAAACCGCGATGGCGCGCTGCATGTCACCGCGCCGAACCTGCGGCTGCAACTGGCTGCCGACCGTTTGACGGCGGGGGCGGCGGTCCATGCTCTGAAATCCGATATCACCGCGCGCAACCTGGCGCTGGTGCTGGGTGTGCGGCGGGACATCCGCGCTGATCTCACCGTCACCGCGTCGGGCGAGATGCCGCCGGAGGCGATCCAGGCGGTGCGCGCCGCCGATCCGGTGCTGGGCGCGGCGCTGGCCGCCAACCTGTCTTCGGTGAAGCTGGAGGCGGGCGCGCAGGTGGAAATGAAGGGCGGGATGCTGGCCCTCAGCTTCGCGCCGTCGCAGGTCAAGGGCGCGCGCGGCGCGGTGCTGCGGCTATCGGCGCTGGCGCTGCGGGGCTTCCCTGCCAGTCCCAAGGGCCGCATCGATGTTTCTCTCATCGGTGGCGGCCTGCCCTCGGCGCGGCTGGCGGCGCGCAATTTCCAGGGCGGCAACGGCCGTTACAGCGCCGACGCCACGCTCAGCGCCCGCTTTGGTTACGCCATGCTGCGGGGCGCGGAATTTTCCACCGACGCGGTGCTGCAATGGCAGGACGATACCCTGGCGCTGACGCCGCAATCCTGCCTGCGTTTCGGGCTGCAATCCTTCCGGCCCGGCGCGACCGACATGGCGCGGCAGGTGCGTGCCAGCCTGTGCCCATCGCGCGGCCGGCCGCTGGTCACCGTCAAGGGAACGGACTGGACGTTCAACGGCACGGCGCGGGGCGCCTCCGCCTTCCTGCCGCTGGCCAATGCCGCGATCAGCGAGGCGGCGGCGCAGCTTTCCTTCGCGGGCCGTGGCGCGGATTTCTCCGGCACGGCGCAGGTCACAGCCGCGCGCGTCAGCGACCGCGCGCCCGGACCGCGCTTCAACCCGCTGCTGGCTGCTGGCGACGTTGCGCTGGCCGCCGGCGCATGGAAGGGCCGCTTCGCCCTGTCCAGCGAGAAGAAGCATCCGGTCGCGGATGTCACTTTCACGCATGTGATGGCGACCGGCGCTGGCGCGGCGCACATTGCCGCGCCCGCCCTGGCCTTCGCGCCGGAGCAGCTGCAGCCGGTGGACCTGTCGCCCCTGCTGGCGGTGTTCCGCCGCGCCGAAGGCAGGGTGGCCTTCACGGGCGACATCAGCTGGACCCGCGCCGCCATGCTCAGCAACGGGCGGCTGGATGTCGGAAGCCTGGATTTCCTGTCGCCGATGGGCCGTGCCCGCGCCGTGAAGACGCAGATGGTCTTCACTTCGCTGCTGCCGCCCACCACCGCCGACAACCAGGAGGTGACGGTTTCGCGCATCGAATGGACGCTGCCCTTCAGCGGCGTGGACCTGCGCTTTGGATTCAATCCCACCACCGTCAAGGTCGCCGCCGTCAGCAGCGGCTGGGCGGAAGGGCGCGCCTCGCTGGGCAGCTTCACCGTCAATCTCGCCAATCCCACGGCCATCGGCGGCGCGGCGCAACTGTCCGGCATTTCGCTGGCCGCGCTGGTGTCGGCGTCCAACCTGGGCGGGCGGCTGAAGATGGAGGGCAAGGTTTCCGGCACGGTGCCCTTCACTTCCGGGGCCGAAGGCATACGGATCACCAATGGCCGCATCGCCGCCGATGGGCCGGGGCGGCTTTCCATCGACCGCACGCTCTGGACCAAGGGTGAACCCTCGGCCAATGCGGTGCAGGATTTCGCCTATCAGGCGCTGGAGAACATGGCGTTCGAGTCCCTCACCGCCGACCTCAATTCCATCGCCAACGGACGGTTGCAGATCGTCTTCCATATCAAGGGCAGGAGCGATCCGCCCAAGGCCCAGACGGCCGACATCGCCATTTCCGACATCGTGGCCGGCACCGCCCTGCAAAAGCCGGTGCCGCTGCCCAGCGGTACGCCCATCGACCTGACGCTGGACGCCTCCCTTAATTTTGACGAACTCTTGAAATCCTATGCCGAGGCATGGTCAAACACCCTTAATCCGTAGGGCGTTTGTCCGCCCGCCGCGCAGGAGCGCCATGATGACTTTTGCCAGGATGATCCTTGCCGCCGGTGTTCTTGCCGTTTTCGGCGCCTGTACGCCCACCATCCGGGTGGAAGTGGCGCCGATCAATATTTACGCCAAGCTCGAAGCCGATGTGCGGGTCCGCCTGGACAAGGAAGTCCAGAACCAGATCCAGCAGAATCCCGACCTGTTCTAATCGCCGTTCTTATCCGAGGAAGCAGACATGAGCTTCAAGACCTTCAAGATCGCCATTGCCGCCCTGATGCTGGCCTTTGCCGCCACGCCCGCGCTGGCCGACCTCGCCGCCGACAAGGCCGCCGTGGAAGCCGCCAAGGCGGCGGGCACGGTGGGCGAGCAGGGCGACGGTTATCTGGGCATTGTCTCCTCCGCCGACGGCACGGTGACGGCGGCGGTGAACGCCATCAATGCGGGCCGCGCCGATGTCTATGCCCAGACCGCCGCCAAGTCGGGCGTCACGCGCGACGCCGCCGGCCAGGCCACGGGCGCGCAGCTGATCGCGCGCACCCCGGCGGGCCAGTATGTCAAGCCGCTGGGCGGCGGCTGGACCCGCAAATAATCAGAACGGCCGGAAGCCTTTGGCCTGCCAGGCGGCCTTGGCCGCCGGGCTGGTCAGGAACCGGATGAAGGCCGCCGCGGCCTGCGGATTGGGGCTGCGCGACGACACCGCCAGCACCGCATCGATGCGCCCGCCCAGTTCGGCGGGCAGGGGCGCCACCAGATCGATCTGCGGCTTGTTGAGGATTTCCTGCACGAGCTGGATCGCCATGTCGCCCTGGCCCTCGGCCAGCGCCTGTGCGCCCTCGCCCTTGGCGGGATGGGCGATCCTGACGCCCGCGAATTCCGGCCGCTTGAGAATGCCGTCGATCATCACGCCCTGCAGCGTGCCGCTTTTGGGATCGTTGGTCATCACCGTGCCGCTTTTCAACACGGCCGCCAGCTTCTCCACCGTCGCGATGTCGGGTTTGGGCGCACCCTTCTTCACCGCCAGCCCCAGCTCGCCCCGGCCCAGCGGGGTGTAGCTGCTGTTCACGATGCCGCCATCCAGCATCAGCGTGTTCATCAGGTCCGGCGGAAGGCCAATGACATCGGCGGGCGGAACGTCGGTCTTCGCCTTGCCGATGATCTGGTCCATCGTGCCGCGCACGATGATCGCGGTGTCGCCGCCGGTCTTGTTGTAGTCGGCCACCAGATCATACAGCGCGGCGTTGTAGACGATGCCGGGGCTGATGATGCGGATCTCGGCGGCGCGGGCGAAACGCGGCGCCAGCAGGATCGCCAGCAGCAGCGCGGGCAGGATGAAAAGGCGGATGGCGCGCATGCTTCTTCCCCGGCGGATTCTTGTTGTTGGCCGGGATACTAGCTTTGCGCCGCCCCCTGTAAAGCGCCGCACGCCTGCCAAATTGACGCCTCCGGTTTTTGCGCCCTACAACAGCAGCCACAAAAGACAGGGTGGAGGAATTGGGTATGGGTGGTTTCAGGGCATTGTTTTGCTGCACTGCACTCATTCTGGCCCTGAACGGTGCGGCGCAGGCAGGCGTGATGAACCCCATCGCCTCTGATCCCATCACCATTGATACCGGCAAGGTCGCGGGCACCCAGCTCGACAATGGCGTACGCGCCTATCTGGGCGTTCCCTTTGCCGCACCGCCGGTGCGCGAGTTGCGCTGGAAGGCGCCGCAGCCCGCCAAGCCCTGGAACGGCATCTACAATGCCGACACCAAGCCGTCGCATTGCTACATCCCGCTGCGCGCCACCACCCTGAACCATTATTTCGGCGAGCGTCCCTCCAGCGAGGATTGCCTCTATCTGAACATCTGGGTGCCGCCGGGCACCAAACCCGATGCCAAGCTGCCGGTGGTGATCTGGATTCACGGCGGCGGCTTCCAGGAAGGCTCGATCAATTTCGACATCTATGGCGGCCAGAAGATGGCCCAGAAGGGTGTCATCTATATGGGCATCGCCTATCGCGTCGGCATTTTCGGCAACATGGCCCATCCCGAACTGTCGAAGGAAAGCGGCCATAACGCATCCGGCAACTGGGGCCTGATGGACCAGATCGCGGGCCTGAAATGGGTCCAGCGCAACATCGCCGCCTTTGGCGGCGATCCGGCCAACGTCACCGTGCTGGGCCAGTCGGCGGGCGCGCTGGCGGTGGACGCGCTGGCCGCCAGCCCGCTGGCCAAGGGCCTGTTCGCCAAGATCATCGGCCTGTCCGGTTCCTATCACGGCGTCGCCGCGCCGCGCATCGAGACGCTGGCGGAAAACGAGGCCAATGGCGTGCGCCTGCAACAGGCGATGAAGGCGGGCGGCATCGCCCAGATGCGGACCATTCCCGCCGACCAGATCGTCAATATCGCCGCGGCGAACAAGATCCGCTTCAGCGGTCCCACCATTGACGGCTATCTGCTGCCCCAGACGCCGGAGCAGGCTTATGCGGAAGGCAGGCAGGTGGATGTGCCGCTGCTGGTCGGTTCGGTCGGCAACGACAATGGCAGCCGCAACGCCGTCACCACCGCGAAAACCGTGGCGGAATACCAGAAGGCCGCCGCCGAGATGTTCAAGTCCGACGCGGCGCAGTTCCTCAAACTGTTCCCTGCCAGGACCGATGCGGATGTAGCGCGCCAGGCCGATACGGTGGCGCGCATGACCGGTTTCGGCATCGTGGCGCGCGACTGGGCGAAGGCGGCGGTGGCCACCGGCAAGGCCCCGGCCTGGGTGGTGCAGTACACCCATCCCCATCCCTATGCGCCCGGCGCGGTGATCACCGACATGGATACCGCCACCGCCGGGGCCTATCACAATTCGGACCTGCCCTTCTGGTTCGGCACGCTGGACGAGATGAATCTCTACGACACGCGCCGCGCCTGGACGCCCGCCGACTACCGGCTGTCGGGCCGGATGGTGGATGTGGTGGCGGCCTTTGCGAAGACCGGCAACCCGGCCACTGCGGACGCGCCCATTCCGCGTTACAATCCGCGCCGCGAACAGCGCCTGCTGTTCAATGACAGCATCACGGTCGAGACGCTGAATCCGGCCCAGGTCAATTTCATCTCGTCGCACACGCCCCGCCGCAACTAACCCAGATCGCAGGAGACGCTCATGCTGACCAATCGCCGCTCCTTTCTTGCCGGCGCCGCCGCCCTGGCCGCGTCCGGTTCCACCGCCTTTGCCAACCAGAAGATCGCGCTGGGCATCCAGCTCTATACGGTGCGCGACGACCTGGCGAAGGACTTTGACGGCACCCTCAAAAAGGTGCGCGACATCGGCTTCCGCCTGGTCCAGTCCAACCTGACCATGAATGGGCGCGGCCCCGCCGAACTGCGCAAGATCTACAATGGTCTGGGCTTCACCTGGGACAGCGTCCATGCCAGCGGCGCGGCGTTGCGCGAGGATGCCCAGAAGACCATCGAGGCCGCCAAGGCGGCGGGCGTCAAGGACATCACCTGTTCCTTCCCGCTTTATCCGCTGGACCGCAATATCCTGATGACGGGCGCGCCCATGTCCGACTGGCAGCGCAATGCCGAGCAGTTCAACCGGCTGGGCAGCCTGTGCAAGGCGGCGGGGCTGAGCTTCGGCTTCCACAATCACGGCATCGAGTTCAAGACCGTCGACGGCGTTCCGGCGCTGGACATCCTGATCCGGGAAACCGATCCCACGCTGGTGAACATGGAAATGGACATCGGCTGGGTGCGGGCGGCGGGCGCCGACCCGGCGGCTTACCTGCGCAAATATCCCAAGCGGTTCACCGCCCTGCATATCAAGGACCTCAAGCCCGACGGCATTCCCAACACCAACAACAAGATGATCAGCGCGGTGATCGGCACCGGCCTGGTCAACTGGACCGATGTGCTGGCGGCGGCGCGCAAGGCGGCGGTCAGCCGGGCCTATCTGGAGATCGAGGGTCCGTATGATCCCGAGCCGCTGGAAATGGTCCGCCGCAGCTATGAGTTCCTCAAGACCCGGGTGTGACGCGTTCCGCGCGGAACCCGCATTTTCGGCGTTAATCGCCGCGGCGCCCCTGCGCTTGCGGCGATTTTCGTATGGGCCTGGCGGGCGGCCTCTGTCATGCTGGCGGGCAGGGCATGGCAGCCTGTGAGGGGCAAAATGACGGGCAAGGCAAAGCTGCGTATCGGCCGTATGCTGGCGGCCGGTTTTTCCGTCTTCCTGCTGACCGCCGAATCGGCTGTTCCGGACGGTTTTGTGATGCCGGTGCCCATGCCGGGCGAAGCCGGTGCCGCAGGGGAGGGCGACATCCAGCCCGACGGGCTGGTGTGCAGCGACGGCATGCAAACCTATCCCTTCAATGACGATCTGCTGGTGGTGGACGCTGCCGCCGAAGGCTGCGTGGCGCGCCAGGCGCCGCTGCATACCTGAAACACTGGAGACCGCGGGAAACACTGGAGACCGCGGGAACCCGCGCAACCAAGGCGCGGTCTGGCGGTTATCTCCGCAACAGGGAGAAACGCCCATGAAGCCTGTCGCGATCTTTGTTGCCGTCGCCGCCTTCGCGGCCATTTCCGTTGCCGCCCAGGCAGAGACGGTGAATGCCAACCAGGCGAAATCGGCCGACGACAAATCGGTCGCGGCGGTGGCCGGGCCGGATGCGGCCGCCCGCACGGCCGACAGGCGCCAGGACATGCATGAGGGCCACAAGGCCGAACACGCCGACCACAAGGATGCAGCGGTGCAGTCCGGCCAGAGCGCGCCCGCCAAGCCGAAGCACACCGACCCCAACTGACGCCAACCACTACGAAGCCCCGATGACGATGATCGGGGTTTTGTATATGACCCGTATCTGCAACGGACACGGGTGAGCCAAAATGCGCATGCGGCGGCGGGCCTTCCTGGCGGGTGCGGCATCGCTGGCATCGGTATCCGCCGTTTCCGCGCAGCCCGCGCCCATTCCCATCATTGATGCCCATCTGCATCTGGCCGATCCGCGCCGTCCGCAGGGCGCACCCTGGTTCGGCCCGCCCGGTCAGCCGCCTCAGGTCGCGCTGCCCCAGACCTATCGCCCGCTGGCGGTGCCCGCCGGAATCGTCGGCGCGATCGTGATCGAGGCCAGTTCCTGGATCGAGGACAATCTCTGGATTCTGGAACGCGCCGCCGGCGATCCGCTGTTTGTGGGGGTGGTGGGGCGGCTCGATCCATCCGCGCCGGATTTCGGCACCTTTCTGGACCGCTTCTCCAAACACCCGCTATGGCGCGGCATCCGCTTTCCCCGTGTGTGGGAGCAGGACAATGGCCGTTACCGCCTGCGCCCCGGCATGGCCGACGGCCTGAAGCTGCTGGCCGAACGGGGCCAGACGCTGGACATGGCCAATCCCAGCTTCGAGCTGATGCGCGGCGCGCTGCTGGCGCTGGACGCAGTGCCGGAGCTGAGGCTGGTGATGGATCACATGCCATTCCTCGATTCCGCACCCGATCCGGCGCTTTACGACTCGCTGCTGCGCGAGGCGGGCCAGCGCCCGACCTTTTTCATAAAGCTGTCGCAGGCGCGCCATCGCAACGCCCGGAACGAACTGGTCGTCACCCCCCGCGCGCGCCTGGACGCCCTGATGGAGACCTTTGGTGAGGACCGGGTGATGTTCGGCACCGACTGGCCCAACAGCGTCGGCACCGCCACCATCCCGCAGGCGGTCGCCCTGATGACCGACTATTTCTCATCCCGCCCCCGCCGCCAGGCCGAGAAGTTCTTCTGGCGCAATTCCAGGGCCATCTATCGCTGGTCTGCGCGCGACCCCGCCCAGCCCGGCGGATGAATGCCATCGTCGCGGACAGGGCTTTGCTGCTAGTGCGAACAGACAGGCCTTTTGCGTCGGGCAACAAGCCCCGCTAGTCTCGCGCCACATTTAGGGAGGGGCCCTTGACCCAAAGACATTCCACGCGAGGCGCGTCGCTGATCATCCTCGCCTCGCTGATTACCATCGGCATCTGCGTCTATGACTATTACACGCCGGAGACCGGCCTGATCGGCGCCGGCGGCGTGCTGCTGGTGGCGGGCGCCGCCGTGCTGATGCTGCTGGCCGCGCTGGCGATGAAGTTCCTGCCCAATCGCGGCCGCTTCCTGCAAACCTTCCTGGTCATCTCCATCCTGCTCGACATCATCGGTTCGTCGGTGGCGGGCTATTTCCTGGAAAGCCCCGTCATCATGGGTGCCCAGGCGCTGGCGCTGCTGGGCTGGCTCATCAATGTGATCGGCGACGCCACCGCGCGCAGCATCGAGGAGGACGAAGTTGAAGACGAAGACTAAGAAAATCGCGCTGGCCGCCATCGGCGCCGCCGCCGCCGTCGCGCTGGCCCTTCCCTTCGCCGCCACGGCGCAGAACGGGCTGAACTATTCCACCTTCGACTCGTTCAGCGGTAATCAGGAGGCGCAGAAATATTCCGTCGCCGACCAGATCACGCCCGCCAACGTCAAGAACCTGAAAAAGGCGTGGGAAATCCACACCGGCGATGTGGACAGCGGTCCCCGCTCCACCACCTGGGGCGCCACGCCGCTGTTCGTGAACAACACGGTCTATGTCGGCACGCCCAAGTTCCGCATCTTCGCGGTGGAGCCGGACACCGGCAAGACCAAGTGGGTCTATGACGCCAAGTCGGACATGACCACCGAGAATCAGGGCTTCAAGAATCGCGGCGTCGCCTATTGGGCGGCCGCGACTCCGGCGCAGGGCCGCTGCCAGAAGATCGTCTATCTGGGCACCATGTCGGGCGAACTGCATGCCGTGGACGCCAATGACGGCAAGCGCTGCAACGGCTTCGGCAAGAACGGCGTGGTGGACGTCAACCAGTGGAGCACGGTCAACCACAAGTTCAAGCTGGGCCTGCCCCAGCCGCCCGCGGTTTATAAAGATACGCTGATCCTGGGCTGGGCCGGACTGGACTGGGTCTACAAGACCGAGAATCCGGGCACCGTGTTCGGCATCGACGCGCGCACAGGCGCGCTGAAGTGGCAGTTCGACATCATTCCCAAGCATCTGCAGGGCCAGACCGGCACCGCCAATGTCTGGGCCGCCATGTCGGTGGACACCAAGACCGGCCTGGTCTTCGTGCCCACTTCCTCGCCCAGCCCCAATTATTATGGCGGCGACCGCAAGGAGGAGATGCCCTATGCCACCGCCACCGTCGCGCTGAATGCCGAGACGGGGCAAGTGGTCTGGAGCCGCCAGCTTATCCATCACGATATCTGGGACCTGGACATCAATTCCGCGCCCACGCTGGTGGACATCAAGAAGAACGGCCAGGTCATTCCGGCGCTGGTGCAGGCGACCAAGCAGGGTTTCCTGTTCGTGCTCAACCGCAATACTGGCGAGCCGGTCTATCCCATCGAGGAGCGTCCCTATCCGGCCTCCGATGTGCCGGGCGAGGTCGCGGCCAAGACCCAGCCGCATGTGCCCTTCCCCGAACCGACGGTGGGTGAAACCACGCCGCCGGTGTCCAAGCTGGCCGACCTGGCCAGCTTCGGCGAGTGCAGCCGCTGGAAGGCGCGCCTGCGCGACGAGGGCCGCTTCACCCCGCCCAGCATCAAGGGCTCCATCACCTATCCGGCGACGGTGGGCGGCGTGGAATGGGGCGGCGGCGCGCTGGACCCCACCACCAACACCTATGTGGTGAATAGCGACAGCGTGGTGCAGATCTACACGCTGATCCCGCGCGGCGAGGCCGACAAGATCCTGCAGGGCAAGCTGCGCGCCGCGGGCGGCATCTCCGCCCAGCAGGGTTCGGCCTATGCCTTCAAGCTGGAGAACTTCCTCAACATGTGGGGCATGCCCTGCTGGGAGCCGCCTTACGGCACGCTGTCCAGCTATGACCTCAACAGCGGCAAGCTCAACTGGAAGAAGCCCTTCGGCCAGGTCCAGAAGTGGGGCTTCTACATGCCGGAAAGCTGGGGGTCTGTGACCATCGGCGCGCCGGTGATCACCAAGACCGGCCTGGTCTTCATCGGCGCCTCGATGGACAGCCGCGTGCGCGCCATCGACCTGAAGACTGGCGATGTGCTGTGGAAGCACATCGTGCATGCCCCGGCGGTGGCCCAGCCGGTGACCTATATGTACAAGGGCAAGCAGTATGTCGTGTTCGCCGCGGGCGGCAACGGCATCCTGACGCCGCGCCTGTCAGATCAGCTCGTGGCCTTCGCGCTGCCGAACTGATGCGGGCTGTCTAGCGCATCAAATACGCCCGCCGGTGAGCAGCCGGCGGGCGTTTTGTTTTCAGACAAGGGAAGGGGAGACGAGGATGGAGTTTCGCAAGCGTGATTTTCTCGCGGCGCTGGGAATGGGCGCCGGTCTGGGTATCGGTGGCGCATGGGCGCAGGCCGCGCCCAAGGGAAAAGACCTGGGCGCGGTGCCGCCGCCGCCCAAGCGCACGATTCCACACCGCAAGGTCACGACCCGCAACCTGTTCAAGGTGCAGGAAGGCTATCCCAACGGCGTCGCCGTGGTGCCCGAAGGCGTGTGGGTGGCCGAACAGAAGGCGCAGGGTTACGGCCAGAGCGGCCAGCGGGTGAAGGAAGCCGCCTGGCTCTATGACTGGAACGGCAAAAAGCTCAAGACCGTGATGACGGACTCCACCAACACCTCCGGCCTGGCCTTCGGAAACGGCCATATCTGGATGGGCGCCAATGGCGGGCCGCAGGGCATTTATGAAGTGGACATGGACGGGCGCACGGTCAGTCACCGCCAGATCCCCCTGGGCCAGCCGAACAACGGCGCGGGCTGCCACGGCCTGACCTGGCATGACGGCAAGCTGTGGATCGTGGCCAACCGCATCAAGGGCATCCTGCGGGTGGACCCGGTGACCTGGACGCCGGAATTCATGATCCCCATCACCACCGAACGCTGGCACGGCAGCGCCTGGGACGATTCCCATCCCGGCGGCGCGATCTGGATGGTGACCGGCACCTCCGACATCAACCGCTATGTGATGAAGGACGGCAAGCTGACCCACACCACGACCTGCGGGCTGATGAAATATTCCGCCACGACCGGCGAACTGCTGGAAACGGCGGAGTTCCTGGAAGGCACCGCCGACGCCCACGGGCTGGACATGCGCGACGGCAAGCTGATTTCCTGCGATGCGGGTGTCGGCCCGCCGGGCTTCGAGGGCACCGGCAGTCCCAATGCGGGATATGTTTTCGAGATAAATTTTGTCTAGACGGGCGGGGCTTGCAAACGGCAAGCCCCCCGCCCATTGTCCCAGCCGGAAGGTGGGCCAATGGCTGTTCCCCGTGACAAGGACGCATCCCGGCTGGATGCGAAGCTGGACGAATGGTCGCCGCGGCTTCTCAAGTCGCGCCTGTACCAGAACCTGCTGCTGGACATCATCATCGGCGAACTGGCGCCCGGCGCGCATCTGGACGAGGACGCGCTGGCCCGCCGCTATGGCGGCGGACTGGCCGGTATCCGCGAGGCGCTGACCCGTCTGGCGCTGGAAGGGCTGGTGGTGCGGCGCGCCCGTGTCGGCACCTCCGTCGCGCCGCTGGATATCGTGGGCGCGCGCGAGGCTTTCGAGGCCCGCAGCCTGATCGAGGTGCATTGCGCGGGCCTGGCCGCCACCCGCGCCAGCGCGGAGGATATCGCCGCCATCCGCGCCACGCTGGATGCGGGCGAAAAGGCGGTGGCCGACAATGACGCTGCGGCGCTGGCGGCGATGGACGAGGCCTTTCATGTCGCCGTCGCTGCCGCCAGCGGCAACCGCACCCTGGCCAAGATGGTGGTGACGCTGCATCACCAGACCGCGCGCTACTGGCTTTATGCCATGCGCGCGCCGTCGGACGAGGAAAGCCATGCCGCGCTGGCCGAACACCGCGCCTTGTGCGACGCGCTGATGACCCGCGACCCGGACCGCGCCCGCGCCGTGATGACCCGTGTACTGGGCGATTTCCCCTCCGAGATGAAGCGCACCCTGGAAGGCGGGCGCTGAGGTGACGTTGCGGGATGAGGCCAATGCCGGGCGCGCCTGGACGACGCTCGTCCTGCTCAGCGCGCTGTTCTTCATCATCACCGCCGCCACCTTTGCCAGCCTGGGCCTGGCGCTGCCGGTCATGGTGCCCGAGCTGGGCTGGAGCTGGACCGAGGCGGGGCTGGGTTTTGCGCTGCTGGGCGTGTTCTGCGGCATCACCAGCACCATTCCCGCCAGCCTGATCCGGCGGCTGGGCGTGCGCGCCACGCTGCTGGCGGGGGCGGGCGTGATGGCGCTGGCCTTCTTCTGCCTGTCGCGTACCGATGGCCTGCCGCTCTATTTCGCGGGCTGCTCGCTGGCGGGGCTGGGCTTCACGCTTTTGGCCACCGTGCCGGGCACCTATCTGCTGGCGCGGCTGTTCGCCCGCCCGTCCTTCGCCTTCGGCCTGTATTTCACCATCGGCGGGCTGGGCGGTGTGGCCGGGCCGTTTCTCTATCTGCTGGTGATGGAAACGGCGGGCCACTGGCGCAGCTATTGGACGGTGTCGGGAATCCTGGTGGTGCTTTGCGCGCTGGCGGCGGCGTTTCTGGTGGATGCGCGCACCGATGTCGCCGCCCGCGCCGAAAGCGATCCCGATATTTCGTCCCAGGACTGGAACCTGCGCGCCGCGATGCAGACCCGGCAGTTCTGGATCATCGCCGCCGCCTATACCGCTTTCCTGTTCTGCGGCATCACCGCCAATTCCGTCTCGGTGGCGCACCTGACCCAGCAGGGTGTCACGGCGATGGTGGCGGGTTCGATGATGGCGCTGGAGGCGGTGCTGAACGCCGTGGCGCGGCTGGCGGGCGGCATCCTGACCCGCTTCGTCAGCGCCCGCATCCTGCTGGCGGTGGCGCTGGGCTTTCTGATTGTCGGCCTGCTGGCGTTGGGCGCGGGCCGCACCGTTCCCATGATGCTGGTCTATGCCGTGGGCATCGGCATCGGCTACGGCCTGACCTTCTTTGCCTCCACCATCCTGCTGCTGGACTATTTCGGGCGGAAGGCGAACCTGGAACTCTTTGCCACCGTCAACCTGATCTCCACCATCGGCGCGGTGGCGCCGCCGCTGGCGGGGCTGGCGCGCGACCATACCGGCGGTTTCATGCCGTTTTTCTTGGCTCTGTCGGTGCTGGTGGCACTGGTGCTGGGAGCGGTTATCATGATGCGGCCACCCAGCCGGACCCGCGCGTGACCGTTCCCAAGGAATATGGAGTCTTTCTCCCTGTAGCCAATGGCGGGTGGATCGTCTCGCGCGCGGCGCCGGTGCTGGATGGCGGCTGGCCGCAGAATCGCGACGCCGCCCTGCTGGCGGAGGCCGAAGGCTTCGATTTCGTGATGGCGATGGGCAAGTGGCGCGGCTTTGGCGGCGACACCAATCACTGGGGCGCCTCGCTGGAAGCCGTCACCATGATGGCGGGCATCGCCGCCGTCACCCAGCGGGTGAAGATATGGGCGACGCTGCATGCCATCCTGCACAATCCGGCGGTGGCGGCCAAGATGATCGCCACGCTGGATCACATCTCGAACGGCCGCGCCGGGCTGAACATCGTGGCGGGCGCCTTCCGGGGCGAGTTCGCCCAGATGGATGCCTGGGACGACAGCCTGGACCATGACGCCCGCTACGACCTGACCGAGGAATGGATGCAGATCGTCAAGCGCCTCTGGACCGAAGCCAGCGTCACCTTTGACGGACGGCATTTCCAGTTCCGTGACTGTGTCAGCGAACCCAAGCCGCTGCACCGGCCCGAACTGATCTGCGCCGGCATGTCGGCGCGGGGCTTTGAATTCTCGGTGCGCGAGGCCGATGGCTGTTTCATCGGCGGGCGCGATGCCGCCGAAACCCGCGAGGCTTCGGCCCGCGCCCGCGCTTTGGCGGAAAAGCTGGGCAAGCCGATCAAGACCTATTGCATGATGACCGTCATCACCGCCGCCACCGACGCACTGGCGCAGGAAAAAGCCGCGCGCTACCGCGCGGGACTGGACGAGGGCGCGGTTCTGGGCATGCTGGAAAGCTATGGCGTCGCGCTGTCCGGCGACAATGCCATGACGGCGCGGGCCAAGGGCGCTTTCATGACCCAGACGGTGATCGGTTCGACGCAAGGCTGTGCGGCGCAGATCGAAAGCTTCCTGCGCGACTGCGACATAGACGGGTTGATGTTCGTCTTCGACGATTACGACGGCGGCCTGCGCGCCACCGGGCGGGAAATCCTGCCGCGCCTGCGCAAGGCTTTTGCATGACCGACACCGATCCCGTGCTCCAGCCGGAATGGATCGCGCCCGCGCGTACGGCGCTGCTGCTGATCGACATGCAGACGGACTTCGGCGGCCGTGACGGCAAGATGGCCGAACGCGGCATGGACATGGCCGCGCCGCAAGCGGCATTGGACAAAGCCGGGCTGCTGCTGGAGGTGGCGCGGGCGGCGGGCGTGGCGGTGGTCTTCGTGCGCTTTCTCAGCCGTCCCGGCACGGAGAACCGCATCGCGCGCGAAGCCAAGGCCCGCCGCGACAAGGACGAACCCGATCTGTGCGTGGAGGGAACGCCGGGCGCGGACTTTGTCGGCCCCCGGCCTTTGCCCGGCGACGAGGTGGTGAGCAAATTCCATTTCAGCGCCTTTACCCGCACCGGGCTGGCGGATCAGTTGCACGCGCGCGGCGTGGATACGCTGGTGCTGTGCGGCCTGACCACCGAATGCTGTATCGCCGCCTCGGCCTGGGATGCCTTCGAGCAGGATTTCCATGTCTTCCTCGCCGCAGATGCCTGCGCCGCCTATGAAGACGATTTGCACCAGGGGGCGCTGAAAGCCCTGCGGTTAAGCGGTGCGACCGTCGCGGACGTGGCGGCTTACATTCGGGCCTGGGAAATCTGTAAGTAAAACAACCGGATGTCTGTATCCGACAATCCGCTTGTCCTGGCTGTGTGAAATGTTACATAACATTCCAGAGCGGCGCTGACTTGGCCCCGCATTGGGATGTCATGAAGCCTGTTCATACCCTGCTGGCCCTGTGCCTGGCCGCGTCCGTCTTCGCTCCGGCATACGCCCAGCCCATCGAAGAAGTGGTGGTGACCGGCGATCCCGTGCGCCTGCTGCAGGTGGGCCGCAACGATGCCGCCTTCGGCCTGGACAAGCCGCTGCTGGAAACGCCGCGCGCCGTCACCCTGGTGAGCGACACCACCATTGCCCGTTATGGCGTGGACGGGCTGGATTCGCTCACCGCCCTCACGCCGTCCGCCTATACCGGCAGCTTCTATGGCGTGGAAGGCGCGGTGAACCTGCGCGGCACCCTGGCGGAAAACTATTTCAAGGGCTTCAAGCGGTCCGAGAACCGCGGCACCTATTCCACGCCGCTGTCCAATGCGGCGGGCATCGAAATCCTGCGCGGCCCGCCATCGCCCATCTATGGCGCGGGCAAGGTGGGCGGGCTGGTCAATTTCATTCCCCGGACCCAGGCCGCCAGCGATGCCTTTGGCGGCGAGATCACCGCGACCTATGGCGCCTATTCCAAGCGCATGCTGACCGGTCAGATCGGCGCGCCGCTGGTGCTGGGCAGCGCCCAGGGCGGCATCCATGCCTATGGCGAACTGAACGACTCCTACAGCTTCTATCGCGGCCTGCATCCCAGCCACCAGTTGCTGGAACTGTCGGGCGACCTGGCCTTCGATGGCTGGTCGCTGTCGGCGGATTATCTCTATTACCGCTCGGCGGGCGATGTGCAGACGCCGGGCTGGAACCGGCTGACCCAGAGCCTGATCGACAATGGCACCTACATCACCGGACGCAACACATCGCTGGCCGACACCGACGGCAATGGCCGCCTGACGCTGGATGAGCTGGGCGGCAATCCTTACACCTTCGATCCGAACTTCCGGCCGCTGGCCTGCATCGCCTGCACCGACGCGGCCCATCGTCTCGATACCGGGCTGGGTATCACGCAGCTGGACCCGCGCACCGTCTATATCGCGCGCGGCGTGGATTTCTCCGACACCGTCACCCATACCGGCCTGCTGGAAGCGGCGCGCGACCTGGGCGAAGGCGAGAGGCTGCGGCTGCAACTATTCCTGGACACGCTCCAGAACGACCGTTTTGTTTCCTATGGCTTTCCCGGTTCCTATCGCAGCCAGATCTACGAAGCCCGCCTGCGTTACGATTTCCGGCGCGATTTCGGGGCCTTGCGGACCCAGACCGTCACGGGCGCGTCGTTCCGATACAGCCATGCCATCGGCAAGGAAAGCTTCAACAGCGGCGTGATCGCGCTGGACCGCCGCGATATCAGCGTGGGCGCGCAGGCCAACGACATCGTCACCTCGCCCTTCGACGTCAATCCACCCGGCACGATCGGCATGGGCTGGGAGAATGACGTCCGCACCAACATCACCAATGCCGGCCTGTTCGTCACCAGCGACCTGGCCTATGGCGGGCTGGGCCTGCTGCTGGGCGGCCGCTATGACACATACAATGTGCGCTCGCAGGACAAAGGCGTGCTGGCCTATGCGCCGCCGGACGGGCGCGGCAATGCCGGGCGCTTCACCTGGTCGGCATCCTTGTCCTACAGGACCGATATCGGGCTGGTGCCCTATGTCACCACGGCCAAGGGCGCGGCGGTGGAAGTCAGCCAGGCGGGCGAGGTGTCCACCAGCCTGCTGGCGGCGCGCAACTGGCTGTCCAATTCCTTCCTCAACGAAGCGGGCGTGAAGTTCAG
Organism: Rhizomicrobium sp.; assembly: GCA_035714165.1. Classification (GTDB taxonomy): domain Bacteria; phylum Pseudomonadota; class Alphaproteobacteria; order Micropepsales; family Micropepsaceae; genus Rhizomicrobium. The sequence goes on from DASTMN010000052.1 coordinate 26,953, forward strand.
CCTGCTGGACGACCGCCTGCAGGGCGCAGTGAACTGGTACCTGCAGAACCGTACCCGGCTTTCGCGCGGCGGCGGTGTCACCAGTGTGCAGGGCACTCGCGCCGAGGGCGCGGAGCTGGAACTGCGCTATGTCGCCTCGCCCAATATCAGTTTCACCCTGGCGGGCGGATTGCAGCACACCACCATCAAGGGGCCGGATCACAGCTTCGCCTATCTGCCCGCGCGCAGTTACGGCATCGCGCCACAGGACGGTTTTGGCGGCAGCTACCTGACCTATGACTTCTCCACCCTGCCGGGGCGGGGCGGCGATTATGAAAACACGCTGCTGCCCCATGCCGTGATCAGCCCCTATGTCACCTGGACCAGTGACGAGGAAATCTGGGGCCGGTGGGGGGCGACGCTGGGCGGCACCTATGTGGGCAGGACGCGCCAAACCGTGCCCGGCCCCATCACCTATCCCGCCTATGTCACGGTCAACGCGTCCGCCTTTGCCCAATGGGACGTCTGGGAGGTGGATGTGAACGTCAACAATCTGGGCGATGAACGCTATTTCACCCCCGCCGCCGACACCTATGCCAACCAGGCCGCGCTGCCGGGGCTGGGCCGCACCTGGAAAGTGACCCTCAAGCGGCTGTTTTGAGGCGCCGGTTGAGAGACTGGGGGCCAGCAGCCGAAATACCCACCGCTTTGTCGCGCGCCGGTCGCGATTCGAGGGCCTGCTTGCTCTAGGCTTTGCCGCAAAGACTCGCGCGAAAAGCAGGGGCATCCCATGGACCGGAAATTGCGGCTGTTGTTGATCGCAGGCGGCGGTATCGCCGCGCTGCTGGTGGCGGCGCTGGTCGCGGTCTATGTGATGGGCGGACGGGGCAAGCCCGATGAGGGCGTCCTGGCCCGGTTGCAGAGCGGCATTTCCGCCGTTACCGGCAGCGCGCCCGCGCCCCAGGCCGAGGAGGAGGCACGCGATTTTGCCTTCCGCCGCCTAGAGGTGGATGTGTCCAAGCCCCAGGCCGAAGCCTGCCTGGTCTTCACCCGCGCCCTCGATGCCGGCGGCCGCACCCGCTACGAGGATTACCTGACCCTCGATCCCGTCACCCGCATCGCCGCGCGGGTGGTGGACAACCGCCTCTGCCTGTCGGGCCTGGCCTTCGACAAGACCTATAACATCACGCTCAAGCCGGGCTTCCCGGCGGCGAGCGGCGAAAAGCTGGCGGCGGAGGAAACCGTGCCGGTGGAACTGCGCGACAAGCCCGCGCTGGTGCGCTTTGTCGGCGGCATCATCCTGCCGCGCGAGAATGCGGCGGGCGTGCCCGTGACCACGGTGAACATCGCCCGGCTGTCGCTGAAGGTGGTGCGGGTGGGCGACCGGCTGCTGTCGCAGATCCAGAACGACACGGTGGACCAGACCAGCATCTACAAATGGGACCAGCAGCAGCTCGAAAACAACCAGGGCGCGCTGGTCTGGCAGGGCACGATGGAGGTCGCGGGCCGCAAGAATGACAGCGTGGTGACGCTGATCCCCATCCACGACATCCTCAAGGACAAGAAGCCGGGCGCCTATGTCCTGCTTGCCAGCGACGCCGACAAGCCCATCACCGACGAGGATTACAGCCGCCAGTTCGCCACCCAATGGGTGATCGCCTCCGACATTTCGCTCACCAGCTTCACCAGCGCCAATGCCGCCACTGGATCGGGACTGGCGGTCTTTGCCCGCTCCTATGACCGGGCCGCGCCGCTGTCCGGCGTCAGGCTGGCGCTGGTGGCGCGCAACAACAACGAAATGGCCTCCGCCGTCACCGACAGCAATGGCCGGGCCGATTTCGATGCCGGCCTGATGCGTGCCACCGGCGGCGACGAGCCGGTGATGGTGATGGCCTATGGCAACAATGGCGACTTCACATTCCTGGACCTGCGCCGTTCGGCCTTCGACCTGACCGACCGCGGCGTGGGCGGGCGCAGCAGCCCCGGCCCGGTGGATGCCTGGCTGACCACCGAACGCGGCGTCTATCGCCCCGGCGAAACCGTCCATGCCACGGCCCTGCTGCGCGACCGCGTGGGCGCGGCCCTGTCCGCGCCGCTGACCCTGGTGGCGCAGCGCCCTGACGGCATCGAAGTGGGCCGCATCACCCTGTCGGGCGACAGGCTGGCGGCGGGCGGCGCGGCCTGGAGCCTGCCGCTGTCCGCCAGCGCGCCGCATGGGCGCTGGCAGATGACGGCTTTCATCGATCCCAAGGCGCCCGCCATCGGCCGGGTGCAGTTCGATGTGGCCGATTTCGTGCCGCAGCGCCTGAAAGTGACCCTGACCGCGCTGGACAAGTCCATTGCGCCGGAGGGCGATTTCCGGCTGCGGGCCGAGGCGCGCTTTCTGTATGGCGCGCCCGCGGGCGGCCTGACGGGCGATGCCGAGGCGACCATCGCCGCCGACACCAATCCATTTCCGCAACATAAGGGTTTCCGCTTCGGCCGCGTGGACGACAGCTTCTCCGAAACCAAGGTCAGCCTGACCGTGCCCGCCACCGACGCGGCGGGCGTCACCACCATCAGCGGCAATACCGGGGCGCTGGCCGACACCACCCTGCCGCTCAAGGCCACCATCCGCGTCTCGATCCACGAGCCGGGCGGGCGCACCACCGACCGCAGCCTGGACATACCCATCCGCACCCATGACGCCGCCATCGGCATCCGGCCGGTGTTTGACGGCAATTCGGTGCCGGAAAACACCCGCGCCGGTTTCGAGGTGATCGCGGTGGATGCGGGTGGCAAGCGCATCGCCCTGTCCGGCCTGACGGCAAGCTGGGTGCGCGAGGATACCAGCTATCAATGGTTCCAGAGCGAGGGCGACTGGAAATACCAGTCGGTGACGCGCGACCGGCTGGTGACCAGCGGCGGTGTCTCTGTCGGCGCGAACGGCGCGCTGCGGCTGGAGCAGGCGCTGCCCGCCGGGGCCTATCGCCTGACCGTCACCGACCCGAAATCGGGCGCGGCATCTTCCTATCGTTTCTATTCCGGCTGGGCCTCGTCCGGCGCGGGCGACCGGCCCGACCGCATTCCGGTCGCCGCCGACAAGCCGTCCTATGCGCCCGGTGCGGTGGCGCGGGTGCGGATCAAGCCCGACGCAAACGGCAAGGCGCTGGTGGTGATCGCGGGCGACCGGGTGTTCTCGTCCAAGCTGATCGACGTCTCGGCGGGCGGCAGCAGCGTGGATGTGCCGGTCTCGGCGGAATGGGGCGCGGGCGCCTATGTGCTGGTCACCACCTATCGGCCGATGGGCGCGGTCAAGGGCCGCGAGCCGGTGCGCTCCATTGGTGTCGCATGGCTGGGCGTGGACAATGGCCCGCGCACCCTGGGTGTCAGCATCGGCGGTGGCGAGCGCATCCGGCCCCGCCAGAAAGTGACGCTGCCTGTCACTATCAAGGGGCTGGCGCGCGAAAATGCCTTCCTCACCCTGGCGGCGGTGGATGAGGGCATCCTGCAACTCACCGATTTCAAGTCGCCCGATCCGGCGCATTATTATTTCGGCAAGCGGCGGCTGGGCGTGCTGATGCGCGACGATTATGGCCGCCTGATCCGCGCCGAAAAGGGCGCGGTGGGATCGCTGCGGCAGGGCGGCGACGGGTTCGGCGGGCGCGGGCTGGCGGTGGTGCCCCAGCGCACCGTGGCGCTGTTCAGCGGCATCGTCGCGGTGGGCGCGAATGGCGTCGCCAACGTCACCTTCGACATTCCCGACTTTAACGGCAGCCTGCGCCTGATGGCGGTGGCCTGGAGCGCCGACAAGCTGGGGCATGGCGACCGACTACTGGTGGTGCGCGACCCGGTGGTGGCCGATCTGGTGCTGCCGCGTTTCCTGGCCCCCGGCGACAGCATCGGCGCGGCGCTGAATCTGGACAATGTGGAAGGTCCGGCGGGCGGCTATGTCGCCACCATCACCACGCGTGGTCCCGTTTCACTGGAAGATGGCGCGCAAAGCGTGATGCGCCAGACGCTGGCGGCCAGGCAGCGGGTGCTGGTGCCGGTGACCTTGCGCGGCGCGGGGCTAGGCATCGCCAACATCACGCTGGATGTGCGCGGGCCCAACGGTTTCCGCGTCACCCATGCCTGGCCGATCCAGGTGCGCGCGCCGCAGCTCGATGTCAGCCGCGAGGAGGAACTGCCGCTGGCGGCGGGCGCCAGCTATACGGCGAACCGCGACCTGATCGCGGACCTTGTGCCCTCCACCGCTTCGGTCAGCCTCAGCGTCTCCGCCGCGCATGGCTATAACAATGTCGCGGGCCTACTGAAGTGGCTGGACAAGTATCCCTATGGCTGCCTGGAGCAGACCGTGTCGCGCGCCCAACCACTGCTGCTGTTCAACGAGGTCGCCGCCCAGGCGGGCCTGCAGGGCGACAAGGCCCTCAGGCCCCGCATCCAGCAGGCGATCGATCAGGTGCTGGACATGCAGAATTATGCGGGCGATTTCGGCATGTGGGGGCCGGGCAGCCAGGCCGACACTTATCTGTCGGTCTATGCGCTGGATTTCCTGCATCAGGCGCGGGCGCGCAATTTCGTGGTGCCCGCCGATGCCCTGCGCCGTGGCGATGCCTGGCTGAAAAGAAGTGCCTCGGACGGCAATGACGATCTGGGCCGCGCCTATGCCTTTTATGTGCTGGCGCAGAACGGGCAGGCCAATGTCTCGGACCTGCGCTATTTCAGCGATACCAGGGTTGGTGCGATGCGCTCGGCGCTGGCGGCGGCGCTGACCGGGGCTGCGGCGTCGCAGGTGGGCGACCGCGCCCGCGCAGAGTACGGCTTCAGGCGCGCCCGCGATGTCGTCGCCGCCGCCAATCCCGCCGCCTATCCCCACGATGTCTATGGCTCGCTGCTGCGCGATGTGGCGGGCGCGGTGGCGCTGGCGGCCGATAACGGCAAGACCGATCTTGTGCCGCAGTTGCTGGACAAGACGCGGGCGCTGAACACCCGCATTCCCGACACCACCACCCAGGAAAAGGGATGGATGCTGCGGGCGGCCCATGCGTTGACCCGGCAGAAGCTGCCGTTGAACGTGGCGGTCAACGGCGCCGCCGTCCAGCCGCGCGACGGCGCGGTGCGGCTGACGCCAAGCCTGGCGCAATTGAGCGCCGGGGTGACCGTCACCAATCGCGGCGATGCCGGGGTGTGGCGTTCCACCGCCGTCAGCGGTTCGCCCCATGCGGCGCTGCCGCCGATGGCTGATGGCCTGACCGTCAGCAAGGCGGTCTGGACCATGTCGGGTTCGGCGGCCGATACCGGATCGCTCCGGCTGAACGACCGGGTGATCGTGGTGATCTCCGGCCAGATGCCCAACAATCTCTATCGCCAGATGGGGGTGATCGACCTGCTGCCCGCCGGGCTGGAGATCGAGCAGGCGCTGACGAGTGACGACGCCAAGGCCTATCCCTTTATCGGGGCCTTGAGCGAAACCAGCAGCCGCACCGCCCGCGACGACCGCTTCGTGGCGGCCTTCGATATCGGCCAGCGTTATCGCCCCGCCAATCGCAAGGGGCCGGAGCCGACGCCGAAATTCGCTGTCGCCTATGTCGCCCGTGCGGTGTCGGCGGGCCGGTTCGCGCTGCCCGCCGCCTGGGTGGAGGACATGTATGCCCCCGCCATCCGGGGCCGCACGGCGATGGGGCAGATGACCGTCGGGCAATAACGGGCAACAGATGCGCCACGAGTCCCGGACGCGCCATCGCCTGACCGTCGCGGCCTTTGCCGCCTTCGGACTACTGTGTGCCGCCGTCACGGCGGACCGTGCCAATCCGCCCGACATGACGCGGGCGCAAATGGTGTCGCCGGAAGTAACGGCGCGGGACGGCACGCTGCTGCGGGCCTTCCTGTCGCCCGACGGGGCCTGGCGAATCCGCACCGGGCCGGAGCAGGTCAATCCCCGCTATCTCGCCATGCTTCGCGCCTATGAGGACAAGCGGTTCGAACTGCATTGGGGCGTGGACCCCTGGGCGCTGGGCCGGGCCACGCTGCAACTGCTGCGCGCCGGGCACATCGTTTCCGGCGGCTCGACCCTGACCATGCAGGTGGCGCGGCTACTGGAGAGCAATCCCCATACGCTGCCCTACAAGCTTCTCCAGATCGTGCGCGCCGCCCAACTGGAGATGCGCTATTCCAAGGATGAAATCCTTTCGCTCTACCTGACGCTCGCGCCGATGGGCGGCAACCTGGAAGGGGTGCGCGCCGCATCGCTTTCCTATTTCGGCAAGGAACCGGCGGCGCTGGACCTGGCGGAAGCGGCGCTGCTGGTGGCGCTGCCGCAATCACCCACGCGCCTGCGCCCGGATCGTCATGCGCGCGCCGCCCGCGCCGGGCGCGACAAGGTGCTGCGCCGCATGGTGGAACAGGGCGTCATCACGCCGGGCGACGCGGCTCTCGCCATGCGAAGCGGCGTGCCCTTCGCGCGCCAGCCCATGCCGCTGGCCGCGCCGCACCTGGCGCAGCGGCTGGTGCTGGACCAGAAGGCGGCACGGAAACCGGCACAGCATCCAGTGCAGGCCCGCCTCCCCCTTATGCGCGAAGCGCATCCCAAGGAGGAGGTGGTTTCAGCGAACGAGCGGAGCGTAGCGAGCGAGTGGAAGCTGAAACCGGAAGGGGTTCATCAAACAGAACCGGTTGTTCACACGACTCTCGATCCCGCCCTCCAGGCCGCCGCCGAGCGGCTGGCGAAACAGGAACGCGCCTATTTCGACGACGGGGCCGACATCGCCCTTGTCGTGGTGGAAAACCGGACGCGCGATGTGCTGGCCTATGTCGGCGGCACCGATTACTGGGGCCGGGCCGGGCAGGTGGACCTGGCGCG
>DASTMN010000053.1:0-2262 GCA_035714165.1 Rhizomicrobium sp.
GTGTCGGCATCGCCGGGCCGGATCGCCAGGGCGCGGTCGAAGGCGTCCAGCGCCTCGGCCGGGCGGCGCAGGTCCAGCAGGGCGCTGCCGCGATTGTTGTGGGCGGCGGCGTTGCCGGGCTGCGCCGCCAGCACGCGGTCATACACGGCCAGCGCCTCGCCGGGGCGGCGCAGGTCCTGCAACACACTGCCGCGATTGGTCAGGGCCTCAGCATAGGCGCCGTCCAGCGCCAGGGCGCGGTCCAGGCTGTCCAGCGCGTCCTCGAAGCGGCCCAGCGCCTTGAGCATCACGCCGCGATTGTTCCAGCCCTGCGCGAAATCGGGGCGGGCCGCCAGCGCGGCGTCGAAGGCGGCCAGGGCCTCTTCGTGCCGGTCCAGCGCGCGCAGGACATTGCCGCGGTTGAGCAGCGCCTCGGCATCACCGGGGCGGATCGCCAGCGCCGCATCCAGTTCGGCCAGCGCCGCCGCCATGCGCCCGCCCTGCGCCTGCGCCACGCCCAGCAGGTGCCGGGCGGTGAAGTCGTGCGGCGCGGCCTCCAGCACGGCGCGGTAGAGCCGTTCGGCTTCGGCCAGCGCGCCCTGGCGGTGCCGCGCCACGGCCTGTTCGCGCAGGGAATCGGTGGTTTGCATGCGGGTGCCAGTATTGGCCGGGGCGGGGCAAAGGTTAAGCCGTATTTGCGGCCTTCCTTGCGGCGGCCGGGGGCCATGCTACGCTTTGGAAAAGACACGTGGGGGGCACAAAGATGGGGGACACCATGCGCCATGATCGCCGTGACATACTGGGCCTGATGGGCGCGGCCGCCGCCGTGGCCGGGCTGCCGGCCACCGCCGCCGCACAGGCTACCGCACAGGCCGCCGTGCCGGTCATTGAATGGAATGCCCATATTTTCGCGCGGGACACTGCGCGCTATCCCTTTTTCGCCAAGGCCACCTACAAGCCCGACGCCACCAAGTTTCCGGTGGACCCGCTGGGCGATTATGAAAAGACCATGACGGCGCGCGGCGTGGACCGCGCCGTGCTGGTGCAGCCCGAACCCTATGGCGAGGATCACAGCCTGGTGCTGGACTGCCTGCGGCGCACATCGCCGCAGAAGTTCAAGGCCACCAGCCTGTTCTATCCCAAGGACCCGGACGCGCCCAAAAAGCTGGCGGCGCTGGTCAAGAAGGAGCCGCGCATCGTCTCCACCCGTTTCCATGCCCATCGCGGCAAGGAGACCTACCTGGACAGTTTCGCCGATGCGGGAGTGCGTGCGCTGTGGAAGCAGGCGGTGGATCTGGGCCTGATCGTCGAGCTGCATATCGGCCCGAATTACGCCCTGTCGGCGGCGCAGGCGATCCGGGCCTTTCCCGGCTGCAAGGTGATCATCGATCATCTGGCCGAGCCCAAGCTGGGCAATCCGTATGAGTATGCCGACATACTGGAGATGGCGAAGCTGCCCAACGTCTATATGAAGCTGTCGGGCGTGGATTACATCGCCAAGGATGCGCCGCTGTTTCCCAGCGTGATGCCCTTTACGAGCCGTGTCATCAAGGAGTTCACGCCCGACCGCATGGTGTGGGGCGGCGGCACACCCAAGCTGGTGGATGCGCACATGAAAGGCTACAGCGCCGCCGACATCGCCAAGGTCAAGGGCGGCAACCTGCAGAAACTGCTGAACTGGTAGCGGGTTTTTAGATCAAACTCAGGCCCGCCTCCCCCGCGCGCGTCAGCGCATGGCGGGGGAGGTGGCCGTAGCAACGCCGTGGCGCGCAGGCGTTAGCCGAGCACCACGGCAAAGTTGCGAAGGCCGGAGGGGGTCAGGCTAATAAGCCGTGGAATAATAGTCGTCGCCGCCTTCGGGGCCGCCATAACCGCCACCATAACCACCCCAGGTGGCGGTGGGACCGTAATAGTAGTTGCCGCCCTGGCCGAACGCGCCGTTCTCATAGGGGCTGTAATTGTCGCGGTAGTAAACCGGGCGGTCATAGCCCTTGTAGCCATTGTCGAAGCTGGGGTCGTAGCCCGCCCAGGCGCCGGGCGAGTACCCATAGGCGCAGGCGCCCAGTGGCAGCAGCGCGGCGAGCAGGACAAGGCGGGTGAGCTTCTTCATGGACGGCTCCGGCGATAATGTGCCGCGATGATACAGATGGGTGGCGGGCAGGCGAGCAAAGCCGCGCGTCAAGGTTAAGGCAGCGGCCCGCAAGGCCGGGCGAAGGCGGAAAAAGACCATGAAAAAGCGGCGGGAAATCCTGGAGGGGCTGGGCATGGCCCCGGCGGCGCTGG
>DASTMN010000054.1:0-3652 GCA_035714165.1 Rhizomicrobium sp.
GGCACGATCACCAGCGAGGGCGCGTCGCGCATGTCGTCGGTGTTGGGCTTGAAGGTCAGGCCCAGCACCGCGATGGTCTTGCCCCGCACGCCGCCGAACGCCGCCTCGATCTTTTTCGCCATCGCCAGCTTGCGTTCGTCATTGACCTTGACCACCGCCTCCACGATGCGGGTGGGTGCCTGAAGCTCCTGCGCGGTCTGCACCAGGGCCAGCGTGTCCTTGGGAAAGCACGATCCGCCATAGCCGGGACCGGCATGCAGGAACTTCTTGCCGATGCGGCCGTCCAGCCCGATGCCGCGCGCCACGTCCTGCACGTCGCCGCCCACCTTTTCGCAGATGTCGGCCATCTCGTTGATGAAGGTGATCTTGGTCGCCAGAAAGGCGTTGGCGGCATATTTGATCAGCTCGCTGGTCTCGCGGCTGGTGAACAGGATCGGGGTCTCGTTGAGGAAGAGGGGGCGATAGACCGCGCGCATCACCTCGCGGGCGCGGTCGGTGTCGCAGCCCACCACCACCCGGTCGGGGCGGCGGAAATCCTCCAGCGCGGATCCCTCGCGCAGGAACTCGGGATTGGACGCCATGTCGAACTGCGCCGCCGGGTTGGCCTTCCTGATGATCTCTTCCACCTTGCGGCTGGTGCCGACCGGCACGGTGGACTTGGTCACGATCACGGCATAGCCGGTGAGGGCGCGCGCCACTTCCTCGGCCGCCGCGAAGACATAGGACAGGTCGGCATGGCCGTCGCCCCGGCGGCTGGGCGTGCCCACCGCGATGAACACCGCATCGGCCCCCGCCACGGCGGATTTCAGGTCGGTGGTGAAGGACAGGCGGCCCGCCCTGGCATTGGTGGCCACCACATCGTCCAGACCAGGTTCATAAATGGGAATGCCGCCCTGCTTCAGGGTTTCGACCTTGGCGGCGTCCTTGTCGATGCACACCACATCATGGCCGAATTCCGACAGGCAGGCTCCGGAGACAAGGCCGACATAGCCTGTTCCGATCATGGCAATACGCATCGGGACTCCCGGAAAAACTGCCCCCTTCTGGCGCGAAAGATGGCCCAATTCAAGGGACTTGCAGACGGGCGGGATAAATTGTCCCTGTCGTGACAACGGGTTATAAGAAATCCGATGATCGCCATCCGCGACCTGGTCTTTGAATATCCCGGCCACCGGGCGCTGCATGGCGTCAGCCTGGCCGTGGAGGCCCGGACCATCACTGCGCTGGTCGGCCCCAATGGCGCGGGCAAGACCACGCTGCTGCGCTGCATGGCGGCGCTGGAAACCCCTTATGCCGGATCGGTGACGATAGACGGGCTGGAGACGCGCGAAGCGCCCCGCGCCATCCATGCCCGGCTGGGCTATCTGCCGGACTTTTTCGGCCTGTACGACGCCCTGTCGGTGCGGCGCTGCCTGCACTATGCGGCGCGGGCCCACGGCATCGGCCCCGGCCAGGCGGCGGGCGCGGCCGAGGCCGCCGCGGTGCGGGTGGGGCTGGCGGACCGGATGGAGCAGGCGGCGGGCGCGCTGTCGCGCGGCCTGCGCCAGCGGCTGGCCATCGCCCAGGCCATCGTTCACCGGCCCGCCGTGCTGCTGCTGGATGAACCGGCGGCGGGGCTGGACCCGCGCGCCCGGCGCGAGCTTTCGCGCCTGCTGCTGGACCTGCGCGCCGACGGCATGACGCTGGTGGTGTCGTCGCACATCCTGGCCGAGCTGGAAGACTATTCCAGCCGCATGATCATCGTGGATCATGGCCGCATCGTGGGCGGGCAGGCGATCACGGTGCGCGATGCCGCCGCCGCGCGCCTGCGCCTGTCGCTGGCGGCGCCGCGGGAGGGGCTGGCGGATTTCCTGTCGCGCCAGCCCGGCGTGGCGGTGATCGAGGCCGATGCGACGGGCGCGCTTGTGACCCTGGGCGGCGGCGCACCGGAACGGGCCGCGCTGCTGGCGGCGCTGGTGGGCGCGGGCTTTGCCGTCAGCGCCTTTGCCGAGGATGCCCGCGCGCTGGAAGATGTCTATTTCGCGCAGGTGACGCCCGGGGAGCGCAGGCCATGAACCCCGAACTGCTCCGCAATCTGTGGCTGGAAGCCAGCCCCATGCGGCTGGCGCTGATCGCCGGGCTGGTGCTGCTGGTGTTCGCCGCCGCCTCGGCCGTTCCGCCGCAATGGGGCACTCCGGAAAGCGCGGCGCTGGTGCTGTACTGGTTCTTCGTGGTGCTGTGGGGTACCCGCAACGCCGCTTTGTCGGTGGTGGCGGAAATCCGCGAGCGCACCTGGGACGGGCAGAAACTGTCGTCCATCGGCCCGGTCCAGATGATGTGGGGCAAGCTGCTCGGCTCCACCGCCGCCAACTGGTTCGGCGGGCTGCTCTGCCTGCCGGTGATGACCATGCCGGTGCTGGCCGTGCAGGGGCCGCGCGCCGCGCTGGTCTATGCGGGCATGATGCTGGCGCTGGGCCTGTTCGCCCAGGCGGTGGCGCTGCTGTCCAGCCTGATGCTGGTCCGCCGCAACACCGGCAACTGGCGGCTGGACACGTTCCTCTGCCAGGTGGCGGGCATCGCCGCCGCCTTTTCCTATTTCACCCTGTGGCGCTCGCTGGACGCCTTTCAGGCCAGCGGCGCGGAAATGCTGGTCTGGTGGGGACAGGCCTTCAACCTGCGCGCCTTCCATCTGGTGTCGCTGATGATCTTCCTGGGCTGGGCCCTAGTGGGCTGCTGGCGCGCCATGCGGGCCGAACTGCGCTTCGCCAACGGCCCCTTTGTCTGGCTGGCCTATCTGGCCTTCCTCTGCGTCTATGAGGCGGGTTTCGCGCCCTGGCTGGCGCAGCGCCTGCACCTGGACACCGCGCCGCTGTTCGACACCATCATGCGGCTGGTGATGGCGGTGTTCACGCTGACGGCCTCGGCCTACAGCATGGTGTTCCTGGAGCCCAAGGACCCGGTGCGGATGCGCTGGCTGGGCGAGCAGCTGCGCGCCGGTCAGCTTCGCCCGGCGTTCCTGGCGCTGGATGGCTGGATGCTGAGCTATGGCGCGGCGCTGGCCGCCAGCCTGGTGCTGGTGGCGCTGCTGGTCGCGCGGGGTTCGCCGCTGGCCATTCCCGCCGCCGCCCTGCCGGGCTTCCTGACGCGAGACGTGGCGATCTTCGTGCTGGTGCGCGGGGTGGCGCGGGGCAAGGGCGATTTCGCGGCGCTGGCGATCCTGGGCGCGCTCTATGTGCTGGTGCCGCTGATCCTGCGTGGCGCGGGGCTGGAGGCGCTGCATGCGCTGTTCCTGCCCAAGCTGGGTTCGCCGCCGCTCACCGTCATTGCGGCCTGGGCACAAGGTCTTGTCATGGCCTGGCTGGCGATACGCAGCATACGTGCCCGGCACTCGGAAAAGCTTAACGGCGCTTAACGGTTAAGCTTCAGCCTTTCTTTACCGTAACGTCCCACACTCGGCCTGCCAAACAGGATTAACGGGCCATGAGTCGTTCCGCTGCGCTTGCCATCGCCAATCCCGATCTGCCCGTGACCGGCGCGGCCGAGACGTCCGCGCCGCTGCGCGATTTCTCCCAGCCCTGGATGGACCTGAACGACAAGTCCATTCTGGTGACGGGCGGCACCGGCAGCTTCGGCAAGCATTTCATCCGCACGGTGATCGCCAAGTACAAGCCCA
>DASTMN010000055.1:0-1594 GCA_035714165.1 Rhizomicrobium sp.
CCCCTGGTTACCGCGCATCTGACCACGGATCAGGGCGGCACGGTGCGGCAGGTGCTGGTGGAAGACGGCGCGATGGTGAAGGCGGGTCAGCCGTTGATCGTGCTGTCGAACCCGGCGCTGCAGTTGCAGGTCGCGGCCCAGCAACTGGCTTTTGAGCAGACCCGCTTCAAGTACCAGCAGGATCTGCTGCAGGTAGAATACAAGCTGAACAAGCTCAAGGCCGACCTGGAGCGCGACAAGATCCTGCTGGATGGAAACGCCATCGCGCCCAGCACCTACAAGGCCGAGCAGGAGGAATATGCCTATTACCTGAAGCTGCGTGCCGCCACCATGGCCTCGCATGCGATGGAACAGAAGGTTCGTTCCACCCAGCTGACCGGCGACAGGCCGGGGGCGGGCGCCAATGTCGCCAATGCGGGCGTGGAGGCGCTGACCATCCGCGCGCCGATGGATGGGCAGCTTTCGGCGCTGGACGCCGAGGTGGGACAGTCCAAGGCGTCCGGCGCGGTGCTGGGCCAGGTGAACTCCGCCGACCGTTTCAAACTGACGGCGCAGGTGGACGAGTTCTATCTGGGCAAGATCGTCATCGGGCAGGAGGCGCGCTTCGGCCTGGACGATCGCGAATATCGCGCCCGCATCGCCAAGATCTATCCGCAGGTCAGTGGCGGGACCTTCAAGGTGGATCTGTACTTCCTGGGTGACGCTCCCGGCGGCATTCATGTCGGCCAGGCCGTGGACCTGAAAGTGGTGATGGGCAATCCGGTGCCCGCGCTGCGCCTGGCCAATGGCCCCTTCTACCAGGATACCGGCGGCAACTGGGCTTTCGTGCTGAATGCCGATGGCCGGTCGGCCAGCCGCCGCGCCATCAAGCTGGGCCGCCGCAATCCAGAATATCTGGAAGTGGTGGAGGGCCTGAATCCCGGCGAGCGGGTGATCGTCTCCGGCTACCAGGCTTATCTGAAAATGGACCGCGTGGAATTCGAGGAGGTGGACGATGCCCGATAGCGCTCACAACATGATTTCGCTCAAGCACCTGGCCAAGGTGTACCGCACCACCGAGGTGGAGACGACCGCCTTGCGCGACATCAACCTGGATGTGCGCGCCGGGGAATTCGTGGCGGTGATGGGGCCGTCGGGCTGCGGCAAATCCACCTTTCTCAATATTGTCGGCATGCTGGATGCGCCGTCGGGCGGTGAATACTGGTTCGATGGCCGGAACATCGCGGGCTATTCCGAGGCCCAGCTTTCGGAACTGCGCAAAAGCGCCATCGGCTTCGTCTTTCAGAGTTTCAACCTGATCGATGAACTGAACGTGGCCGAGAATGTCGAACTGGCGCTGCTCTACCACCGCGAGATACCGGCCGCCGAGCGCAAGGCGCGGGTGGCCCAGGCGCTGGAACGGATGAAGATTTCCCACCGCGCCAGGCATATGCCTGCCCAGCTTTCCGGCGGCCAGCAGCAGCGGGTCGCCATCGCCCGCGCCGTGGTGGCCCGGCCCAAGCTGATCCTGGCGGACGAACCCACCGGCAACCTGGACACGGCCAATGGCGAGGAGGTGATGCAGCTTCTGACCGAACTGAACGACGAGGGAACC
>DASTMN010000056.1:0-25837 GCA_035714165.1 Rhizomicrobium sp.
TTACAAGGAAGGCCGTGCCGGACTGGTGAAATATGACGGCAAGACCGGCCGTGTCATCGGCACCTATGACTTCGCGCCCGGCTCGGCCGACCCGCACGGGCTGGAGTTTCACAATGGCGCGCTGATCTCCTGCGACGCGGGCATCCATCCCGGCTGGCCCAATGGCGACAGTCCCCATGCGGGCTGGGTCTTCAAGATCGAAGTCGTCTGATCCCGCGAACACGCCGTTTGGCGCATCGCGGGCCTATCCCGCGCAATCCCGCACGGCTCCGCCTTCGCTGCGCGGGGCGCCAAGGCAACGCATCGTCTCCGTCACGGATGCATTGCCCTGGCGGGAGCGGGCTTTACAGCCTTTACGGGGCCTTTGGCAGGGCGAACACATAGACCGCATGTCCCACCATCGGGCGATTGCGCTCGAAGGCGAACATGCTGCTGGGCCTGACCTGCGGGCTGCCGCCATTATAGCCGGTGGGAACGGCAACAAACTGCTCGCCATTGACCGTGAAGGTGGTGGGGAAGCCCGCCGCGGTCGTGCCCAGCCGGGTCTTCCACAGGGTCTTGCCGGTCTTGACGTCGAAGGCCCGGAAGGTGCGGTCCCAATCGCCGATAAATCCGACGCCGCCCGCCGTGGTCATCGCGCTGGTCAGGAAGGGCGCGCGCTGCTGCACGGTCCAGACCGGCTTCAGGTCCTTCACCCGATAGGCGCTGAGGCGGCCCATATTGCCGTCCGAGCCCGGCGCTTCATAGTTGCCGATCATCCCGCCTTCCGAGGTCACGCAGATCTGCATCAGGGGATAGACGATCAGATCGTCTTCGGGAACATAACTGGCGGCCGGCCAGTTATGGCCGCCCGACTGGGCCGGGCACGAGGACCGCGACGATCCCGGCACGGGCTTCAGGATGTCCGGGCGATAGGTGGCCCGGCCGGTCTTGCGGTCTATGCTGGTAAAGACATTCTGGAAAACCATCGGCACATAGTCGAGGAACTGTCCCGTGGTGCGATCCAGCTTCCAGAGAATGCCCGGCTTGCCCGCGCTGAGAAGAAGCTTCTGCGAACCATTGTCCACCAGGATCTTCTCATAGACCTCGTCCAGGTCCAGGCCCTCGTCCGGTGCCGACTGGTGGTACCATTTGAGCTTTCCGGTATCCACATCCAGCGCAATGGTGGCGTTGCTGAAAAGCTTGTCGCCGATTCCGTGCCTGCCGGCCTTGGCCTGGCCGGTGCCGAAATAGACCAGGCGGAGCTTGGGATCGTAAGTGCCAGCGATCCAGGCATCTGCGCCCGCCCGATCGCCGTTCGCCATATCGCCCCAGGTGTCGCCGCCCGGCTCGCCGGTATAGGCGACGGTGGAGAATTTCCAGATCTGGCGGCCGTCCTTGACGTCATAGGCGGCGATGAAACAGCGGTCCTCCAGCGTGGCTTCGTCGCAAACGCCAAGCCCCAGAATGAGCTTGCCGTCCGCGATCATCACGCTGCCGACCTTGTCGCGGCCATATTCGGAAATCTTGAACTTCCAGTTGACCTTGCCGGTGCGCGCGTCGAGCGCATACATGGTGGCGTCGCTGGCGGGATAGAAAAGCTGGTTGCCGTACAGCGCCATGGCGCGCGCGGTGGCGTTGACCTGGTTTTCCAGCCGGGGTCCCAGCCGGTTTTCCCAGATCAGGTCGCCGGTGGCAGCGTTGAGGGCCTGCACCGTGTTGTTGATGACGGTCGAAACGAACATCACGCCGTCATGCACCAGGGGCGTGATCTGCTGGCGCTCGCCATCCTCCATGGACCAGACCCAGCGCAGCTGCAGGTTCTGCACATTCTTGGCATTGATCTGCTTGAGCGGCGAATGGCTCCAGCCCGAATAGTTCTGATAGTGCATCAGCCAGTCGCCGGGCGGCGGATTCAGCATCATCTCCTCGGTGACGGGCGTGTAGTTCTCGACCGTTCCGGGAAAGGTCAGGCCCGTGGCCGTGGCCATGCTGCTGAGGCTGACATACCCCGCATAGGCATCCCGCCGCGCCGGAAGGACGGTGCTGATCGTCACATCCGTCGCCGGCGTGATGGCGGCCGCACCCGCCTTGGCGCCATTGCCCTTCAGGATATACGCCACGATCGAGTCGGTTTCGGCATCCGTCAGGCTGCCGGGATTGGTGAGCGGCATGGTCTTCTTGATGCGCGCATGAAGATCGCGCGTGCTGCGCTTCGCCCAGGACTGGGTGAAAGCCGGGCCCAGCAGGCGGATGGTTTCTCCGCCGCTTTCATGGCAGCCGGAACAACGGCCGGCATAGAGAGCCTGTCCGGCCTGGGCCTGGGCCTCGGTAAAGGGACCGGCCGGGGCGCTGCCCTGCGCGATGGCGTTCGACGCCCAGATGGCGGCAACCGCCACCGCCCCAAGCCCGACGACCGCGCCGAACGCGCGCATGGTGTTCCTGATCATGTCCGCTCCGCGCTCAGCTATTGTTCTTTTGGGACGCGCCATCATTCTGGCCGTCCAGAAGGTTCGGGATATACCAGTTGCCCGCCTGCGGTACGCCTTCGGGAACCGTCACATGTTCCGGCTGAAACCAGCCCCACAGATTGCCCTTGGGCGCGCTCTGGCTGTCGAGAATGACGTACAGCTTTCCCACCTTCAGCCCTGCGATCTGCGCGGGCGTCAGGGTAAAGGTGCCGGAAATCGCGCCGCTTTGTGCCTGGGGGATGGTGAGATCACCAATAGCTGGCCCGGTCCCGCCCATCACATTGCCCATATGCAGGCGCGCCGCCGTGGCCGCCGAAGAAAGACCGGCGAACTTGCCCTGAACCTTGAAGGCGTTTCCATCCAGCGTGGCCAGAACCGTACCGCGACCCTGCGCAGCCGCGCCCTGGCGCCCGTTTTTCGGTGTCGGCCCGATATCGGTCTGATAATTCTCGGCGGCGAAGGCCGGAGCAGCCACAAACATGACGGCGGCGACAAGCAAGCCTAATCTTGAAACCACGATGCGTTCCCTCCAAGGCTTTGCCCTGTAACGTCTTTATCCTCGGCGTGGGGCTCACGCAATACAAGGCCCGCCAACCGGACTTACTAATGGCGGCGTGGCCGCCTAAGGACGCACGGCGCCCGGATCGTAACACGGCTGTCATGCAGTAATGGGTCCGCCCAGCGCCGCACAGCGGCGCAGACAAAGCCCTGATGGATCGCCAGAGCGAAGCGAATGGTGGCCCCGCCCCCGCGCCGTACGGCGGCGCCAATAAAAACCTGGCGGACCGCCAGCGAAGCGATGGTGGGCCCGCCAGGACTCGAACCTGGGACCTAACCGTTATGAGCGGTCAGCTCTAACCAACTGAGCTACAGGCCCTTCCCGAAAGGGGGTATAACAGGATTTGCCGCCCCGCCAAGGCACATCGGGCCGCCGTGATTTCGCCCTTCTTGGCCCCCATCATCCTGATGGAAGGGCCTGATTTGAAAGAGGAAATTTCCATGAAAGCCGCATCGTCCACCGCCTTTGCCCTCGCCCTGATGATGGGCGCCGCCCTCAGCCTGCCCCTGCCCGCCCTGGCCGCCGAGCAACGCACCCTGAGCATGGGCGGGCATGGCGAAGCCAAGGCCGCGCCGGACCTGGTGTCGATCAATGCGGGGGTGACCACCAGCGCCCCCACCGCGGCGGCGGCCCTGTCGGCCAACACTACCCGCATGAAGGGCGTCTTCGCCGCCCTGACCCGGCTGGGCGTGCCGGAAAAGAACATCCAGACGGTCAATTTCTCCATCTCGCCGCAATATGCCAACAACCGCGAGAACAACGAGGCGCCCCGCGTCACTGGCTATCAGGTGAACAACCAGGTCTCGGTGCTGCTGGAAGATGTCTCGCGGCTGGGCGGCGCGCTGGATGCGCTGGTCACCGCCGGGGCCAACCAGATGCACGGCATCAACTTCTCAATCAAGGAGCCCGCGCCGCTGCTGGCCAAGGCCCGCGCCGACGCCATCGCCGATGCCCGGCTGCGCGCCGAAACCTATGCCCGCGCCGCCGGGGTGACGCTGGGGCCGATCCAGTCCATCAGCGAAAGCGGCGGGGTGGTGATGCCCTATCGCGCCGACCGCATGATGATGGCCGCCGCGCCCAAGGCGGTGCCGGTGGCGGCGGGCGAGGAAAGCGTCACCGCCGATGTCTCGGTGGTGTGGGAAATCCAGTAGGGCGGCCTATATACAGGGCATGAGCAATCCGTTTTTCGAGGAATGGTCCGCCCCCTTCGGCGCCCCGCCGCTGGACCGGATCCGGGCGGAGCATTTCGTGCCCGCCTATGACCGGGCGCTGGCGGAACATGCCGCCGAGATCGTGGCCATCGCGGAGAATTCCGATCCCCCCGGTTTCGGCAATGTGATCCTGGCGCTGGAGAAAAGCGGGCGGCTGCTGTCGCAGGTGGAGGGCGTCTTCCACAATCTTGCATCGTCCAACACCGACGAGACGCTGCAGGCGATCGAGATGGAGATGGCGCCGCGCCTGTCGGCGCACTGGAGCGCCATCTCCATGCATCCGGTCCTGTTCGGGCGGATAGACGCGCTGTACCAACAGCGCGACAGCCTGGGACTGGACAATGAGTCCCTGCGGGTCCTGGAACGCTATTACCTGGATTTCGTGCGGTCGGGCGCGCAACTGAAAGGCCCGGCCCGCGACCGGCTGGCCGACATCGCCCAAAGGCTGGCGGTGCTGGGCACCCGTTTCAACCAGAATGTTCTGGGCGACGAGGAAGACTATGTCCTGCCGGTGACCGAGGCCCAGATGGCGGGCGTACCGCAATCGGTGCGCGACGCCGCGGCGGCCTGCGCCCTGGAACGGGGCATCGCCGCCCCCTATGCGGTGACGCTGTCGCGCTCCAGCGTCGAGCCGATGCTGCAATATGCCGACGACCGGCCCCTGCGCGAGCAACTGTTCCGCGCCTGGGTGGCGCGCGGCGATAATGACAATGACCGCAACAATACCGGCGTGATGACCGAGATGCTGGCGCTGCGGGCCGAACGCGCCGCCCTGCTGGGCTATGAGAATTTCGCGGGCTTCAAGCTGGCCGATTCCATGGCGGGCACACCCGCCAGGGCGCGCGCTCTGCTGGAGGAGGTCTGGCACCCCGCCCGTGCCCGGGCGCTGGCCGAACGCGACGCCCTGCAGGCGCTGATCGCGCGGGACGGTGGCAATTTCCGCCTGGCGCCCTGGGACTGGCGCTATTACGCCGAAAAGCTGCGGCGCGAACGCTATGATTTCGACGAGGCCCAGCTCAAGCCCTATTTCCAGCTGGAGAACCTGATCCAGGCGGCTTTCTTCACGGCACAGAAGCTGTTCGGCCTCACCTTCCGCCCGCGCACCGACATCCCCGTCTATCATCCCGATGTGCGGGTGTGGGAGGTGCTGCGCGACGAGGCGGTGATCGGCCTGTTCTATGGCGACTATTTCGCCCGACCCGGCAAGCAGGGCGGGGCCTGGATGTCCAGCTTCCGCGACCAGGAACGGCTGAACGGCGCGCAGGAGGGCGATGCCGTCCTGCCGCTGATCATCAACAACTGCAATTTCAGCAAGGCCGATCCCTGCCTGCTGTCCTTCGACGATGCGGTGACGCTGTTCCACGAATTCGGCCACGCCCTGCACGGCCTGCTCAGCCAGGTGCGCTTTCCGCGCCTGTCGGGCACCAATGTGGCGCGCGATTTCGTGGAGCTGCCCTCGCAGCTGTACGAACACTGGCTGGAGGAGCCGCAGGTTCTGGAACGCTTCGCCCGCCACCATGAAACCGGCCAGCCCATTCCCGCCCCGCTGCTGGAAAAGCTGCTGGCGGCGCGCAATTACGGCCAGGGCTTCGCCACGGTGGAGTTCCTGGCCTCGGCGCTGGTGGACATGGATTTCCATACCCTGCCGCCGGGCGGCGACCCCAAGGCGGCGCAGGCCGAAACGCTGGTGCGGATCGGCATGCCCGAAGAGATCGTGCCGCGCCACGGCGCGCCGCATTTCACCCATGTCTTTTCGGGCGACGGCTACAGCGCGGGCTATTACGCCTATATGTGGTCCGAGGTGCTGGATGCCGACGGTTTCAAGGCATTCCGGGAGGCGCGCGACCCGTTCGATGCGGCCACGGCCCATCGCCTGCACACTTTCATCTATTCCGGCGGCGGCACCCGCGATTACGCCACCGCCTATCGCGCCTTCCGGGGCCGCGACCCCGACATCACCGCATTGCTGGAAGGCCGCGGCCTGGCCGGTGCGGTAGCCGGCGCGGTGACGGCATGAAAACGCGCGCGGCATTGGCTTTGCTGATGGCGGTCGCCACGCCTGCCCTGGCCGCGACCGCCCCAACGCCCTCCATCCGCACGCTGGCCGAATTGCCGGTGGTCACCCGCGCGCCCTATGACGAGGCCGCCAATGCCGACGCGTTAGTCAGGGCCGCCTTCGATCGGGCGAAAAAATCCGGCAAACGGGTGCTGCTGGATCTGGGCGGCAACTGGTGTCCCGATTGCCTGGTGCTGGCCAATTTCATGGCGCTGCCGGAAATCCGGCGCTTCGTCGCGCAGCACTATGAAGTCGTCTATGTGGATGTCGGGCGCTTCGACCGCAACCTGCATATCCCGGCGCGGTTCGGCTTCAAGGATCGCCTGAAAGGCGTGCCGATGGTGATCGTGGCCGAAGCGGACGGCAGGCTGGTCAACCGCGGCGATGTATTCGCCACTGCTAGCGCGACAAGCATGACGCCGCAGGCACTCGCCGCCTATCTGGCTCGCTACACGAAATAGCTAGTTGGCCGCGACCTGGCGGGCGGGGCCGGACGGCTCCACCACCCGGTCCACCACATGCACGATGCCATTGCGGTCGCGCACATCATAGATGGCAATGTTGGCGACATTGCCCTTCTCGTCCAGGATCGCGATGTTGGTGGGACCGTTCATGCGCGCCACCAGCATGCCGCCTTCCACCGTCCGCAGGCGGGCATCGCCGCCCGCCTCGTTGATCAGGCGCAGCAGCGTGGCGGAATCATATGTGCCCGGCACCACCAGATAGCCCATGCGGCGCGGCAGCGTGCCCTTGGGCTGGGCGCCCTGCGCGGCAAAAGCCGCATCGGTGGGCGCGAAAACGGTGAACTGGCCGTTGGCGGTCAGCGCGGCATCCACACCCGACGCCTTCATTTCCGATACGAAAGTGGCGTGCAGCGGCGAAGCCGCCAGATTCTCCATGATATGCCGGTCGGGCATCATGGCCTGTCCGCCGATCATCGGGTTCATCACGGCAGCGGTGGTGTCGATCGCCGGACGGGGCGCGGAAGGCGACACCGCGCCCACGGCGCCACCGATCGCCATGGCGACACCTGCGGCAAATCCGGCAATGGCGGCATTTTTCATGTCGGAAACCTTCGCGCCTCAGGGATTCAACGTCCCTGCGCCGCAAGCGTTCCCGCCGCGTTAACCGCCGGAACCTTCCAGTTCCTCGCGCGCCATTTCCAGCGCCAGCCAGCGTTCCTCGTCGGCATCCTTCTGGGCGCGCAGTTTGGCCAGTTCCGCCGACAGGTCGCCAAACCGCTTGGGATTGCCCGAAAACAGCGCCGGGTCCGACAGGTCCGCTTCCAGCCGGGCGATGGCGGTTTCGGCGGCGGCGATCTTGTCCGGCAGCACCCTCAGGGCATGGGCGTCGGAAAAGTTCATCTTGGGCGGCGCGGCGCGCACCGGCTTTTCCGATGCCTTTTCCGCTTTGGGCTTTTCCGCTTTGGGCTTTTTCGCCGTCTCGCGCACCGGCGCGGCGGAACCGCGCTGGGCCATCATGTCGGCATAGCCACCGGCATATTCGGTGAAACAGCCATCGCCTTCCGCCAGCACGATGGCGGTCGCCACCCGGTCCAGGAAATCGCGGTCATGGCTGACCAGAAGCGCGGTGCCGGGATAATCGGCGATCACTTCCTCCAGCAGGTCCAGCGTCTCCAGGTCCAGGTCGTTGGTCGGCTCGTCCAGCACGAGAAAGTTGGAGGGCGCGGCGAACAGCTTGGCCAGCAGCAGGCGCGCCCGCTCGCCGCCCGACAGCACCTTGACCGGCGTGCGCGCCTGGGCCGGGGTGAAGAGGAAATCCTGCAGATAGCTCATCACATGGCGCGGCTTGCCCGCCACCATCACCGTGTCGCCGCTGCCATCGGTGACGGCGGCGGCCAGTGACTGTTCGGGATGCAGGCGGCTGCGGTTCTGGTCCAGTTCGGCCATCAGCAGGCCCTGGCCCAGCTTCACATTGCCCTTCTGCGGCGCCAGCTTGCCGGTCAGCAGTTTCAGCAGCGTGGTCTTGCCCGCGCCATTAGGACCGACCAGCGCGATGCGGTCGCCGCGATGGATGCGCAGGCTGACATCGCGCACGATTTCCTTCCGGCCCTCGCCATCCTCATAGGAAAAAGACAGGCCCTTGGCGTCTATCACCTTGGTGCCGCTGCCGGAGCCTTCCGCCACCTCCATCTTCACCGCGCCCAGGCTTTTGACCTGTTCCCGGCGTTCGGTGCGAAGCCCCCGCAGCCGTTCCAGCCGGCCGACATTGCGCTTGCGCCGCGCCGTCACGCCATAGCGCAGCCAGTGCTCCTCCGCCGCGATCTGCCGTTCCAGCTTATGCCGCTCCATCTCCTCCTGGGCCAGCATGGCGTCGCGCCAGGCTTCGAAATGGGCAAAGCTTTTTTCCAGCCGGTGGGTCTTGCCGCGATCCAGCCAGATGGTGGCGCGCGACAGGTTCTCCAGGAAGCGGCGGTCATGGCTGATCAGCACCAGCGCGCCGCGCGAGGATTTCAGTTCGCCTTCCAGCCATTCGATGGCGGTGACATCCAGATGGTTGGTCGGCTCGTCCAGCAGCAGGATATCGGGGCGCGGCGCCAGCGCCCGTGCCAGCGCCGCGCGGCGCGCCTCACCGCCCGACAGCACGGCCGGGTTCTCGGTGCCGTCCAGCCCCAGATTGCCCAACAGGTAAAAGGCCCGGTTGGGGTCTTCGTGCGGATTCAACCCCGCCTCGACATAATCGCGGGTGGTGGCAAAGCCGGACAGGTCCGGTTCCTGCTGCAGGTAGCGCACCGTCGCGCCCGGCTGGACAAAACGGGTGCCGCCATCGGCCTCCACCAGCCCGGCGGCGATCTTGAGCAGGGTGGACTTGCCCGAGCCATTGCGCCCGACCAGGCACAGCCGTTCGCCCGCGCCCACGGCCAGTTCCGCCCCGTCGAGCAAGTGCTGGCCGCCAAAGGCGACGGAAATATCCTTCAGGTGCAGAAGCGGCGCCATCGCGGGCTATTTGCGGGCCGCGGCGGCGCTTATCAAGCCCTAAATTCAGCGTGTCCGGTTGGTGACCATCGCGCCGGGCCGCGACACCATCTGAAGCGCCGCCTCGGGCCGCTCGGTCAGCGCCTTGCCGTCGAAATCGAACACCCGGATATCGCGCTCCACCGAACACTGCACCAGCAGGCGCTTGCCGTCATCGCTCCACACCGCGCCCTGGCAGGCATGGCCAAGTTTGGCGTCGGCGATGTGAACAAGCCTGCCCTGCTCCTTGCCCTGGCCCACCGCGAACAGCGACAGCTTGCCGAACACGCTGTTGTAATTGGCGGCGTTGCGGACCGTGGCCGACCCGTTGCCGATCACCAGCGCCACATATTTGTTGTCCGGCGACAGCACCACGGCTTCGGGCAGCGCACCCACTTCCACCGCATAGGTGATCTTGCCGGTGCGGGTGTCGGTCACGGTGGTGGCGCCATTGCCCTTGGGCGTACCCGGCGCGCCGCCGAAATTGTTGACGATCAGCCAGCGGCCGTCGCGGGTCAGGCCGCCGCCATCCGGCTGCACGCCCACATCCCAGTCCGCCACGCGCGAAAGCTGGTCGCCCTTGATCGCCAGCTTGGTCACCTTGGCGTCGCCAAAGCGCAGGGCATAGGCGGTTTTTCCGTCCTCGGCGATCAGGATGTCGCGCGGCTCGGCCTTGGCTTCCAGCTTGACCTGGCTGGCGCGGGTCAGCTTGCGGTCCTTGATGGTGAACAGGGTGATGGTGTCGTCGCCCACGCCGGTGGCCAGCGCCACCGTGCCCGCCTTGTTGAGATAGACGGCGGTGGTGCCCTCGCCCGCCTCGACCTGCTGCAACAGTTTGGGCTTGGTCACATCGTCCAGCCCGATCACCGACAGCAGCTTTTCGGAGACATTCTTGCCGCCTTCGCCGATCTTCTGCGGACAGGCCGCCAGCACGAAGCTGTAGTC
Organism: Rhizomicrobium sp.; assembly: GCA_035714165.1. Taxonomy (GTDB): domain Bacteria; phylum Pseudomonadota; class Alphaproteobacteria; order Micropepsales; family Micropepsaceae; genus Rhizomicrobium. The sequence goes on from DASTMN010000056.1 coordinate 10,197, forward strand.
GCGCGCCACCGCCAGCGCGGCGGGCGGCCCCATCTGGGTGGAACAGACCTCGATGCTGCCGATCACGCGCGGGGCGCGGCTGCTGGAAAACTCGATCACCGCCACGCTGTCGGGCGTGGGCGTCATGGGCAGGCCGTCACCGGCGCGCACCTGCTTGCCGTCCTGGCCCGAAATGGCGATATCGGCAAAGGCCGCGGCGCCGGACAGCGCCAGCAGGCAGGCGGACGCCGCCAGAATCTTACGCAACATCAGTATCTCCCCATTGTTTTTCAGAAACGGTAGGCAATGCCCAGGCTGACATCGTCGGCAACGCCCAGCGCGTTCTGCCGGTGGAAACCGGCGCGCAGGCCCCAGCGGGGCGTCAGCCAGTATTCCAGCCCGGCGCCCGCGCGATAACCGCCGCCGGAGGTCGAAACCGAGATCGGCCCAAACGACGTGGAGGCTTCGGCAAAAGCCCCGCCAAGCGAGGCATAGAGGCCGATGCGCTGCGTCAGCGGCCAGGCCAGCAGCGCCTCGATATAGCCGTTCTTGAAATCCACGCCGGACTTGCTGGTATACTGGCCGCCACCCTGCAGGCCCAGATAACGGTTGATGCGCCAGCCCGCCCCCAGGCCGCCGCCATTCAGCGAACCACCGCCGCTGTAATAGTCATATTCACCGAAGACATAGCCGTAAGAGGGCGATGGCTGGCGCCCCCTGGGCTGTGCTTCCGCCACGCCGGACAGGCCCACCAGAATCAAGGCCGCGCCAAACATCTTCCCGATCGGGTGTGTCATGGTGATTTCCCCCATTCCCATGCCGGGCAAGCTTAGACCCCGCATCCGCCAAAAGAAAAGGGCCGCAGACGCGGCCCTTTTCACATTGCGATGCAATAAGAGGCTTAAGAGCCTTACGAGAAAGAGTAAGCCGTCTTGATCTGGGTGAAGAACTCCACCGCCGAGAAGCCCTGTTCGCGCTGGCCATAGGACGAACCGCGCGTGCCGCCAAACGGCACGTGATAATCCACGCCCGCGGTCGGCAGGTTGATCATCACCATGCCCGCCTTCACGTTGCGCTGGAAGTGGCGCGCATATTTCAGGCTGGTGGTGACGATACCGGCGGACAGGCCGAAATTGCCGGCGTTGCAGAGGTCGAGCGCTTCTTCATAGGTCTTGAACTTGACCACCGACACGACCGGGCCGAACACTTCTTCCTGGTTGATGGTGTCGGACGCCTTGGTGTCCACGATCAGGGTCGGAGACATGTAGTAGCCCTGGTTGGACAGCTTGAGCGGATCGGAACCGCCCGCCAGCAGGCGGCCGCCTTCCTTCACCGCGATGTCCACATACTTGAGGTTGCCCGCAAGCTGGGTGTCGGTGACGGCCGGGCCCATCTGGGTGGTGGGGTCCAGCGCATCGCCCACCTTCAGCGCCTTGGCGCGTTCGGCGACGGCGGCGACAAAGCGGTCGTAGATACCTTCCTGCACGAAGACGCGGCTGGAAGCGGTGCAGCGCTGGCCGGTGGCGAAATAGCCGCCATCCACCGCGATCTGCACGGCGCGGTCGAACTCCGCATCATCCATCACCACCAGCGGGTTCTTGCCGCCCATTTCCAGCTGCACGCGGGCCTGGCGGGCCACGGCGGCGGCCGCGACCTTGGAGCCAACGCCCTGGCTGCCGGTGAAGGAGATGCCGTTGACGCCCGGATGCTTGGAGAGCGCATCGCCGACGATGCCGCGGCCCAGCACCATGTTGAACACGCCCGCCGGAGCGCCCGCTTCATGGATGATCGAGGCCAGGGCATGGGCGGTAGCGGGAGTGGGGTTGGCGGGCTTGAGCACCACCGTATTGCCGAAGGCCAGCGCCGGGGCCGCCTTCCAGGCCGGAATGGCGATGGGGAAGTTCCAGGGGGTGATCAGGCCATACACGCCCACCGCCTCGCGATAGGTCTGGACTTCCACGCCGGGGCGGGTGGATTCCAGGTTCTGGCCGTGGCGGCGCAGGGCTTCGCCCGCGAAATACTTGAAGATGCGGGCGGCGCGGGCGGTCTCGCCGATGGCTTCCGGCAGGGTTTTGCCTTCCTCACGGGCCAGCAGCTTACCGATGGCTTCCTTGCGCTCCATGATGAGCTGGCCGGCCTTGTCCAGCACGTCGGCGCGGACTTCCGGGCTGGCGCTGGCCCAGCCGGGCTGGGCGGCCTGGGCGGCCTCGACGGCCTTGTTGACGTCTTCCGGGCTGCCGTCCGGGAACTTGGCGACGATTTCGGCGGTGTTGGAGGGGTTGATGCTCTCGAGCGCGCCGGGGGCGGAAACCTGCTTGCCGCCGATGAAATGGGTCAGGGTCTCGGTCATCAAAAATCTCCTGGAAAAAAGGGGGAAATGGCTGGTGGGTATTTAAGGCTTCGGGCCTTCCAATCCAACCCAAAAACCGCATCCCGGCGGTGCAGCCAGGGAATAGGTATGGTTATGGGTCGAAAGGCCCCAAAAGCCGGAAATCAGGCCTTGAGCAGGCCGCGCTTCAGAAGGTTCTTCATCAGGTCGGCGATGCCGAAATTCCAGGGCGGGGCAGCCTTGGAGCTGGTGACCCGGTTTTCCAGAACACCCAGTTTCGGCGTGGAAATCTTCACCACATCGCCTTCCTTGTGGGTGAAGCCCAGGCCCTTCACATCGCGGTCCTGGGTGGGCGCGAACAGGGTGCCCAGGAACAGGACGAAGCCGTCGGGATACTGGTGTTCCTTGATGGTCTGGGCCACCAGGTCCAGCGGGTCACGGCTGATCTGGTCCATGGTGGAGCGGCCTTCCAGCCGGTAATTGTCGGCGCCCACGATTTCCAGCTCGACCACCGCGTTGCGCACATCGTCCATGGTGAACTTGCCGTCGAACATGCGCACGAACGGCCCCAGCGCGGTGGAGGCGTTGTTGTCCTTGGCCTCGCCCAGCAGCAGGGCGCTGCGCCCTTCATAGTCGCGCAGGTTGACGTCGTTGCCCAGGGTGGCGCCCACCGCCTTGCCGGCGCGATCCACCACCACCACGATTTCGGGTTCGGGATTGTTCCAGGTCGAGGTCGAGCGCACGCCGATAAACTCGCCCCAGCCCACCGCCGACAGCGGCGGGGCCTTGGTGAAGACCTCGGCATCGGGGCCGATGGCGACTTCCAGATACTGCGACCACATGCCGTCGGCGATCAGCGTGTCCTTCAGCTTCATCGCCTCGGGCGAGCCGGGCACCACCGACTTGATGTCGGTGCCGATGCGCGCCGCCAGTTCGGCGCGGATTTCCTGGGCGCGGCCGGGAACGCCCTTGGCGCGTTCCTCGATCACCCGCTCGATCGCCGAGACGGCAAAGGTCACGCCGCAGGCCTTGACGCATTGCAGGTCTACAGGGGCCAGCAGCCGGGCCTTGCCGGAGGCGCCGCTCCAGACCGTCACCAGGCCCAGATCGTTGATGTCGCCCAGGTCCTTGCCAGCAGGCACGCCGGTCCAGTTTTCGAGCAGCTGGGCCACGGTCGGCGCGGTGGCCGACACGTCGAACACCCGCCCCTCCTTCACCACCACCGGCGTCGGGCCTTCGCCCAGGTCGAGGCGGCCCACCAGCACGGCGTCACGCCAGTCTTGCGGCAGGGGAAATTGGGAAGCGGTGTTCGACATGACAGGCGGTCTCTTACAGTTCGAGTTTCAGGACGTTGCGGATGTAGTTGGCGGTGATGCGCGCGCTTTCCATGGGCGGGCGCCAGGGCGAGGTGTCCAGCTCGACATTGAGATGGCCGCGCCAGTTGATGGATTTCAGATAGGCCATGATGGCAGGGAAATCCACACCGCCCTCGCCCATCGGATAGAAATAGGGATCGTTCATCATGTCATGGGTCGGCAAGGGCACATTCTTGGTGCCGCCCAGGTCCTTCTTGGCGGTATCCTTGAAGTGATACTCGATGACGCGGTGGCCCAGCTTCCTGGCCAGCGCCACCGGGTCCATGCCCGCCATAGTGATATGGCCGGTGTCCAGGATCAAACCCACATTCTCCGGCCGGGTATTCTCCATGATGTACATGGTCTCATGCTCGTTCTGGATCTGGCTGCCCAAATGCGGGTGGATGCCGAAGGTCATCCCCAACTCCTCGCGGATGCGCTTGCCCAGCAGGTCCAGGGTGATGGCGATCTCCTTGAGATCCGCATCAGGCGTGCCGTTCGGCTGCTTGCGCGGCCCGGCATTGGTCTTCTGGTGATCGCAGCCGAAGCGGCGCGAAAAGCGCGTCATGTTGAAATGGTTGTCCACCACATCCTTGCGCTGCGCCGGATCGTGGAAGGCGACGCTGCCGCCCAGCGCGCCGCCGGTGATGGCGGTGAACTGCGCCCCGATCTCGTACATGCGGTGCTGCAGGGCTTCCCAGCGGTCGGCGTAATAGACCTCGCGCTTGGTCACCTTGACGCTGTCATATTTCCAGCTGTAGCCATCAGGCCAGGTCTTCATCGGCTGCTTGTCGCGCGGCGGGGCGTTCATGCCGTTGGGCGTGGCGCAAAAGGACGCGCCGAAGATCTCGAAATAGCGGAAGCCGATCTCGCGGCCCTGGCTGATGCCCAGGAAGACGTCGCTTTCCCAGCCGCCACGGGTGTTGGTGGTATAGCCGATGCGGAATTGCTGCTGCTGGGGAATCTTGGGCTGCGGCTCCAGCTTGGGCTCACCATGATGGGCCGGGCCGGTGGCCTGCGCGTTGGCGGGCAGAACAGTCCGGGCCGCCAGAAGGCCCCCCGCCGCCGCCGTAAGGCCAAACAAACTCCTGCGATCCATCATTCCGCTCCCGTGATTTTCTGTTTCCGCGCGGGCCTTCGTTCCCGCGCCGGGCGGCACTCTAGACAAGGTGTCAGCCGGAAGGAAACCGATCCCGTGCCGCACCACCGCGCAAACCGGGTGTTGCGCCGCAACATTTCCTTTTGGAAAGGCGCTGCTATAACCGGCCCGCATCTATGAGGACCATGCCATGCTCTATCCCGGACGCTTCAACGGCCGCACTGCCATCATCACCGGCGGCGCGTCGGGCCTGGGACTGGCATCGGCCAGGCGCATCACCGCCGAGGGCGGCAAGGTCTGCCTGTGGGACCTGAATCCCGAAGCGCTGGAAAAAGCCAAGGCGGCGGTGGGCGCGGTCCATAGCGTGGCGCTGGATGTCAGCAACCCCGAAGCGGTGGAAGCCGCCGCCGCCGAAAGCCTCAAGGCGCTGGGCAAGGTGGATATCCTGGTCAACAGCGCCGGCATCACAGGCGCAACCCATACGGTGGTGGGTTATCCCATCGATTCCTGGCGCAAGGTGATGGACGTCAACGTCAACGGCCTCTTCTATTGCTGCCGCTTCGTGGTGCCGATGATGCAGCAGAATGGTTACGGCCGCATCGTCAACATTGCCTCGGTGGCGGGCAAGGAAGGCAATCCCAACGCCAGTTCCTATTCCGCCTCCAAGGCGGCGGTGCTGGGCTTCACCAAGTCGCTGGGCAAGGAGCTGGCCAAAAGCAACATCATGGTCAATGCCGTGACGCCCGCCACCTTTGAAAGCCCCATTCTGGATACCGTGCCCCAGAGCCACATCGACTATATGCGCTCCAAGATTCCGATGGAGCGCTTCGGCACGGCGGACGAGAACGCCGCCGCCGTCTGCTGGCTGGCGAGCGAGGAATGCTCCTTCACCACCGCCGCCACCCTGGATACGTCGGGCGGCCGCACCACCTACTGAGCATCCGCGCCGCCCGGCCCCAGATGGGCCTGCACGCGGTCCAGCTCGGCCAGGATCCGGGACGCCCCCGACGCATCGGCGCTGAGCAGCCGCAAGGCCCGCACATGCACGGCGATGGCATCGTCATGCACGGCCTTGCGCGCGTCCAGCGCCAGCGCCAGGTCGCAGAGCATCCGCGCCGCGCCGGCCAGCGCATCCAGTCCATATAAAGCCGCCAGCGCGATCACCTGATCGGCGGCGCGGCGGATTTCCCGCAGGTGCGCGTGCGGCGCGGCCGCCAGGCTTTCCAGCGTTTCGATCAGCCCGCCAATAACGGCAAGGGCGGGGGCGCGCTGGGCCTCCAGCCGCCGACGGCCTTCGATGATGGCCAAGCCGCGCGGCAGGCCGCCGGGCCGCTCCACCAGCGCGGCCAGATATCCCGGCGCGGGAAAGACACGGGCGGGCTTTTTCATGTGGCGATCCGCATGGGCCGTATCAGGCTGTCGATCTCGTCCTGCGACAGGTTCGGCTCGGTGGCGGCGCCGATCTCGCTGGACAGGTCGGTGGCGCGGCGCGGCACCCCGCCGGGCGGCCCCACCGATTTGAAGCGCCGGTCGGGACCGGCATAGCTGTCACACTCCACAAAGGCGCGGGGCGGCCGCGCCACCCAGGCGATGCGGTCGTACAGCGCCTGGGGCGAGGCCGGCTTCTTCATCACCAGATGCGCGCCCGCATCCCGGAAAGCGGTGACGTTGCGGAAATCCGAATAGCCGGTCAGCACCAGCAGGGGCAGGAAACGCGCCTGTGTCGGCAGCCGCCGGATCCATTGCACCAGCGCCGGGGCGGGCATGTCGGGCAGGTCGGCATCGCACAGGCACAGCGCCGGGGTGTCCGCCTCGATCCGTTTCTGCGCCTCGCCGCCGCTGGACGCGGTCTCCAGGTTATCCAACCCCAGCCCGTGCAGCATCTGGGTCATCAGGTTGACGCCGAAGGCATCCGCATCCACCAGCAGGGTGCGCACCCCTTTCAGGTTCATGCGATCGCGGGTCATGCGTCCCACCAGAACTCGTCGTCACCTGTCTCGGCGGATTGCGGCGCGCCGGTCAGGGCCGACAGCAGCCGCGCCCGCACATGCGGCAGGGGAATGGCGGCGATCGCGACCGTCATCTCGTCGGCGCGCACCATGCCCGCCGCCAGCCGGGCGATCAGCCCCGCCTGGGCGTCGGCCAGTTGCGCCAGATAGTCAAAACTCTGCAGCGCCACGATGGCGTTTCCGGCGCGGCTGTCATCGCTGACCACGCCGCCCAGCCCGGCGATTTCCTCCGACAGGCCGCGGCATTCCCGTGCGATGGCGCCCAGCAGGCGCAGCACATCAGAAGAGTTCGACATCTCCCGCCTCCTCCGGCCGCGCCGCCGCCAGTTCGCGCACCGCCAGCGCGTCGCCGCCCGGCATGGCAAGCTGGCGCGCCCGGCCACTGACCGGCCAATACTGGATGCGGCGCGCGGCGGTGCCGCGCAGATGCCCGCCCATCAGGGGGATGCCCTCCGTGGCCAGGAAGGCTTCGGCGAAGTTGGCATTGGCATGGCCGATATCCGACAGGCCCGCCATCACCTTGGCGCCGCCGAACAGCTTGGCTTCCAGCCTTGCACGCGACGCGCCCCGCGCCAGCAGGCCGTTGATCAGCATTTCCATGGCATGCACGCCATAACGGGCATCGTCACGCCCGCCATGCGCCAGAAGAAAATGGTTCATGCCGCCCAGCCGCGCGACGGGATCGCGGATGCAGGCGGCGATGCAGGAACCCAGGATGGTAGTGAGAATCTCGCCGTCATCGCCGCTGACATAGGTTTCGCCCTGCGTCACCTGCACATGCCAGCAGCCGTCCTGCGGATTCAGGAAGCGGCGCGGATCGTCGGTGGACAGGGCAGCGCTGCGCATCAGGACAAAGGCCCAACCACCTGTTCGATCTTCTGCTTCAGCGTCGCCACGGTGAAAGGCTTAACCAGATAGTTGTTGGCGCCGAACTGCACGGCGCGGGCCACCAGCTCCTTGTCGGCGCGGCCGGTCAGCAGGATGAAGGCGATGTTCTTCATGCTGTCGCAGGCCCGCATGGCGCGCAGGAATTCCAGCCCGTCCATGCCCGGCATGTTGAAATCCGAGATCACCATATGGGTGGGCTGGGTCTGGATGCTGGTCCAGGCTTCCGCCGCGCCGGGAAAATCGCGGCTGTCCGTGATCCCGATCTGCTGCAGCCCCGTCCGCACCAGCGTCCGCATGGTGAGCTGGTCGTCCACGACCACGACCTGAAGCTTGGCGGCGGCGGGCATCACGCCACCTCCCGCGCGGGCGCGCGGCACAGCCGCAATATCTCCGGCCCGATCTTTTCCAGCGGCAACTGGCGCATCACCGCGCCGATCTCCTGCGCCGCGCGCGGCATGCCATAGACGATGGAGGTCGCTTCGTCCTGGCCGATGGTGTCGCCGCCACCGGCGCGCAGGGCTGACAGGCCGTTGGCCCCGTCGCGGCCCATGCCGGTGAGGATCACGCCCACAGCGCGCGGCCCGGCGCAGGCCGCCACGGCATGGAACAGCCTGTCCACCGAGGGACGATGGCCGCTGGTGGCGATGCCCGTGGCAAGGCGGCAGCGCCACTGGCTGCGCCCGGTGATCTCCAGATGCGCCGCGCCGCCGGGCGCCAGCCAGACCTGGCCGGGCGACAGCACCGCGCCTTCCGTCGCCTCGGCGACATGGGGGGCGCACAATTTGTCCAGCCGCGCCGCGAAGGAGGCGGTGAAACCGGCGGGCATGTGCTGTGTGATGACGGTGGGCGGACAGTCGGCGGGAAAATGTGACAGCACCTCCAGCAGCGCCTCCACCCCGCCGGTGGACGCGCCGATGGCGATCACCCGGTGGGCGAAGGGCGTCGCGTCCTGCACCGGCGCGGGACGCGCATCGGCACGGGGCCGCACCTGGGCGCAAGCCGCCGCCTTGACCTTGCGGATCAGTTCGTCGGCCGCGTCGTTCAGGAAACGGGCCGCGTCCTGCACCGGCTTGGCGAAGTAATCCACCGCGCCCATCGCCAGCGCATCCAGCGTCACTTCGGTGCCGCGCGCCGTCAGGGTGGACACCATCACCACCGGCATGGGCCGCAGCCGCATGATCCGGTCCAGAAACTCCAGCCCGTTCATGCCCGGCATTTCGACATCCAGGGTCAACACATCCGGCTTGAGCGTCTTGATCATTTCCCGCGCCGCATGCGGTTCGGGCGCCTGGCCCACCACCATAATGCCGGGATCGCGCGACAGGATTTCACTCAGCAGATGCCGGATGGTGGCGGAATCATCCACGATCAGGACCTTGACGGGATTCATGGCTGCCTCCGGTAAATGGTCTGGCCTGCCAGCGCGAAGTCGCGGGAGGCGATGCGTTCGGAATGGCCGATGTAAAGCGGCGCACCCGGCGGCAGCAGGGCGGCGAAGCGCGCCCAGATGGCGTCCTGGGTCGGCTGGTCGAAATAGATCATCACGTTGCGGCAGAAGATGGCGTCGAACGGCCCGCGCATCGGCCAGTCCTTCAGCAGGTTGAGCGGCCGGAAGCGCACCAGCGCCCGCACGGCCTCGCCCATCCGCACATGCGCGCCGTGATCCTCGATATGATGGCCCTGCAAGGGCCTGGGAATGTCGGCCCGCCGCGCCGCCGGATACAGCGCCGCCTTGCCCGCCGCTACCATGTTGGGGTCGAGATCGCTGGCAAGGATCAGGATGTCATGCGCGCCCGCATCCGGCATCACCGCCAGCAAGGCCAACGCGATGGAATAAGGCTCCTCGCCGGAGGAACAGGCCGAGGACCACAGCCGCACCCGTTCCCCGCGCCGCGCGCGCGCGGCCAGTTGCGGCAGCACCTCGCCCTGCAGATGATCGAAATGATGCGGCTCGCGGAAAAAGCGCGTGACATTGGTGGTCATGGCCGCCACCAGCGCCTGGCGTTCGTCCGCATCGCGTTCCACCAGCCCGCAATAGTCGCCAAAGCTGGACAGCCCCCGCGCCCGCACCCGCTTGGACAGGCGCGAATAGACCAGGTTGGCCTTGGCCTCCGACAGCACGATGCCGGACTCGGCCCGCACCAGCGCCGCCAGGATTCGGAAATCCGCCCATGTGAAGGCGAACTCGCCCGCCACCGCCTGTTCGGAGCGCATCGCCAGTCCCATCACGCCGCCTGCGCCGCGTCCGGCCCCACCAGCGAACCGACCAGCCGGTCCATGCCCAGGATGGTGACCATCCGTTCCGACAGCACCGCGATACCTTCCACGAAGGCGCTCTGCGCGTCCCGCGCCAGTTCCGGCGTGGGCTGGATCTCGCCCGCCGTGACGGTGAGGATATCGGACACCGCATCCACCAGCAGGCCGATGGTGCGGCTTTCGGCCTGCACCACCACGATCACATGCTTGGGATTGGCCTGGGTCTGGCCCTGCCCCAGCCGCGCTTTCAGGTCCACCACCGGCAGCACCACGCCGCGCAGGTTGATCACGCCGCGCACATAATCGGGCGCATGCGGCAGCGGCGTCGTCTCGGTCCAGCCGCGAATCTCGCGGATCGCCATGATGTCGGCCCCGAACTCCTGCGCGCCGGAGCGGAAGGTGATGAACTGGCGGCGAACGCCCGCAATGTCTTCCCTGCGCTGGTTCATGGTCCGCTTCCCGTGGGTTTGAGGTCTTCCATGTCGGCGATCCGGTCCCGGCAGCGGGCCACAAGGCCGTCCACATCCAGGATCAGGGCCACCCGCCCATCGCCCAGAATGGTGGCCGCCGCGATGCCGCCGATATGCCGGTAATTGTCCTCGAAGCTTTTGATCACCACCTGCCGCTGGCCCAGAATGGCGTCCACCGCCAGCGCCAGCCGTCCGGTGCCCTGGCTTTCCACCAGGATCACCACGCCCTCGGACGGCGATTTGGCACCGGGGACATCGAGGATTTCGCCCGTCATCACCAGCGGCACATAGGCCCCGCGCACGTTGAGAAGGCTGCGCGCCCGCCCGAAGGACTGGATATCGGCGGCGCGCGGCTTGAGGCTTTCCACGATATGGGTCAGGGGCAGCACAAAGGTCTGGCCGCCGATCGCCACCACCATGCCGTCCAGCACCGCCAGGGTCAGCGGCAGGGTCAGCGAGAAACGCGAACCCCGGCTGGGGCTGTTGCCGATCACGATCCGCCCGCCCAGGTCTACGATGTTCCGCCGCACCACATCCATGCCGACGCCGCGCCCGGAAATGTTCGACACTTCCCTGGCGGTGGAAAAACCCGGCATGAAGATCAGGTTGTCGGTTTCCTCGTCCGACAAGGTGGCCCCCGCCGGGATCAGGCCGCGCTCGATGGCTTTTTCGCGCACCCGCGCCCGGTCTATACCGCGCCCGTCATCGGCCACTTCGATCACGATGCGGCCGCCGCGATGTTCCGCCGACAGGGTAACGGTGCCTTCCTCCGGCTTGCCGGCGGCGCGCCGTTCCTCCGGGCCTTCCAGCCCATGATCCACCGCGTTGCGGATCATGTGGGTCAGGGGTTCGCCCAGACGCTCGATCACCGTCTTGTCCACTTCCGTTGCTTCGCCTTCCAGAACCAGATGCACCTTCTTGGCGGTCTGCGACGCCAGTTCACGCACCAGGCGCGGCATGCGCTGGAACACCGATTTCACCGGCTGGGTGCGGATCGCCATCACGCTCTCCTGCAATTCGCGCAGCAGGTGTTCCAGCTCGGCCAGGCCGTTGCCCACCGGCGAGGCGCGGGGGATTTTGCATTCGGCCACCCGCTGCGACAGCATCGCCTGGGTGATGACCAGTTCGCCCACCAGGTTGACCAGCCGGTCCACCTTGTCCAGGTCGACACGAATGGTCGGGCGGGCAGCTTCGGTTTCTTTCTTTTCCGGCTTTTCGGGCCTTTCCGCTTTTTCAGGAGCCATCAGCGGCGCGACCTGTTCCAGCGGCACGATCTGCGGCGCGTCTTCCGCCCCATCCTCCACCAATGGCAGGGACAGCGGCGCGATCTCGAGATCGCACTGGCCAGTGACGAAATCGAACACCTCCTCCACCGCTTCGCGCGGCACATCGGCCGCCAGCGTCATGTCCCAGGCGAAATAGGCGGCCTGCGGCGACAGGGCATCCAGCGCGGGCAGCGTGGTCAGGTCCGCCGCGACCGTCAGTTCGCCCAGGCCCGCCAGCGCACGCAGCAGCAGCGCCGGTTCGCTGGCATTGGCATAGAGCGCCGCATGGGGCGCGAAACGGATGCGCCATCCTTTTTCGGGCAGGGACGCGGACGGCGCATCCTCGACCACGATCTGCATGGGCGAAAAATCCAGGCCCTCGAAATCGGCCGGGGCAAAATCCTCGCTTCCGCCGGCCTCCACGCCCGCCAGCGCCGCCAGTGCGGCGCTTACCTCACCGTCATCCGGCGCGGCCCCGCCGTCGCGCGCGGCGGCGACATGATCGGCCAGCAGGTCGCCCGCCCGCAGCAGCAGGGCCGTCACCGCGCCCGTCGCCTCCAGCGTACCGGCGCGCAACTGGTCCATCACCGTCTCGAAACCGTGGGCGAAATGCACCAGCGCCTCGAACCCGAAAGCCCCGCCGCTGCCCTTGATGGAATGCACGGCACGAAACACCGCATTGATGGTTTCGCCGTCCGCACCGCCCTCCAGCGCCAGAAGGCCTTCCTCCATCGCCAGCAGCAGTTCCTCGCATTCCTGGAAATAGGTCTGCCGGATGGCTTCCATCGGATCGGTCGCCGGACCCGTCATGGCGACACCCGCGCCACCGCCGCCAGCAGGCGGGCGGGATCGAAGGGCTTGACGATCCAGCCGGTGGCCCCGGCCTCGCGCGCCTGCTGTTTCTTCGCGGCGTCGCTCTCGGTGGTCAGCACCAGGATGGGCGTGGCGCGGTGGAGGGGATGCCTGCGCACTTCCCCGATAAAGCCGAAGCCGTCCATGCGCGGCATGTTGATGTCGGTGATGATGACATCCAGCGGCCCGGCCTGGGCCAGCGCTTCCACACCCGCCACGCCGTCATCGGCCTGGATCACGGCATGGCCCGCATCGGACAGCGCCAGGCGCAGCATGTCGCGCATGGTGCGCGAATCGTCCACCGTCAGGATGGTCTTGCTCATGCGATACCCAGTTCCGCCGAAAGGTCCAGCGCGGCGGCGACCTCGCGCAACGGCACAGACGGGTTGACCAGCACCGCCCCGCGCCGCGCCGCCGCCACCAGCACCTGCAGGCAGGGCGAGGAGACGCGCTGCACCGCGCCCGCTTCCACCGTCACGGGATCGCCTTGCGCGAAAGCCGCCAGCAACTGCGCCTTCAGGCCGTCGGCCTGTGTGAGGTCCAGCACCGGCGCCAGGATCACGATGGGGTTAGAGACTGTCATGGCTTTGCCTCCCCGCCGCGCGCCTAAAACTCCTTCCAGTCTTCCTCGTCCGGCACCGCCGCCAGCGCCGCGCCGCCCCGCCCACGCGCGCCGGTGAAGGCCGACGCCACCCGCGCCTGCATCTTGGGCACCGCGCGTGCCACCGGCGCGGGCGCGCTTTCGCCCACGGCGAAAAAGCCGATCAGGCTGGACAGTTCGGTGGTTTCGGCGGCCAGGTTGCGCGAGGCGGCGGTGGACTGTTCCACCATCGCCGCATTCTGCTGGGTCACCTGGTCCATCTGGGTGACGGCAGTGTTCACTTCCTCGATGCCGGTGGACTGCTGCTGCGCGGCCTGCGCCATTTCGCCGACTAGGCTGTTGATCTCCACCACCTGGCTGACGATCCTGCGCAGCGCCTCGCCGCTTTCGCCCACCAGCTTCACGCCGGAGCCGACATGCTCGCTGGAGGCCTTGATCAGCCCCTTGATCTCGCGCGCCGCCTCGCTGGAACGCTGCGCCAGGGCGCGCACCTCGCTGGCGACCACGGCAAAACCCTTGCCCGCATCGCCCGCCCGCGCCGCCTCGACCCCCGCATTGAGCGCCAGCAGGTTGGTCTGGAAGGCGATCTCGTCGATCACGCCGATAATGTCGGTGATCTGCTTGGAGGACTGCTCGATCTGGCCCATCGCCCGGATGGCGGTATCGACGATGGCGCCACCTTCTTCTGCCGCGCCCCGCGCGGTGGAGACGATTCCGCTGGCGGTGCGGGCATTTTCCGCCGTCTTCTTCACGGTGGCGGTGATCTGCTCCAGCGCGGCGGCGGTTTCCTCCAGGCTGGCGGCCTGCTGCTCGGTGCGCTTGGACAGGTCGTCCGCCGCCTGGCTGATTTCGCCCGCGCCGGTATTGATGCCGCCCGCCGCGGCCTGCACCGCCTTCAGCGTCTCCTGCATCTTGGCGATGGCGCCGTTGAAATCCTCTTTCAGCTGGGCGAACGGCCCGGTGAGATCGGCGCTGATGCGATGGGTCAGGTCGCCCCGCGCCAGCGCCGACAGGCCCGCGCCCACGCTGTCCACGATGGTGCGGGTCTGTTCCTGCTTGGACGCTTCCGCCGCCAGCCTTTCGCGCTCCACCGCCGTGATGTCGGTGGCGTATTTGATGACCTTGAAAGGCTTGCCGTTCAGGTCGAACAGCGGATTGTAGGACGCCAGGATCCACACATCGCCGCCATTCTTGTCGATGCGGTGGAACTTGCCCGCCACGATCTCGCCATGCGCCAGCTTGTCCCACATGCCGCGATAGTCCGGCGACTGGGCGAAATCCTTGGTCACGAACATGGAATGATGGCGGCCGGTGACTTCGGACGCCGCATAGCCCGTCACCGACAGAAAGTTCTCGTTGGCCGAAAGCACGGTCCCGTCCAGCGCGAACTCGATCACCGCCTGGGCGCGCGACACGGCCGCGACGCGGCTGTTCTGCTCGTTGGCATGGTTCTCGGCCTCGGTGATGTCGGTGGCGAACTTCACCACCTTGTAGGGCTTGCCGTTGCGGTCCGGGATCGGATTGTAGCTGGCCTGGATCCAGATCTCGCGCCCGCCCTTGGCCAGCCGCTTGTATTTCCCGGCATCGAACTCGCCGCGCCCCAGCTTGTCCCAGAAGGCGCGATAGTCGGGCGACTGGCGGAACGCCGCATCCACGAACAGGGAATGATGCTGGCCGCGGATGTCCTCCAGCGTATAGCCCGTCGCCCTGAGGAAATTGTCGTTGGCTGACAGGATGCGGCCGGACAGATCGAACTCGATGATGGCCTGGGCGCGGTCCAGCGCCGCCAGCATGCCCTCCTGCACCCGCAGGGCGCTCACATCCGTCCATTCCAGGATATTGCCGGCATAGTTGCGCTCGGCATCGAACACCGCGCTGATGTTGAGGGCGAATTTGAGATCGCCCACCGTGATCTCGGCCCGGTGCGGCAGGCGCGCGGGATCGGCCAGAAGCTGGCGCTGGTGCTGGGGGTTCTTGTGGAACATGTCGATGCAGGCGCCGACCAGCCGGTCGGCCTCGATGCCCGGCACCAGGGTGCGGAAGACATCTATCTTGTCGCGGAACAGGTCCCGCGTCGCCTTGTTCACATAGGTGATGATGAGGTCGCGATCCACCATCATCACCGGCACCGTGCCGCCTTCCACGGCGGCGGCCATGAAGGCCGCGCCGCGCCGCCGCGCCAGGCTTTGCGGGGACGCCTTGCGGCCCGACCCCAACCCCAACAGGTTCAGCATATACGCCCCCTTCGTGCCTGAAGACGCCAGCCCGGCGCCACCCGCATGGTTGCGGGTATGTTTCAATGCACGTTAAGGTTGTACTGAATTCCTAAACAGATGGTTAACGCCGGGCGAAGAGGCCTTGAAGCGGATTAAGGCGTGGTGCCGGTGCTGCTGGTGGAGGTCGCGGTGATCACGTTGCTGTCACCCGACGCCGCCAGGCCGATACCCAGCCCCAGCAGGCCAACCGCACCGACCGCCATCACGGTGTTGTTCTCCATCTGCGCCTGTTTCACGCCCGCGGGCTTGCCCGGCGCGAGTT
>DASTMN010000057.1:0-15877 GCA_035714165.1 Rhizomicrobium sp.
GGCTGGGCGGCGGCGGTCAGCCCCGAGGGCGCGGCGGCGTCCGATGCGGACTCCCTGGCCTACCGGGTGATGAACGACCTGCCTGTGATCGTGTTCGACGGCGGCGAACGCTATGTCATGCCGATGCGCTGGGGCTTTCCCGATCCCGCCGATGGACGGCGGCCCCGTCCCATCCATGCCCGCGCCGAGACGATTGACGTCACGCCCAGCTTCGCCGCCGCCTTCCGCGACGGCCAGCGGGGCATCGTGCTGGTGGAAAGCTTCAACGAAGCGCCCGAACACGGGGCGCAGCATATCCTGACACCGCCACGGCCGGTGGGGATCGCGGTGGTGTGGCGGCGGTTCGAGGTGGGCGGGGCGTCCATGCTGGCCTGCGTGATGGTGACGGTGGCGGCCAATGCGCTGCTGCGCGGCCTGCCCACCGACCGGATGCCCGCGCTTCTGGACGAAGCGGACTGGGCGATCTGGCTGGGCGAGACGCCCGCCGCGCCGGAAGCGGTCAAGGCCTGCCTGAAGACGGTGGAAGGCGCGCGCTGGACCATGACGCGCGAGGAACGTGCCGCCACGGCGCGGCGCGCCCGGCCCACCGTGTCCGACCCGCCGGGACTGTTCTGAAGGAGGCCACGCGGATGAAGAATGTTCACACCCTGCTGCGCCGGCGTGACGGCCATCACGCCAAGGTCACCTATGAAGAACTGTTCTTCGACCTGGTCTATGTCTTTGCCGTCACCCAGCTCAGCCACGAGCTTTTGCACAATCTGAGCCTGACCGGCCTTCTGGATACGCTGGTCCTGTGGTTCGCGGTGTGGCTGGGCTGGCAGTATACCGCCTGGCTCACCAACTGGTTCTATCCCGAAAAGCCGGGCATACGCGGGCTGCTCTTCGCCGTCATGCTGGCGGGGCTGGTCATGGCGGCGGCGATCCCTGAGGCTTTCGGGGCGCGGGCGCTGGTCTTCGCGCTGGCCTATGTCGCGATCCAGTTCGGCAAGACGCTCTATATCGTGGTGCGGCTGGGCGACCATGCGATGGCGCCCAACTATCGCCGGATGCTGGCCTGGCTTTCGGTATCGGCGGTGTTCTGGATTGCGGGCGCGCTGGTGGCCGAGGCGCGCCTGGCGCTGTGGGCCACGGCGGTGCTCTGCGAATATATCTCCCCCATGATCGGCTTCCGCTTTCCGGGGCTGGGCCGGTCCGATCCGGGACGGGAATGGATGGTGGAAGGCGGCCACATGGCCGAACGCTGCCAGCTGTTCGTGATCGTGGCCCTGGGCGAGACGTTGCTGGCCACCGGCGCGATGATGGCCGAGGTTCATGACTGGGGCCCGGCCGTGCTGTCGGCGCTCTTGGCGACTTTCCTGGGCACGCTGGCCATGTGGTGGCTGTATTTCGGCACGTCCAGCAAGGACGCCACCCGCACCATCACCAAATCCGACGAGCCGGGCCGCATCGCCGCCTATTTCCACTATGTCCACGCCATCCTGCTGGCGGGCATCATCGGAACGGCGGTGGGCAACGACCTGGTGGTGGCCCATCCCCATGACGCGGTGAAGCTGGCCTATGCCGTGACGCTGACGGCAGGCCCGGCGGTCTATCTGCTGGGCAGCGCCATCTACAAGAAGGTGGTGTTCGGCCATGTGCCGCTGTCGCATATCGCGGGCGCGGGCGCGCTGCTGGCGCTGCTGCCGCTTGGACAGTTGTGCGACCTGCTGACATTGGGCTGGCTCACCACGCTGGTGATGCTGTGCATCTGCGTGTGGGAGACGCGGGCGATGATCCGCCGCCGCGCCCGTATCTTCAGAAGGTGATGGTCACCGAGTCCGCGCTGCGCCGGGCCTCGCCATGGAACACCGCCTCGACATTGTTGCCGTCGGGATCCAGCAGGAAGGCGGCGTAATAGCCGGGATGATAGGGCCGTTCCCCCGGTGCGCCATGATCGCGCCCGCCCGCCGCCAGTCCGGCGCTGTGGAAAGCTTCGACCATCGCCCGGTCGCGGGCCTGGAACGCCAGATGGTGACGGCCGGTAAGGCGGCCTGCCGCCGCCGGGCTTTTGGCGGTGGAGATGAAGAGTTCATCGGCCCAGAAGAAGCCCGGACCGTCGCCGCCGATCGGCACACCCAGCGCCCCCAGCACCGCGTCATAGAAACGGCGGCTGGCATCCAGGTCCATCACCACCAGTTGCAGATGGTCGATCAGGCGTCCGCGCTGCAGGTGCTGGGCTTCCATCAGGCGTCTCCGGTCTGGCGTCGCCCGAGTGACGTATCACACGTCGCGCGGCAGGTCGAAAAACGCGCTGGTTCCCACGCCCTGCATGCTTTCCAGCCGCAGCTGTCCGCCATGCTGGGCCACGAGTTGCATGGACAGCGCCAGCCCCAGCCCGCTGCCGCGCCGCCGGATCGCAGTTTCGCCCGCCTGGGTCCAGGCCTGGCCCAGCAGCTTCAGGTCTTCCGGCGCGATGCCCCTGCCGGTGTCGCTGACGCGGATCGTCATGCGTGACGGCCCGCTTTCGGCGGCGACTGTGACGGTGGCGCCTCTGGGGGAAAACTTGATGGCGTTGGACATCAGGTTGATCAGCACCTGCTTGACGGCGCGGGCATCCACATAGACATCGGGCCAGTCGCCGGGCACCACGGTCAATGACACGCGCGCATCCATCGCCAGCCCGCGCACCAGGCAGAGCGACTGGTCCACCAGCTGGCGGCTGGAAACGGGCTCCTTGGCCAGTTCGATGCGGCCCGCCTCGACCTTGGCGGTGTCCAGCAGGTCAGTGACCAGGGTGTTGAGATGGCGGCCCGACTCCGCGATGGAGCCTGCATAGTCCAGGTAGCGGGCGTCGCCCAGCGGGCCGTGGCTCTGGCGGCCCATCACCTCGGCCAGCCCGATCATGGCGCCCAGGGGCGAGCGCAGTTCATGCGTCATGGTCGCCAGCAGCAGCGACCGCGAGGCCATGGCGTCCTCGGCGGCGGCGCGGGCGGCGGCGGCTTCGCGCAGCATGGCGTTGCGCGCCGACATCACGGTGGCGACGGTGATGGGGGCCAGCGCCACCAGCGTCACGCCCAGCCGCAGCGAGATCAGGTCATGTTCCGCCGTCATGGGATGAAAAAAGGAACCCAGGCCCATGGTGAGCGTGACGAAGGTCCACATGGCGAACAGGAAGGTCAGGAAGGCGGTGGCCGCGACGCTGTAGGTGAGGGCGCACCACAACAGGCCGGGCACGGCGAAGGCCAGCGCGCCCGGGCCACCGATCACCGGCTCCAGCAGCAGGCCCGCCAGCGTGACCAGCAGGGGCATGGCGTGCTGCGGGCTGATGCCTGCCCGCGGCGCCCGGCGGGAGGCCAGGGTCACGGTCAGCAGCACCGGCAGGATGGCGATATAATTGGCGAACTCGGTGACGAACCAGTAGGTGAACCCCTCCAGCAGGGGACTGCCGAACAGCAGCCTGTGGGCGACGGCTCCGGCCAGGCCCGCCGCGATGGCCGCTGCCGCCGTGCCCGCCACCAGGTGCAGCGCGGACGAGGCCTTGCGAAGGGCAAGGTCATCCGGTTCCGCGCGCCGCAGCACAAGATAGCCGGCGATCACGCCGGTCATGTTGGCCATGGTGAGCAACAGGATGCGCACGGGGTCGCTGCCCGCCCAGGCATCGGCCACCAGGAAGCCTGTCACGGCCGAGATCCAGCCCAGCGGCGTGGCGAAATCGCGCCGTCGCAGCATCAGCGCCAGCAACACCGCATTGGCGCCCCAGAAGGCGCTGAGCAGCCCGGTATGGGGACGCAGGGCAATGCCCGCCAGGGCGGTCACCAGCACCAGCAGTCCGGGAACGACCGCATGCAGCAATGCGGGCGCGACATTGGCGGAAAGGCGGCCTTCGAAACGGGCGAAGGCCGAAGGTTCGGCGCTCATGCGGACAAACTAGTCCTGCCCGGCTAACCGCTTCTTAAAGGGATTGTCCCGTGCCGGGACGCGGAAACCCGATTTACTGACAATCGGCCACATTTTGGGGGGCGGGGTGTCATGACTTGGTGCCCCGACGGGCCTAGCCTTGTTCCGGGTGGAATCAAAACAGGGGTGTGGGCATGACTCGTAAGCTTGTTGCGGAATTCATCGGAACGGCCTGGCTGGTGCTGGGCGGATGCGGCGCGGCCGTGCTGGCCGCGGCCTATCCCGAACTGGGCATCGGTTTCGTCGGCGTCTCGCTGGCCTTCGGCCTGACGGTGCTGACCATGGCCTTCGCCATCGGCCATGTCTCCGGCTGCCATCTCAATCCCGCCGTCTCGGTGGGCCTGTGGGCGGGCGGTCGGTTTCCGGCCGCCGACCTGCCCGGCTATATCGCGGCGCAGGTGCTGGGCGGCATCGCGGGGGCGGCCATTCTCTATGTCATCGCCAGCGGCGCGGCGGGTTTCGACGCCACCGCCGGTTTCGCCAGCAACGGCTATGGCGAACATTCGCCGGGCGGCTATTCGCTGACCGCCGCGCTGGTCTGCGAGGTGGTGATGACCTTCGCCTTCCTGTTCGTGATCCTGGGTTCGACGCATGGCCGGGCGCCTGCGGGCTTCGCGCCCATCGCCATCGGCCTGTGCCTGACGCTGATCCACCTGATCTCGATCCCGGTGACCAATACCAGCGTCAATCCCGCGCGCAGCACCGCGCCCGCGCTCTTCCAGGGAAGCTGGGCGCTGGCGCAGCTCTGGCTGTTCTGGGTGGCGCCCATCGCGGGCGCGGCCATCGCCGGTTTCGTCTATCGCTGGCTGTCGCCGGATGAACCCAGGCGGTTGGATGTGTCGGGCCGCTGATCATAGTCATTTGCCCTGGGCGGGACGGTTGTCCGGTGGACACCGTCCCGGCTAGGTTCGGCGCATGACCACGATTTTTGGAATCAGGAACTGCGACACCATGAAGAAGGCGCGCGCCTGGCTGGACAGCCACAAGGTCGCGCATGCCTTCCATGACTACAAGGTGTCGGGCATCGACAAGGCGACACTGGAAGGCTGGGTGGAACAGGCAGGCTGGGAAACCCTGCTCAACCGCGCCGGAACCACCTTCAAAAAACTGCCGGATGCCGACAAGGACGGCCTGACACAGAAAAAGGCCATCGCGCTGATGCTGGCCCAGCCTTCGATGATCAAGCGCCCGGTGCTGGAACACCGGGGCCGGATCACTGTCGGTTTCAAGCCGGACGTGTACGCAAAGCTGTTCGGTTAGGCGTCAAGCGACCGCCTCCTTCAGGGCCTGCACGTCGATCTTGACCATGGTCATCATGGCCTCCATCGCCTTCTGGCTGTTCTTTTCCAGCAGGTCCGGCCATCCGGCATAGTTGATCTGCCAGGTCAGGCCGAAGCGGTCCGTGATCCAGCCGCAGGCATGGGCCTGGCCGCCTTCCAGCAGCGCCGTCCACAGCCGGTCAATCTCGGCCTGGTCCTCGCACGCCACCATCAGGGAAAAGGCCATGCTGAGAGTGAAGCTGGGACCGCCATTCATCATGTGGACGCGCTGGCCCGCGATCTGGGCATCCACCACCATGACGGAGCCTTCCGGTCCCGGCATGTTTTTGCCGTAGCGCGACACTTGCAGGATGCGGGAATTGGGAAACAGGCCGGTATAAAAGATGGCGGCCTCCTCGGCCTGGCGATCGAACCAGAGGAAGGGGGTTATGGATCGGACGGTCATGATGGTCTCCCTGAAGGGTCAGATGGTTTTCGCCAGGGCTTCCAGCTGGTCGGTGGCGATGCCCCAGCCATCCTGAAAGCCCATTTCCTCGTGCTTCTTCCTGTCCGCCGCGCTCCAGTGACGGCAGCGGGCGGTGTAGCGGGTCTTGTCGCCTTCCGGCTCGAAGGTGAGGGTCGCCACCATGAAGGGCGCGCCGTCTTTGGGCACCCAGTCGCCGGTAAAGGCATCAGTGAAGACCAGGCGGCGGTTCGGCACCACCTCCAGATACTGGCCCGGATTTTCCATCACTTCGCCATTTGGCCCCTGCATGGTGATGTGGCTCCTGCCGCCGGGACGAATGTCGCATTCGGCGCGAATGACGGTCCAGGGCTTGGGACAGAACCATTCGGCATAACGGCTGGGGTCGGTCCAGAGTTGGAAAAGCTTTTCCGCCGGGGCGTCCAGCAGGCGGGTCAGGACCAGTTCATGCGCCATGATCGTCTCCAGTTTTGGCGGGTTCCGTTCCAAGGACGGCGCCGGGCGGGTGGAACCGACACGGATGGCGAAGGCCGGCGGATTTATTTTCCCGCGGCCATGTCGGAGAAAGGCATAATGGGGCGTCCTCAGGCCAGATCAAGGGAAGCCCATGCTCTACACGCTGCTTTGCTACAACAACGAAGACGTCGTCTGGTCCTGGAGCAAGGAGGAAGACGATGCGGTGATGGCCCGCCTGTCGGTCGTGCATGAAAAGCTGACGCGCGAGGGCAAGCTGGGGCCGTCCCTGCGGCTGTTGCCCACCACCGCCGCCACAACCCTGCGCGGGGCGCAGGGGCTGGTGATGGACGGCCCCTTCGCCGAAACCAAGGAGCAGCTGCTGGGCTTCTATGTGATTGACGTGCCCGACCTGGATGCGGCGATGGCCGTGGCCCGGGAACTGTCGGCCGCCAATCCGACAAGCTGCTACGAGATCCGGCCCGTCGCCCTCTATGTGCCCGAACAGCGGCCGGATGCGCCCACCCAGATGGTCAGGAACTACTGATGACCGACATCGCCTGGATCCATGCCGCGCTGACCGGCGCGCGGCCACAGGCGATCGGGGCGCTGCTGCGCTATTTCCGCGACATGGACCGGGCCGAGGAAGCCTATCAGGAGGCCTGCCTGCGCGCCCTGAAGAGCTGGCCGCAGAATGGCCCGCCGCGCGATCCCGCCGCCTGGCTGATCCTGGTGGGCCGCAACGCGGCGCTGGACGGGGTCCGCAAGACGGCGCGGCACACCGCGCTGCCGCCGGACGATGTGATCTCCGACCTGGAGGATGTCGAGACGCCGCTGGCCGAACGGCTGGATGGCGCGCAATACCGCGACGATGTCCTGCGGCTGCTGTTTGTCTGCTGCCATCCCGACCTGCCCGCCACCCAGCAGATCGCGCTGGCGCTGCGGATCGTGTCGGGCCTGACGGTGCCGCAGATCGCCCGCGCCTTCCTGGTGGGCGAGGCGGCGATGGAACAGCGCATCACCCGCGCCAAGCAGCGCATCGCCAAAGCGGATGTGCCCTTCGAGGCGCCGGGGCCGGTGGAGCGCAGTGAAAGGCTGGGTGTGGTGATGGCCATGCTCTACCTGCTGTTCAACGAGGGCTATTCGGCGGGCAACGATCCGGCGCGGGCGCCGCTCTGTGACGAGGCGATCCGGCTGGCGCGGCTGCTGCTGCGCCTGTTCCCGGCCGAGCCGGAAATGATGGGCCTGGCCGGCCTGATGTTGTTGCAGCAGGCGCGGCTGCCCGCCCGTTTCGATGCGGCGGGCGAGGTGGTGCTGCTGGAAGACCAGGATAGGACGCGCTGGGACGCCAAGCTGACCGGCGAGGGGCTGGCGCTGATCGACAAGGCGATGCGCCACAACCGGCCCGGCGCCTATCAGGTCCAGGCGGCCATCGCGGCGGTTCATGCCCGCAGCCGCCGCGCCGCCGATACCGACTGGGCCAATATCGACCATCTCTATGCGGTGCTGGAACGGTTGCAGCCTTCGCCGGTGGTGACGCTGAACCGCGCCGTCGCCACCGCCAAGGCACGGGGGCCGCAGGCGGCGCTGGACATGATCCAGCCGCTGGAGGCCCGGCTGTCGGGCTATTTCCATTATTTCGGGGCGCGCGGCGCGTTCCTGATGCAGTTGGGGCGCGGCCGCGAGGCGCGGGAGGATTTCACCCGCGCCATCGCGCTGGCGGGCAGTCCCGCCGAGGCCGCCCATATCCGCCGCCACCTGGACAGCCTGGCGGAAAATTCCGGGCCGGTTGTCGGCTGACGGCGGGCCGCCGCGTCCTTGGGGCACATCAACCGGAAGGAGATCATGATGACCGGGAATCCGACCTATGCCCCGCCCAAGGGCGGCGTTGTCGCCTATCTGTGCGTGGAGGGCGCCCTCAAGGCGTCGCATTTCTACCAGCAGGCCTTCGGGGCCCAGCAGGTGGGCCTTTATCCGCCCGACGAACAGGGCCGCACCATGCATGTGCACCTGTATGTCAACGGCAGCTCCCTGATGCTCAGCGATCCCTATCCCGAGCATGGCTGCGGTTATGAAAAAGCGGCGGGCTTCAACCTGGCGCTGATGGTGGCGGATGTGGACACGGCCTTCCAGCGCGCGGTGGAGGCGGGTGCGGCGGCGGTGATGCCGCCCACCGACATGTTCTGGGGCGACCGCTATGCCCAGGCGCGCGATCCCTTCGGCGTGCTGTGGGCCTTCAACGGACCGCAGAAAGCCTGATAGGCTTGCGGCATGATCTGTGTCGGCATCGGCGGGTGGGTCTTCGAGGGCTGGCGGGACACCTTCTATCCCGCCGGCCTGCCCCAAAAGCGGGAACTGGAATATGCGGCAGGCCGTCTGACCGCCATCGAGGTCAACGGCACCTATTACGGTTCGCAGAAACCGGAAAGCTTCCGCCGCTGGCATGACGAGACGCCGGAAGGCTTCGTCTTCACCCTGAAAGGGCCGCGCTTCGCCACCAACCGGCGGGTGCTGGCGGACGGTGGCGACAGCATCCGGCGTTTTCTGGACAGCGGCATCACCGAACTGAAAGACAAGCTGGGGCCGGTCAACTGGCAGTTCATGCCCACAAAAAGGTTCGATCCGGCGGATTTCGAGGCGTTTCTGGACATGCTGCCGGACCGGCAGGACGGGCGCAGGCTGCGCCATGCCGTCGAGGTGCGCCATGACAGTTTCCGGGACGCGGCCTTTGTGGAGATGTGCCGCGCCCGCAACGTGGCGGTGGTCTTCGCCGCCGACAGCGATTTTCCCCTGATCGCCGATGTGACGGCCGATTTCGTCTATGCCCGGATCATGGGCACCCGGGAAAAGGAAAAACTGGGCTATCCCAGGCCCGCGCTGGCGCGCTGGGCGGCGCGGGCGCGGGACTGGGAAAAAGGGGCCTCACCCGACCTGCCGTTGCTGGCCCGTCCCGCGCCCAGGACGCGGCGGGACGTCTTCCTGTTCGTCATCAGCGGCGCCAAGGCGCGCAATCCCGCCGCGGCACAGGCCATCATCGGGGCGCTGGAATCCTGATTTTTTATCGCCGTCGCCTGTCCAGAACATTGCAGCGATCTGTAGCGGCGCCTGATACCTGCGACGAATTCCTACAATTGTCCGAGAAAGTCACAACCCTTTGGTGGGGCGCGATGATCTGGTGGCCCAGTCCGATATTACAGGATCGTCATGCGCCCCATGCCCCCGGACCGGTTCGCCGCGCCCCTGTGGCCGGATTCCAAGCGCCTCAACCGGCTCCTGATGGGGGCCTGGTATGAGGAGGATATCTACGATCGTTTCTGCGCCGCCGTTCCCGCCGCCATGCGGCTGTTCCGGGCGCGGATTCCGGCCCCGATGCGGGCGCGCAACCTGATCTTCGTGCATGTGCCGCGCGTGGCGGGCACCTCCATCGTCCGCAGCCTGTATGGCGAAGGCTGCATCCGCCATCACAGCATGCGCTATTTTCGCGCCCTGGACCCGGCCTTCGCGGCGGCGGCGGAGTCATTCGCTTTGCTGCGCGACCCGTTCGACCGTTTCAACAGCGCCTTTGCCTTTGTGCGGACCGGCGGCACGCCCACCTGCCACCTCAGCGAAGTCTTCGTGCGCCAGACCGCCCATATCGCGACGGTGGACGATTATCTGTCCTTCCTGGAAGAACGCGGGCCGCTGGACCTGGATTTCGTGATGCGGCCGCAGAGCTGGTTCGTCTGCGATCTTCAGGGCGGCGCGCCGCTGGTGAAGAACCTGTTCCTCTACCGCGAGGACGATGCCGCGCTGGCGGCCTATCTGGCGCCGCATGGCGTCGGGGCGCTGCCCTGGCTGAACCGCAGCGCCCGCACCCATCTGATGCTGACGATGCGCCAGCGGCGGCGCGTGGAGCGTCTCTATGCCGATGATTTCGCGCTGATCGAGCAGGTCCGGGCGGCGCGCGCCAGGCCGGCGCGCCCAACCGCCGCCGGGAACCCGTTGCATGCCGCCTGGATCGCGGCGGAATAGTCGGATTTTCCCGCGAAACCACTAGCTGTAGAGTGGCAATGACGCGCCTGTGGAGCGGTTGCGCAAATCGCTTGCCCGCGGGCGCGCCAGTCGCTTGATTGCCCGTCCCCTGAATGGACATGAGCCGCGCTGGAATGGAACAGGAAGCCTATCGCCATGTCCCCTACGACATCGACGTCGAGCAGGCGCTGCTGGGCGCGATCCTGGCCGACAATCGGGCGATGGAGCGCGCCAGCGCCCTTCTGAAGGCCGAGCATTTCTACGATCCCCTGCATGGCCGCATCTTCGAGACCATGTCGCAGATGATCGAGCGGGGCGGCGTGGTGGTCACGCCCTTGACCCTGCACGCCACCATGAAGGCCGATCCCGGCGTGATCGAGACCGGTGGCCAGGCCTATTTCGACGCGTTGCAGGCCGCCGCACCCGCCATCCCCAACGTCCGCGATTACGCCAACATCCTGGCCGACCTGGCGGTGCGCCGCAGCCTGATCCGCATCGGCGAGGATATCGTCAACACCGCCTATGACGCGCCGACCGAAAAGACCTCCAAGGACCAGATCGCCGAGGCCGAAAAGGCACTCTATGCCGTGGCCGAGACCAACAAGTATGGCGAGGGCGCGCTGGACTTCCACGAGGCGCTCAAGCGCACGGTGGAGGCCGCCGAGCGCGCCGCCGCGCGCGGCGGGCGCATTTCCGGCGTCACATCGGGCTTCAGCGACATCGACAATCTGCTGGGCGGGCTTCAGCCGTCCGACCTGCTGATCCTGGCGGGCCGTCCGGGCATGGGCAAGACCGCGCTGGGCACCAACATGGCCTTCCATGCCGCCAAGCAATACATGCGCGATCTGGAAGCCAATGCCGAATATCCCAGCGGCGCGCCGGTGCTGTTCTTCAGCCTGGAAATGGCGGCGCAGCAACTGTCCGGCCGTATCCTGTCGGAGCAGACCGAGCTGGAAGTCTGGAAGATCCGCAACGGCCGCTTTTCCGAGACGGAGTGGGAGAAGTTCGTGCTGACCATGCAGGAACTGTCCAGCCTGCCGCTCTATATCGACGATACCGGCGGCATTTCCATCGCCCAGATCGCGGCGCGCGCCCGGCGCATGAAGCGCGAGAAGAATATCGGCCTGATCATCATCGATTACCTGCAACTGGTCGAGCCGTCGCGCCGCCACGACAACCGGGTGCAGGAAATCACCGAGGTGACCAAGGGCCTCAAGACCCTGGCCAAGGAACTGAATGTGCCGGTGCTGGCGCTGTCGCAGCTGTCGCGCGGCGTGGATGCCCGCGACGACAAGCGCCCGGTGCTGTCGGACCTGCGCGAATCCGGCTCGATCGAACAGGACGCCGACGTGGTGATGTTCGTGTACCGCGAGGAATATTACCTCAAGTCGCGCGAGCCCGATGCCGGTACGCCCGAACACGCCAAGTGGATGGAAAAGCTGGACCGCGCCACCAACCGCGCCGAGGTGCTGGTGGAAAAGCACCGCCACGGCGCCACCCGCGCCATCCAGATGGTGTTCGAGGGCCAGTTCACCCGCTTCAGCGACCTGGTGGACGACGGCAACCTGCCGTCGCACTGATTTCAGGGCGCAGCTTTCATCGCCGTGAACTTCGCGCCCTTGGCCAGCGCCGCGATCTGGCGCGGCACCAGCCTGAGGTCATAGCCGAACCGCACCAGTTCGCGCCGCACATAGGCCAGGCCGAAGGCGCGCAAACCTTCGCGCGTGCGCGCGATGTCGGATTTTTCCGGCTTTGCTTCCACGAACTGTTCCTGCCGCGCGATGGCGGGCAGAAGCTGCCAGGGCGCCAGGTACGCGAACAGCGGCGAGTTGTTGGGATTGAACAGCAGGTGATCCACCGGCAGCGCAAAGCGCGCCTGGGCCACCAGCAGCCGCGCCGCCGTGCGCGACAGGATATAGGCGGCGGCCCCGGTATGGCGTGACAGCATCCGGGCGATCTCGAACCCCGGCCCCACGGCGCGGAAATCCTTCAGCAGCACGCGCTGGCCGGGCGGGCCGTAATGCTCCAGCTTGACCACCGGCACGCCCGCCGGGATCCAGCTCGCATCGCGCAGCAGTGTCCCCGCCGCGGCGGACAGCACCACATCGTCTTCCAGAAAGACGGCATGGCTGTCGCCGCTTTGCAGGAACAGCTCCCAGGCGCGGCGGTGCGACAACAGACACGCCTTGTCGCCGCGCGGAATCTCGCCCAGCGGGCCGGATGCGGCGAACCAGCCATCCATCGCCGCCGGATCGGTGGCGGCGGCGTCCAGCGCCGCAACCCGCTCCAGCGCCAGTCCCAGTGCGGCGGCGCGGGCCTGCATGGTCCCAAGCCGGTCGGGGCGGCGGTCCAGGTTGACCAGATAGCGTTTCATGGCGTGTCTGTTAGCATTTTCAGGCATTTACCGCCATCAAAGCCCGGTTTGGGCCTGTTTTGTGCCCTTGCGGCCCTCTATATGGTGGGGGCGGCGGGGAAGCGTTCGGACGGACTTTGGGATTGAGCAGCGAGAGCGGCCTTATTCGCCCCTTCCTGATCCCCGGCATCACTCCGCCGGGGCGGGACGAACTGCGCCGTGCCCAGGTCAAGCGCGTCCTGTCCTGGGTGCTGGTGGGCCTGCTGCATGTGGGCCTGTTCTTCAGCTTCGTTCTCGGCTTCCGGCTGCCCGAAGACCAGCAGCGCAATATCGTGGAGACCATCCTGATGCTGGCGCCCACCGGCCAGAGCACCCGTCCCACCGACGTGATCAATCCCGACACCGACAAGGATGCGGCGCGGCGCATGTATGCGGCCCCCATCACCGTGCCGCCGCCCATCGTGCCGCCCATCACCACGCCACCGCAGGGGCGCGGTCTGGGCGGGGTGGACGTGCTGGGGGCGGTGGGGCGTGTGCTGTCCTGCGGGGCGGGAAGCTGGGAGCACCTGACCCAGGCCGAGCGCGCCCAGTGCTACAACTGGCACCCCTGGGTGGCGGGCAAGCTGCCCAACGGCAATCTGGTGATGGTGCCCGGCACGCAGCTTCCGCGCCTGCGCGAGCCGCCGCCCGATACCGGTTTCGCCATGAACAGCGGTTCTGACCGCATCCAGCGCGACGTGCAGATGGGCTATATGCCGGGCACCGGCAACTGCCCGATCATGCAGAATGTGCCCTGTGTGCATGTCACGCCGGGCATGCGCGCCATGGAAGGCAATTAAGCGATGGACGCCGCCGCCCGCCGCCCGCATCCTGCCGCCATGCCGGACAAAGGTGCCAACCCCGATACCGAAGCGGACTTCGAGGCCGCGCGCCTGACCGTGCGCCTGCCGGCGATCGCCGGCAATTACCGCACCTATCAGCGCACCGCCGGGCCTGCCCTGGTGGCGGCGGTGGTCAAGGCCGATGCCTATGGCCTGGGCGCGCTGCGCGTCGGGCCCGCGCTGGCCGCCGCCGGATGCGATACGTTCTTCGTGGCGCGGCTGGCCGAAGGCGTGGCGTTGCGTCCGGTGGTGCCGCAGGCGCGCATCTTTGTGCTGGACGGAGCGCCGCCCGATGCCATTCCCGCGCTGCTGACCCACCGGCTGACGCCGGTGCTGAACAGCCTGTCGGACATCGCCGCCTGGCGCGCCGCCGCCGCCGCCGCGCGCACCGTGCTGGACGCGGCGCTGCAGGTGGATACCGGCATGAACCGGCTGGGCCTGCCGGGCGAGGAACTGGCGGTGCTGGCGGCGGAAGCGCGGCTGCGCCTGTCAGGGCTGAATCTGGTGCTGGTGATGAGCCACCTGGCCTGTGCGGATGACGAAGGCGCGGACAAGGCGATGAACGCCCGCCAGCTGGACCGTTTCCGCACCGCGCTGGCCATGCTGCCGCCCGCGCCCGCCAGCCTGGCGGCATCCAGCGGCACCATGCTGGGCATGGAGTATCATTTCGACATGGTGCGGCCGGGCGTGGCGCTGTATGGCGCCAACCCGCAGGCGGGACAGCCCAACCTGATGCAGATGGCGGCGGTGGTGACGGCCCAGGTGCTGCAGGTCCGCCGAATTGACTCAGGCGACACCGTTGGCTACGCAGCCACGTTCCGCGCCAGAAGGCCTTCCATGATCGCGACGCTTGCACTCGGCTATGCCGACGGCATTCCGCGCGCCGCCTCCGGGCGGGGCCAGGCGGCGTTCGGCGGGGTGTGCGCGCCCATCGTGGGCCGCATTTCGATGGACATGATCACCCTGGATGTCACCGACATGTCCCATCCGCCCGCGCCTGGCGACGAGGCCGAACTGCTGGGCGACACCATCACGCTGGAGGAGGCCGCCACCGCCGCCGCCACCAACGCGTACGAGATTCTCACCCGGCTGCGCCGGATGCCGCGTCATTACACTGAAGGGGCCTTATGAATCTTCTTGCCACCATCGGCCGCGCCGTGATGACGGTGCTGGCCCATATCGGCCGCCTGTCGTCCTTCACGGCGCAGGCACTGGCTGCCATCGTCGCCCCGCCCATCTACTGGCGGCTGATCGGCCAGCAGATCATGCGGATCGGCTATTACTCGTTGCCGGTGGTGGGCCTGACCGCCTTCTTCACCGGCGGCGCGCTGGCCTTGCAGATTTACCTGGGTGGCAACCGCTATGGCGCCGAGGCCATCGTGCCGCAGATCGTGGTGCTGGGCATCACCCGCGAGCTGGGTCCGGTGATCGCGGGCCTGATGGTGGCGGGCCGTGTGGCGGCCGCCATCGCGGCCGAGATCGGCACCATGAAAGTGACCGAGCAGATTGACGCCCTGACCACGCTGGCGACCAATCCCATCAAGTATCTGGTGGTGCCGCGCCTGGTGGCGGCGGTGATCTGCATGCCCGTGCTGGTGGGCATCGCCGACAGCATCGGCGTGTTCGGCGGCTATGTGGTGGCGACCCAGAGCCTGGATTTCACCGGCTCCATCTATCTCAAGAACACAGTGGATTTCGCCACGGCGCAGGACATCAATTCCGGCCTGATCAAGGCGGCGGTCTTCGGCTTCATCATCGCGCTGATGGGCTGCTATAACGGCTTCAACAGCCGCGGCGGCGCGCAGGGCGTGGGCAACGCCACCACCGCGGCGGTGGTGTCGTCCTCCATCCTGATCCTGGCCGCCAACTATCTCCTCACCTCGCTGCTGTTCTCCAAATGACCCCCAAAATCCAACTGATCGGCGTCAAGAAGCGGTTCGGCTCCAAGCAGGTGCTGGACGGGGTGGACCTGACCATCGAACCCGGCTCGTCGCTGGTGATCATCGGCGGTTCGGGCACCGGCAAGTCCGTCACCATCAAGTCCATCCTGGGTATCATCCGCCCCGATGAGGGCACGATCCTGGTGGATGGCGAGGACATCACCCATGCCAATGGCGCGGCGCGCGACCGGGTGATGCGCAAGTTCGGCATGCTGTTCCAGGGCGCGGCGCTGTTCGACAGCCTGCCGGTGTGGGAGAATGTGGCCTTCGGGCTGATCCAGGGGCGTGGCATGGCGCGCAAGGCCGCGCGCGAAATCGCCATCCAGAAACTGGCCAAGGTGGGCCTGGCCGCCGATGTGGGCGACCTGTTCCCGGTGGAACTGTCGGGTGGCATGCAGAAGCGCGTGGGCCTGGCCCGGGCCATCGCCGCCGACCCGGAGATCATCTTCTTCGACGAGCCGACCACGGGGCTGGACCCGATCATGGCCGACGTCATCAACGACCTGATCGTGGCGACGGTGAAGGATGTAGGGGCGACCACGCTCTCCATCACCCATGAC
>DASTMN010000058.1:0-18327 GCA_035714165.1 Rhizomicrobium sp.
GCGCGGCGCGGATGTGCCGCACACGCCCTTCGCGCTGGCCTTCGCCATATTGCATGACGATGGCGGCGCGGACCTGTTCCTGGATCCCGCCAAGCGGACGCCGGACCTGATGGCGCATCTGGGCAATGCCGTGCGGGTGCACGCCCCCGACGCCTTCACCGCAGCGCTGGACGCTATGAAAGGCAGGACTGTTGTAGTGGACCCGGCCACGGCGGCGGCCGCGATCTTCGACCGGCTGACCAAGGCAGGCGCGAAAATCCGCCCCGCCAGCGACCCCTGCCAACTGCCCAAGGCCTGCAAGAACAACCTGGAAATCGAAGGCATGCGGCGCGCCCATATCCGCGACGGCGCGGCGCTGGCCAGGTTCCTGCACTGGTTCGACGGCCATGCGGCGGGCGGCGAACTGACCGAAATCCAGGTGGCGGAGACACTGGAAGGATTTCGCCGCGCCACCGGGGTTCTCAGCGATGTGTCGTTCGACACCATTTCCGGCGCCGGTCCCAACGGGGCCATCGTGCATTACCGCGTCACCCGCTCCACCAACCGCACCATCCGGCCCGGCGACATGTTCCTGCTGGACAGCGGCGCGCAGTATCCCGACGGCACCACCGACGTCACCCGCACCATCATGGTGGGCGAACCGACACCGGAGATGAAAGACCGCTTCACCCGCGTGCTGAAGGGCCATATCGCGCTGGCCACGGTGCGCTTCCCCGACGGCACCATCGGCATGCAGCTCGACAGCTTTGCCCGCCGCCCGCTGTGGGAGGCAGGGCTGGATTACGACCACGGCACCGGGCATGGCGTGGGATCGTACCTGTCGGTGCATGAAGGACCGCAGAACATCTCCAAGCGGCCGGTGATGCAGAAGCTGATGCCCGGCATGGTCTGCTCCAACGAGCCGGGCTTCTACAAGACCGGCGCCTTCGGAATCCGCATCGAGAATCTGGTGGTGGTGACACAGCCGGAGGATCTGGGCGGCGAACGGCCGATGATGGGTTTTGAAACCATCACCCTGGCGCCGATAGACCTGGCGCTGGTGGAACCGGCCCTGCTGACGGACGGGGAAAAGGACTGGCTGAACCGGTATCACGCGCGGGTGCAGGACACGATCGGCCATCTGGTCGAGGAAGACACCCGGGCCTGGCTGGTGCGGGCGACGCGGGCGATTTAAGACGCTTCAATCGCGCTAATTATTTCGCCAACTTTCTTCGCGCCCCAGTAAACAAAAGCGACGCCCACACTGAAGACAGGTCCAACCCAAACGTCGGACCAAGTCGAATTGCCTTGCAAACCTAAGAGAAGGTCAAGTAGCGAGAAAATAGTCAGCAACCAAGCAATAGCGGAAATCAGGACGCAGAGCCATTTTAGCGGGACCAGAACTTTTCTCCCGTATCGCTCGCCCATCTCAGCCACCGATCAATTTCAGCCAGCCGTCCTCGTCCATCACCGTGACGTTGTGCTTTTGCGCGTCCTTCAGCTTGCTGCCCGCGCCCGGCCCCGCCACCAGGATGTCGGTCTTGGCCGAGACCGAGCCGGACACTTTCGCGCCCAGGCTTTCGGCCCGCGCCTTGGCTTCGGCCCGCGTCATCTTTTCCAGCGTGCCGGTGAACACCACCGTCTTGCCCGACACCGGCGAGGATCGCGACGGCGCGGCCATGTCGGTCACATTCAGCCATTGCAGCAATCGGCCCAGCGCCTTCACATTGTGCGGCTCGTCGAAGAAATCATGGATCGCCTCGGCCACCACGCCCCCGATCCCTTCGATATGCTGCAACTCCTCCAGCGCATTTTCCGCCTTCATGCCGTCCAGGAACGCGCCGATACTGCGATAATGCCGTGCCAGCAGCCGGGCGGTGGTTTCACCGACATGGCGGATGCCCAATGCGTTGATCAGCCGGTCCAGCGGAATCGCACGGCGCTGTTCGATGGCGGCCATCAGGTTTTCGACCTGCTTGCCCTCGCCGTCTTCGCCTTTTTTCTTCGTCTTGGCCGGTTTGACGGGCTCCTTGCCCCCGGCCGCGGAGCGGCCCGAAGACAAACCGGCTTCGCGCCGTTCCTCGCTCAGCGCGGCGCGGTGCGCCGCCAGCACCTGACTGACCTTTGTTTTCTTTTCCGTCAGGGCGAAAATGTCGGCAGGCTCTTTCAGCAGGCCCTTTTCGTGGAACAGTTCGATCAGGGTCGCGCCCAGCCCCTCGATGTCGAAAGCATCGCGCGCCACGAAATACTTCAGCCGCTCCACCGTCTGGGCGTCGCAGACCAGCCCGCCGGTACAGCGCCGGTCCACATCCATCTTGCCGGTCTTTTCGTCCACCTCGCGCACGGCATGGCTGCCGCAGACCGGACAGGTATCGGGAAACTTGTAGGGCCTGGCGGATTTGGGGCGCCTGTCCAGCCGCACCGACAACACCTGGGGGATCACATCGCCGGCGCGCTGGATCACCACCGTGTCGCCGATGCGCGCATCCAGCCGCGCGATCTGGTCCTCATTGTGCAGCGTGGCATTCTGCACCACCACGCCGCCCACCGTCACCGGCTTCAGCCGCGCCACCGGCGCCAGCTTGCCGGTGCGACCGACCTGAATCTCGATATCTTCCAGCACCGTTTCGGCCTGTTCGGCGGGGAATTTGTGGGCGATGGCCCAGCGCGGCGAGCGGGAGACAAAGCCCAGCCGCGCCTGCAGATCCAGCCGGTCCACCTTGTAGACCACACCGTCAATATCATAGCCCAGCCCGGACCGCTGTTCACCGATGGCGCGATAGACACCCAGCACCGCTTCCACCGTCTCGCAGCGCTGCATCAGCGGATTCACCGGCAGGCCATAGGATGCGAACGCCGCGATCATGCCCGACTGGGTATCGGCAGGCAGGTCCGAAACCTCGCCCCAGGTATAGGCAAAAAAGTTCAAGGCCCGCCCGGCGGTGATGGCCGGATCGAGCTGGCGCACCGAACCGGCGGCGCTGTTGCGCGGATTGGCGTAAACCGGCTTGCCCTCGGCCTCCTGCCGCCGGTTCAGCGCGGCGAATGCCTTGTGGGTCATGTAGACCTCGCCGCGCACTTCCAGCACCGCAGGCGGCTTGCCCTTCAGGCGCAGCGGAATGTCGTCAATGGTACGCAGATTGGCGGTGATATCCTCGCCTTCCTGGCCGTCGCCGCGCGTCGCGCCCTGCACCAGCAGGCCGTTCTCATAGCGCAGCGATGCGGACAGGCCGTCGATCTTGGGTTCGGCGGTGACGGCGATCTGGTCTTCCTCGCCCAGGCCCAGGAAACGGCGCATCCGGCCCATCCAGTCGGCCACGTCTTCGTCGCTGAAGGCATTGTCCAGCGACAGCATGGGGACACTGTGGGTGACCTTGGCGAATTTCGCGGAAGGCTTTGCGCCAATCCGGTGGCTGGGGCTGTCGGGCCGCACCAGCAGGGGAAAGCGCGCCTCGATCTCGGCATTGCGGCGGCGCAGGGCGTCATACTCCGCATCCGAAATGCTGGGCGCATCCTCGCCATGATAGCGATGGTCGTGGGCGGCGATTTCTTTCGCCAGCCGGTCCAGTTCCTTTTCGGCTTCCTGCGAGGAAAGCTTGTCGACGGACTTGTTGCTCATGCCCGCTTGCGCGTTTTCTTCGGCTGGGCCGCTTCCGCCATCAGGCTTTTGGCGGCGGCGCGGGCTTCGTCCGTCACTTTCGCGCCGGACAGCATGCGGGCGACTTCCTCCAGCCGCTCGGCATCGTCCAGCATCTCGATCCTGGTCTTGTCCTGCGCACGGCTGATGCGGAAATGCCGCGCGGCGCGCGCCGCGACCTGCGGGCTGTGCGTCACCAGCAGAACCTGGGTGGTCTGGGCCAGCCTTTGCAGGCGTTCGCCCACCGCGTCGGCCACCGCACCGCCCACGCCCCGGTCCACCTCATCGAACACCATCGCGGCGGGCGAGGACACCTGCGCCAGCGCCACTTTCAGCGCCAGCGAAAAGCGCGCCAGTTCGCCGCCCGACGCGATCTTCGCCAGCCCGCCGAACGCGGCGCCTTCCACCGTCGCCACCTCGAAGGCGATGCGTTCCAGCCCGGTGGCGGCGCCCTTGTCATCCTCCAGCGGCTCCAGGCCGATGCGGAAGCGGGCATGGCCCAGCTTAAGCGGCGCAAGCTCCGCCGCCACGGCGCTTTCCAGCTTCTTCGCCGCGCCCGCGCGGGCCTTTGACAGCTTGCGCGCCGCATCCAGATAGGCGGCATGCGCCGCCGCCACTTTCGCCTGGGCCTGCTTCATCTGGCCGCCGCCGCCCGACAGCGAGTCCTGCCGGGCAACATAATCGTCGCGCAAGGCCGGAAGCTCGTCCGGCGTGACGCCATACTTGCGCGCCAGCGCCCGCAGCGCGAACAGGCGCTCTTCTTTCCGTTCCAGCGCGCCGGTATCGGTGTCCAGCCGCGACAGCAGCGATTCCAGTTCGCGCCGCGCTTCTTCGGCCAGGGCATAGGCCTGTTCCAGCGCGGTTTCGGCCGGAGCGGCGGCCTTGCGCGCCTCCTCGTTCATGCGGCTGAGCTTTTTCAGCGCCTGGGCGAGATGGGTCTGCCCGCCCCGGTCGCCCGACACGCTTTCCAGCGCCGCGGACACATCCTCGGCGATGCGGGCGGCATTCATCATCAGGGCGCGTTCGCCCGCCAGCCTTTCCTCCTCGCCCGCCTCGGGCGCGAAGTCGCCCAGTTCGGTGGCGGCGGCGCGCACGAAATCGGCCTCGGCGGCGGCGCGTTCGGCCATCGCCTGCAGGTCTTCCAGCGCGGCGCGGGCCGCCATCCAGTCGCCATGCCGGGCAGCCACCGTCTGCGCGTCGCCGGTCAGCCCGCCATAACCGTCCAAAAGGGCGCGATGGGTGGCGGTGTCGAACAGACCGCGATCGTCCTGCTGGCCATGCACTTCCAGCAGCAGCGCGCCCAGGTCCTTCAGCAGGCCCACGCCCACCGCCGCGTCATTGATGAAGGCGCGGCTGCGCCCGTCGGCGGCCAGGGTCCGGCGCAACACGATCTCGCCCTCTGCCGTCATCTCCTGCTGCGCCAGCAGGGCATGGGCGGGATGCCCGGCTTCCGGTTCGAAGATGGCGGTGGCGCTGCCCTGCGCGGCGCCCGCGCGCACACTGGCCCGGCCGCGCCCGCCGACCGCCAGCCCCAGCGAATCCAGCAGGATGGATTTGCCCGCACCGGTCTCGCCGGTCAGCACATTGAGGCCGGGCGCGAATTCCAGCGCCGCCTGCTCGATCAGAACGATATCCCGGATGGTCAGTGCCGCCAGCACGCCGGTCTCCGAAGGGCCAAGGGACAGGTCAGAGAATCACAGAATCTTGCGGAAAGCCTGACTGATCCACGAGCCCCTGTCTTCCATCGGCTTGAGGTTGCGCCCCTGCAGGATGCTGTAGGCGCTCTTGTACCAGCCGGAGCCGGGATAGTTGCGCCCCAGCACCGCAGCGGCGGTCTGAGCCTCGCGGTCCAGCCCCAGGCTGTAATAAGACTCGGTCAGGCGCTGCAGCGCCTCGGCAATCTGGGGCGTGGTCTGATACTGCTCCACCACGGTGCGGAAGCG
Organism: Rhizomicrobium sp.; assembly: GCA_035714165.1. Classification (GTDB taxonomy): domain Bacteria; phylum Pseudomonadota; class Alphaproteobacteria; order Micropepsales; family Micropepsaceae; genus Rhizomicrobium. Next base: position 5,560 of record DASTMN010000058.1, read on the forward strand.
GTTGATGGCGCCGATATGGTCGCCCCGGCGCAGGTAATAGCGGCCCACCGCCATTTCCTTGCCCGCCAGGTGGTCCATGGTCAGGTCGATCTTCAGGTTGGCGTCGCGGGCATATTCGGTATCGGGAAAACGCTGCACCACGTCCTGCAGCGCCACCAGCGCGCCTTCGGTATTGGACTGGTCGCGGCCCACATCCACGATCTGCTCATAGAGCGAGATGGCCTTGATATAGAAGGCATAGGCCACTTCCTGGCTGCCGGGATGCAGCGAGATATACTGGTCGGCGGTGGCGATGGCCTGGGTATAGTTGTTGGCCTGGTAGGAGCAGAAGGCGCTGTTCAGCATCGCGCGGCGCGCCCAGATCGAATAGGGATGCTGGCGGTCCACCTCGTTGAACTGGGCGGCGCAGGCTTCCCAGGCGCCATTGCTGATGGCGCGCCAGCCATCGGCATAGATATGCTCGATGGTGCGCTCCTTGTAGTTGGCGGCATCCTTGTTGGCGTTGTTGGTTTCGTCGTCCTTGCCGAAAATGGACGAGCAGCCCCCCAGCGCCACCAGCCCGCCCAGAAGGGCGGCGCGCGCGATCAGACCCAGGCGATGTGCAACCAGCATAACGATCCTTGGGGCGCAAAAACAAAAGGCTTTTCAATGCCTTGTGCCGAACCAGCGTTCGTCCGCACCCGATGGCTCTTTATATACAGGGACCGGGGCGGGTCAGGAAAGCGTGACTTTCTCACTCCCCTCTGCCCTTCGCTGGCCCCCGCGCCGACGCGCGTGAACGCCCAGAGGCGCTCCGCCGGGGAGATTACAGGTCTGTCACGGCATAATTTCCGGGATCGGAAAACAGCGCCCGCAGAAGGGCATTGTTGGTGCCGTGGCCCGATTTGCGGCCCTCGAACCGCGCCAGCAGGGGCGCGCCCGCCAGCGCCATGTCGCCGATGGCGTCCAGGATCTTGTGGCGCACGAATTCGTCGGCGAAGCGCTGGATGTCCCGGTTCACCACCCCGCTATCGTCCAGCGCCAGGGTGTTGGCCAGGCTGGCCCCCCGCGCCAGGTTCATCCGGTTCAGGCTGTCCAGTTCGCTGAGAAAGCCGAAGGTGCGGGCCGGGGCGATCTCGGCCTTGAAACCGGCGCGGCTGAAGGCAAAGGCATAGGACTGCTCGCCGATCACGCGATAGCTGAGATCGTAGCTGTAGGATGCGGCCTCGGCGGGCAGCAGCGCCGCGCTGGCATCGCCTTGGCGCACCGTCACCGGCCGCAAGACCCGGATGACCTGTCGCGCCACAGGCTGTTCGGCCAGGCCCGCGCTTTCCAGCAGTTCCAGATAGGACAGCGCATCGCCGTCCAGGATCGGCGGTTCGGGCGCATCCAGCGTCACCAGCAGGTCGTCCAGTTCCAGCCCGGCGGCGGCCGCCATCAGGTGCTCGACCACACCGACCGTGGCGCCATCCTTTTCCAGCACCGTGCCCAGCCGGGTTTCACCGACATGGGAATAGAGCGCCGGGATATCCACGCACAGGTCGGCGCGGCGGAAGATGATGCCCGCGCCCGGCACACCCGGCGCGACGGTCATGGTGACGCCGACACCGGCATGCAGGGCGGTGCCGGTAACGGTGACGGCATGGGCGACGGTGCGGCGGGGCGTCATGCCAGCCCTTATAAAGAAAACAGGCGGGCAAAGCGCCCGCCTATTTCAGACTTTGCGTTTTGGCGCGCCGTCAGTTCGACTGGCGGCGCAGGAAGGCCGGAATCTCGAACTGCTCGTCCCGCTTGTGGTCGGGGAACAGGTCGTCGGCCGGGTTGCGCTGGCCGTCCGGCGAGACGGTCGGCGTCATCTGCGGCTGCGGCATGACCGTGGCGGTGGCGCGGGGCGCGGCGGCGGGCGCCATGCGCGGCTCCGGCTGCGGCTCGGCGCGCATGTCCGGCTGCGCCTTCCTGCGGCCGAAAATGCTCCAGCCCTTCTTTTCCGGCTCCGGCGCACGGGTGGCCAGCGGCTGCTGTTCCAGCGGGCGGTAGTTTTCCGTGGCGGGATACTTGGCTGTGGCGGGCAGCGGCTCGGCCTGGACTTCCGGCGCATCCTCGCCGCCCAGGATATAGGCCTCTGCCGGGCTCTTGTCGGCGCCCATTTCCTGCGCCAGCGCATCCATGGTGGCATGCACGGGGTTGGGGGCGGCGGCGCGCACCGGTTCCGGCACGGCAGGAGCCGGGCGGGCCGGTTCGGCGGTGCGCAGCGGATTCTTGAGGTTCAGGTGCGGATGCAGCGGGCGCACCTTTTCGGTCGGGGCGGGCATGCGGAGCTGGTCGGCGTCAATGCCGGTGGCCACGACCGAGACGCGGATGCGGCCTTCCATCTCGTCCAGGATGGTGTTGCCGAAGATGATGTTGGCGTCGGGGTCCACCTCGGCGCGGATGCGGTTGGCGGCCTGCTCGACCTCGAACAGCATCAGGTCCGGGCCGCCGGTGATGTTGATCAGAACGCCCTTGGCGCCCTTCATCGTCACATCGTCAAGCAGCGGGTTGGAGATCGCCATGTCGGCGGCGCGGCTGGCGCGGTCCTCGCCCTCGGCCTCGCCGGTGCCCATCATCGCCTTGCCCATCTCGGAGATGACCGACTTGATGTCGGCGAAATCCAGGTTGATCAGGCCGGGCATCACGATCAGGTCGGTGACGCCGCGCACGCCGGCATGCAGCACCTCGTCGGCCATGGCGAAGGCCTGGGCCATGGTGGTGCGGTCGTTGGCGACGCGGAACAGGTTCTGGTTGGGAATGACGATCAGGGTATGGACGAACTGCTGCAGTTCGGTGATGCCCTTCTCGGCCACCCGCATGCGGCGGTCGCCTTCCAGCGCGAAGGGCTTGGTCACCACGCCCACCGTCAGGATGCCCGCCTCGCGCACGGCGCGGGCGATGACCGGCGCGGCGCCGGTGCCGGTGCCGCCGCCCATGCCGGCGGCGATGAACACCATATGGGCGCCCGAAAGCTGCTCCATGATTTCTTCCAGCGACTCCTCGGCGCCCCGCGCGCCCACATCGGGCTGCGCGCCCGCGCCCAGCCCCTCGGTGGTGGCGGCGCCCAGCTGGATGCGGCGGCTGGCCTTGGACTGGGCCAGGGCCTGCGCGTCGGTGTTGGCGACCACGAAGTCCACGCCTTCCAGGCCCGCCTCGATCATGTTGTTGACGGCGTTGCCGCCGGCGCCGCCGACACCCAGCACGGTGATGCGGGGGCGCAATTCCTTGGTCTCAGGAGCTTTCAGGTTGATCGTCATATTAGATTCTCCTCATCGATTTGTTCCGATCACCTTGCGGCACGCCAGAATTCCCAACCGATTCGCTGTTGTATTGTTGAATCACTGAAGCCACCGTCCGGTCAACCGGTTGAGCCAGCCTTGGCCCTTTGTTTTCGCGGGCGCCATCGCCAGAGCGGGATTCAGAAGTTCGGGCGGCAGGGTCGCGCCCGCCATCAGCAACCCGATCGCCGTCGCATAGTCCGGTCCCGCCGACGCCGCCGCCAGACCGTGGAAGGTGGCGGGGCGGCCGATGCGGACCTGCTTGTTCAGGATGCGCGCCGCCAGTTCGCGGGTGCCGGCCAGCTGGCAGGCACCGCCGGTCAGGACGGCGCGGCGGCCCGCCGCGACATCGAAGCCGGAGGCGCGCAGCCGGGTCTGGACCTCGCCGAAAATCTCTTCCAGCCGGGCCTGAATGATGCGGGTCAGCATGGAGCGCGGCAGGCGCAGGGCGGAATCCTCGCCCTCCTCGCCCATCTGCGCCACCGACACCACATCGGCGCTGCCGTCCATCTCGCCCATCGCCGCGCCATACAGGGTCTTGGTGCGCTCGGCGGCGGCCAGCGGCGCGGCCAGCATGCGGGCGATGTCGTTGGTCACCGCCATGCCGCCCACCGGCACCACATCGGCATGCACCAGATGGCCCTCCAGGAAGACGGCGATGGAGGTGGTGCCGCCGCCCATGTCGATCACGGTGGCGCCGATCTGCTTTTCGTCCTCGGTCAGGGTGGCCAAGCCGCTGGCATAGGCCCCAAACTGGGTGCCCACGACATTCAGGTGGCAGCGTTCCACCGCCAGCTTGAGATTCTGCAAGGGGCTGGGCCGGACCGCCACGGCATGCATGGCCACGCCGATGCGCTGGCAGAACATGCCGGACGGATCGCGCACGCCACGCGCCTCGTCCACCACATAGGTGGTGGGGGCGGACTGGATCACCTCATGGCCGTCCAGCTTGCAGCGGGCGCGGCCGTCACTCAGCAGGGCGCGCAGATGGGTGTCGGAGACCAGCGCCCCGTCCAGCGCCATCACGGCGCGGCCGGTGACCGAGACCGGCTGGCCGCAATTGACGCTGATCAGCACATTCTGGATGCGGGCATCGGCCATGTTCTCGGCGGCGGCGACGCAATCGCGGATGCTTTCCTCGGCCAGTTCCAGCGAGGTGACGGTGCCCGCCTTGAGACCGGCGGATTCACGCAAGGCCGATCCCAGCACCTTAAGCGAACCGGCCTCGGCCTGGCCGATGACGCAGACGATCTTGGAGGTGCCGACATCCAGCGCCGAAACGAGGCCGGTGCGATAGGCGGGGATTTCGTTGTTCACGCGCAACCTCAGGGTCTGGTTCATGTCTCTTTGCCCCTCTCAACATCCTTCTTCTCGCCGCTCTTCAGCAGGAAGAAGTAATGACTCGGCGACCGCAGGTCGATTTCGGTGACGTCGCGTTCCAGAATGCCGCGATCGATAATCAGGCGCTCCAGCGCGTCGATCTGCGGTAGCCAGTCGGATTCGGGCAGCTTCACCACAACGCCGTCGTCCAGAATCAGGTTCCAGCGGCGCGACGAGACACGGGCATAGGCGATGATGCGCGCCGACACGGCGCGATGGGACTGGACGGCATCCACCAGGTCGGCGGCGCTTTGCGGCGCGCCCGCGCCCACCAGCTTGGGCAGGCGGCGGAACTTCTCCACCTCGCGGGTGGTGATCACCGCGCCGCTGCGCTCCACCACCGCGATGGGGGCTTCGCCATTGGCACCCACGGGCATCTGCCACAAAGCGAAGGGCCGCTTTTCCACCAGGGTCACGAAGATGGCGTCGGGATAGCGGCGATGCACCTCGGCCGAGGCGATCCAGTCCAGCGCCGCCAGCCGCTGGCGCGCGCCCGGCAGGTCGGCGCTGAAGATGCTCTGACCCGGCTGCATCGCCAGCACCTGCAGGATCTGCTTGTAGGGCGTGCGGCGGTTGCCGGTGATGTGAATCTCGGAAATGCCGAAACCGGCATGGGACAGGGCGGCGGCCGTCGCCTCGTTCACCGCGCGGACGCCGCGGCCGATCACGCCGCTGGCCAGCAGCGCCCCGATCAGCACCAGCAGGGTCAGCGCGCCACACAGCAGGATGATGGGACGGCGCAGCGACAGGCGCTCCGCAAGCCCGGCGCCCAGACGCGCCATCAGGCCGGGAGCCTGCTCGCGCCGCGACACGCCCGGCTGGACATCGGCCAGTTCGCGCTTGCCGCGCGTGGAGGGGCGCACCGATTTGGCGCGGGAACTGCCGCGGGTCTTGCGGTCCACATTCACCGATCGCATGACGCATCCTCCACGATCCAGCGGCAGAGCCGGGCATAGGACAGGCCGATATGGGCGGCCTGTTCCGGCACCAGCGAGGTCGGCGTCATGCCGGGCTGGGTATTGGTTTCCAACAGGATCAAGCGCGGCGCGGGCCCGGTATCGTCATAGCGGAAATCGGTGCGCGACACGCCGCGGCAGCCCAGCGCCCTGTGCGCCCGCACCGCCATGTCCATCACCTCACGCGCGACCGCCTGCGGCACCGGGGCGGGCAGGATATGGCGCGAGCCGCCGGGCGCGTACTTGGCCTCGTAATCATAGAATTCCAGGTCGGTGGTGATTTCGGTCACGCCCAAGGCCCCGTTTTCCCCGAAGGAAGAACCGCCCATCACGGCAACGGTCAGTTCGCGGCCGGGCACGAATTCCTCCACCATCATCTCGCTGGAGATGGACCATTCTTCGGCGGCCAGCGCGGCGGGCGGCCGGTTGTCGCCCTGGCGGACAATGAAGATGCCCACGCTGGAGCCTTCATTCACCGGCTTGACCACATAGGGCGGCGTCATCAGGTGCGCGCGGGCGGCTTCGTGCCGGTCGGCGACGATGGATTTGACCACCGGCAGACCGGCCGCGCGATAGACGTCCTTGGTGCGTTCCTTGTGCATCGCCAGCGCCGAGGACAGGACGCCGGAATGGGTATAGGGAATCCGCATCAGTTCCAGCAGGCCCTGCACCGTGCCGTCTTCACCGAAGCGGCCATGCAGGGCGTTGAACACCGCGTCGGGCCTGGCCTCGAACAGCTGCTGGCCCGGATTGTCGCCGGGGTCCAGTTCAAAGGCGTCGAAGCCTTCCTCGCGCAGCGCACGCACCACGCCCCGGCCCGAGGACAGCGAGACCTCACGCTCGGCGCTGCGGCCGCCCATCAACACGGCGATACGGTGGTAAAGCGTCATGCCACCCCCACCCGCTTGATTTCCCATTCCAGCGACACACCGGAGTTTTCCAGCACCCGCCGCCGGACTTCCTCGCCCAGCGCTTCCAGGTCGGCGGCGCTGGCCTCGCCGGTGTTGATCAGGAAATTGGTGTGCTTTTCGCTGACCTGCGCGTCGCCCAGTGTCAGGCCCCGGCAACCGGCCGCGTCGATCAACTGCCAGGCCTTGTGGCCGGGCGGATTCTTGAAGGTGCTGCCGCCGGTTTTGGACTTGATCGGCTGGGCGGCTTCGCGGCTGGCGGAAAGCTCTTCCATGCGCGCCCGGATGGCGGCGGGTTCGTCGGCCGTGCCCCGGAACACCGCGTCCACGAAGATCAGCCCGTCATGCGCGCCCCGCGCCTTGCGGTAGGAAAAATCCATCTCGGCGGCGGACAGCGTGACCAGATTGCCCGCTTCGTCAATCGCGCGGGCCTCGACGAAAATATCCTTGATCTCGCGGCCATAGCAGCCCGCATTCATCTTCAGCGCCCCGCCGATGGTGCCGGGCACGCCGCGCAGGAACTCCAGCCCCGCGATCCCCGCATCGGCGGCGGCCCGCGCCACCGCGCCGTCCAGCGCCGCCGCACCCGCGCGCACGGTCAGGCCATCGGTGCTGATCTTTCCAAAGGCCGAGGACAGCCGCACCACGACACCGGGAATGCCGCCATCGCGCACCAGCAGGTTGGAGCCGACCCCGATCACCGACACGCGCAGGTCCGCCGGTTTCGCGGCCAGGAACGCGGCCAGGTCTTCGGCATCGACGGGACGGAACAGCACCTCGGCCGCACCGCCCGCCCGGAACCAGACAAGGTCCTTCAGCGGCGCGTTGCGGGTGATGGAACCGCGCACCGGGGGCAGCATGTCGCAAGGGCCGCTTCCGCCAACAGGGGTCATCATCACGACAGACCCTCCAGCTTCTTCTGCAGGCCGTGCATCCAGCCGGTGATGGAGCCCGCGCCGGTGCCGATGATGGCCGCGCCGGGACGCGCATAGGGCTTCACGGCAGCGGCCAGTTCGCTTTCGCCTTCGATAACCAGAACATTGCGGTGGCCGTGGGCGCGCAGCGCCTCGGCATAGGTGTCGCGGTTGATGCCTTCGATGGGCGCTTCACCCGCGGCATAGACCGGCGCGATGATCGCCACATCAGCATCGTTGAGGCAGGTGGCGAACTGCTCGAAGGTATCGCGCAGGCGGGTATAGCGGTGCGGCTGCACGATGGCGACGATCGGCCCGGCATAGGCCTGGCGCGCGGCGCGCACGGCGGCGGCGATCTTGAACGGATTGTGGGCGTAATCGTCGATGATGGCCGCGCCATTGAATTCACCAACCTTGGTGAAGCGGCGGCCCACGCCGCGGAACCCGGCCAGGCCCTTCATGATGGTCGCGTCGGGCACACCCAGTTCGCGCGCCACCACGATAGCGGCCATCGCGTTCTGGACATTGTGCTCGCCCGGCATGGGCAGCGACAGGCCTTCCAGCCGCGTCTCGCCGCCCTTGCGGCGATCGGTGAAGATGACGTCGAAATGCGAGGCGCCCGCGCCGAAGCGCACATTCACCGCGCGGGCATCGGCCTGGGGGCTGAAGCCATAGGTGATCATGCGCCGGTCGGTGATGCGCCCCACCATCGCCTGCACTTCGGGATGGTCGATGCACAATACGGCGAAGCCGTAGAAGGGCACATTCTCGACGAAGCGCTGGAAGGCGTCGCGCATATTGTCGAAGGTGCCGTAATAATCCAGGTGATCGGGGTCTTCGTTGGTCACCACTGCCACGGTGGCGGGCAGGCGCAGGAAGGTGCCGTCGCTTTCGTCGGCCTCCACCACCACCCATTCGCCCGCGCCCAGCCGGGCATTGGTGCCATAGGCGTTGATGATGCCGCCATTGACGACCGTGGGATCAAGGCCGCCCGCATCCAGCAGCGAAGCCACCAGCGTGGTGGTGGTGGTCTTGCCGTTGGTGCCGGCGATGGCGATGCAGGAGCGCAGCCGCATGATCTCGGCCAGCATCTCGGCGCGGCGCACCAGCGGCAGGCTCAGGGCGCGGGCGGCGTCGAACTCGACATTGCCGGGCTTGACCGCGCTGGAATAGACCACGGCATGGGCGTCTTTGAGATTGTCGGCATTGTGGCCGATATGCACCGTGATGCCCATGTCGCGCAGCCGCTTGACGTTGGCATTGTCGGCCGCATCGCTGCCCTGCACGGTATAACCCAGATTGTGCATGATCTCGGCAATGCCCGACATGCCGATACCGCCGATGCCGATGAAATGGATCGCGCCGATATCCAGCGGGACCCGCGTTGTGACTTTCTTATGCGCCGGGGTCGCCATCATGCCGCCTTTCCCCGCAGGCTTTCGACCAGGTCGGCCAGCTTCCCGGCGGCGCGCGGCGTGGCCAGCGCATGGGCGGCGGCGGCGCGGCGGCCCAGCGCCAGCGGGTCGGCGAAAATCTGCATCAGCATCCGGGCCAGCATGTCCGGCGTCAGGTCGCGCTGCGCCACCCGCCAGCCCGCTTCGGCACGGGCCAGCAGATCGGCATTGGGCGTCTGGTGGTCGTCCTGCGCCGTGGGCAGCGGCACCAGAATGGCTGGACGCCCGATCGCCATCAGTTCGGCCACCGTGCCCGCGCCGGAGCGGGCGATCACCAGATGCGTTTCGGCCATGCGGCGCGGCAGGTCGGGAAAGAAGCTTTCCAGCTGGGCGCGGATTTCGGCATTGGCATAGACGGCGCGCACCTCGTCCATGTCCTCGGGGCGGCACTGCTGCACCACCGACAGGCGCATCTTGATGTCATGCGGCAGGCGGGTCAGCGCGGCGGGCACGATCTGGCTGAGGGCGCGCGCGCCCTGGCTGCCGCCGAACACCAGCAGCCTCAGCGGGCCATGCGCGTCGGGCAGGTTGTAGGGCGCGCCCCACAGCGCCTCGACTTCCGGGCGCATGGGATTGCCGGTCAGCACCACCTTGGAAGGATCGGCGGGCGCGAAGCGGGCGATGGGGAAAGCGGCGGCCACCGCCTTCACCTTGTTGATGACCAGCCGGTTGGCGCGGCCCACCACGGTGTTCTGCTCGATCACCGCCGTGGGCAGGCGCGCCAGGGTCGCGGCAAGCATCACCGGCACGCTGGGATAGCCGCCAAAGCCGATCACGGCGTCGGGCTTCAGCGCCATCAGCCGGGCCAGCGCCACCACGATGCCCGCCGCGATCTTGAAAGGCGCGGCCAGGGCATTGAAGGGCGAAGACGGCACGGTCTGGATCGCCGCGCCGGGAAAGTGGGTGGCGTAATTGGCGAAGCGGCTGTCGGTCATCACCACGATGCGGTGGCCGCGCCGGATCAGTTCGCCCGCCAGCGCCTGGGCCGGGAAAAGATGCCCCCCGGTGCCGCCCGCCGATAGCACGACAAGGTTTCCGGTCATGCCCGCACCATGAAGAAAGCGGGGTCATCGCGCGTCACCGGCACCTTGGGCCGCTGGCGCGTCACCGCCAGAGCCAGGCCCATCGTGACCGAAACCGCCAGCAGCGAGGAGCCGCCATAGGAGATGAAGGGCAGCGTCATGCCCTTGGCGGGCAGCAGCGACACCGCCACGCCCATATTGATGAAGGCCTGCACCGCCGTCACCACCGCCAGCCCCGCGCCCGCAAGCTGGGCGAAAGGCTCGCGCGCATTGGCGCTGCGCAGCAGCAGCCGCACCGTCAACAGGCAGAATAGCCCGGCGATCACGGCGCAGAGCACAAAGCCGAACTCCTCGCCCGCCACCGCGAAGATGAAGTCGGAATGCACGTCCGGGATGCGATACTTCACCGTGCCCGCGCCGGGGCCGACACCGGCCAGTCCGCCATGCGCGAAGGCCTTGAGGGCCAGGCCCGCCTGATAGCCGACTTCGGAATGGCCCAGATACTGGTCCACGCGGCGCTGCACATGCGGGAAGACTTCATAGGCCAGGAATCCCAGGCTGGCGGTGACGCCCGCCATGATGCCGACCCAAGCAAGGCTGAGACCCCAGAAGAACAGCATCCCACCCCACAGGCACAGCAGCAGGCCGGTCTGGCCGACATCGGGTTGCAGCAGCAGGATCGCCAGCGCCGGGGCCAGCATCAGGAAGGTGATGACCGGCTTGGGAATGGGCAGGGGATGGCGGTCGGCCAGCACGGCGGCGGCCAGGATGGCGAAACCCGGCTTGAGGAATTCGGACGGTTGCAGGTGCAGCGGCCCGAAATCCAGCTCGCGCTTGGCGCCCAGCAGGTCCGCGCCCACGAACAGCACCAGGAAGGAGCCGATCAGCGCGCCTGCGAAGAGAAGCGCGCCCAGGATGCGGATCTGGCGCAGGTTCAGCAGCGACACGCCGCACAGAATGGCGATGGCCAGCATCGCGAAAGACACCTGCCGCGCGGTATAGCGGAAATCGCCGCCGCTCATCGGCCCGCCGGTGATGGCGGGGCTGGCAGCAAAGGCCAGCATCAGGCCGATCCCGGCCAACGACAGCATGCAGAACAGCGCCACGCGGTCCACCGTGAACCACCAGTTCGCGAAGCTGCCCTTGCTGGCCCTATTCATCATGCCACCTTCTCCAGCCCCGGCAGCCGGGCCACGGCGGCGCGGAAGGCATCGCCGCGCTGCTCAAAGTCGCGGAACTGGTCGTAGGAGGCGCAGGCGGGCGACAGCAGCACGACGGGCGCGGGCGCGTTGCTGGCGGCGGCATCGGCGGCGGCGCTGGTCACGGCGGCATCCAGCGTGCCGGACATCGCATAGGGGGCCTTGCCGTCCAGGGTGCGGGCAAAGGCGGGCGCGGCCTCGCCGATCAGATAGGCTTTGCGGATGCGCGGGAAAAACTCGGACAGGCTTTCGATGCCGCCGTCCTTGGGCTTGCCGCCCGCGATCCAGAAAATGTCGGGATAGACCGCCAGCGCCCGCGCCGTGGCGTCGGCGTTGGTGGCCTTGGAATCGTTGATGAAAGCGGTCTTGCCGATATGGCCCACCGCCTCCATGCGATGCGCCAGTCCGGGAAAGCTCTTGATCGCGGCAACGATGGCCTTGCTGTCGGTGATGAAGGGGCGGACCGCGCCAAAGGCCAGGGCCGCATTCTGCCAGTTGTGCGCGCCGGGCAGGCGCGGCGCATCGGCCATGTCCATCACCTTGACCGCGCGCGGGCCGGTGGCGTCATAGAGCGCGCCGTCCACCACGAAGATGCCCCGGCCCAGCACCTTGCCGACCGACACCGGATGGGCCTGGGCACCGCCGGTGGCGGAAAGCCGGGTGAAGATGGCGCTGGACGCCGCATCGTCCACGCCGATCAGCACCTGGCCGTCCTGTGCCGTCTGGCGCATCAGCCGCGCCTTGATGGCGGCATAATTCTCCATCGAGCCGTGACGGTCGATATGGTCGGGCGACAGGTTGGACAGGATGCCCACATCCGCCGCCAGGCCGGGCGCCAGGTCGATCTGGAAGCTGGACATTTCCAGCACATAAACAGTCTTGGCCGAAGGCGGCGACAGTTCCAGCACCGAGGTGCCGATATTGCCGCCCACCTGGGCGTCGAAACCGCAGGCAGCCAGGATATGGCCCACCAGTGCGGTGGTGGTGGACTTGCCGTTGGTGCCGGTGATGGCGATGACCGGCGCCTTGCCCGGCCTGCCGGGGTCGGCGCGAATTTCCCGCGCGAACAACTCGACATCGCCAATCACGGGCACACCAGCACGCCCCGCATGATCCACCACGCCATGCGGCTGGGGATGGGTCAGCGGCACGCCCGGCGACAGCACCAGCGCGGCGATCTCCTCCCACGGCCATTCGCGCCAAGGCATGATCTGCGCGCCATCCTGCCCACCCAGGTCGCGGGCGGTGGAATTGTCGTCCCAGGCGATCACGTTCGTGCCGCCGGCCACCAGCGCGCGCACCGCGCCAAGGCCCGTGCGGGCCAGGCCGAATACGGCGACGGTCTTTCCGGCGAAGGCGCGGCTGGGGATCATCGTCTCACCGCAGTTTCAGAGTTGCGAGGCCGAGCAGCGCCAGCACAACCGCCACGATCCAGAAGCGGATCACGATGGTGGGCTCGGTCCAGCCCAGTTGCTCGTAATGATGATGGATGGGGGCCATGCGGAAAACGCGCTTGCCGGTCAGCTTGTAAGAAACGACCTGCACCACCACCGACACGGTTTCCAGCACGAACAGGCCGCCGACCAGCGCCAGCACCAGTTCATGCTTCACCGCCACGGCGACCACACCCAGCGCGCCGCCCAGGGGC
>DASTMN010000059.1:0-7587 GCA_035714165.1 Rhizomicrobium sp.
TAATCGGCGATGATGGTTTCCGGCGCGATCACATTCTTCTTGGACTTGGACATCTTCTCGGACGCGCCGATGGCGATTTCCGTGTCCGTGCCCAAGAGGTACGCCTTGCCGCCGCGCTTTTCGATCTCGTCCGGGGCGACCCAGGCGCCGCCCGCGTCCTTGTAGGTTTCGTGGCAGACCATGCCCTGCGTGAACAGGCCGGCGAAGGGTTCGGCCACGCCCACCAGACCCAGCTTGTGCATGGCGCGGGTGAAATAGCGCGCATAGAGCAGGTGCAGGATCGCGTGCTCGATGCCGCCGATATACTGGTCTACCGGCAGCCAGTAATCGGCCGCCTTGCGGTCCACCGGCGCATCCGAGGCCGGATTGGTGAAGCGCGCGAAGTACCAGGAGGAATCGGCAAAGGTATCCAGCGTGTCGGTGTCGCGCAGCGCCGCGCCGCCGCAGGACGGGCAGGTGGCGGTCTTCCAGGCGATATCGGCGTCGAGCGGATTGCCCTTGACGTTGAAGTTGATGGTTTCCGGCAGCCTGACCGGAAGCTGCTCCACCGGCACCGGCACCACGCCGCATGTGGCGCAGTGGATCATCGGGATCGGACAGCCCCAGGGCCGCTGGCGCGACACCAGCCAGTCGCGCAGGCGATAATTCACCGTGCGTTCGCCGATGCCCGCCTGTTCCAGCCGCGCCGCCACTTCGGATTTGGCCTGCTCCACCGTCATGCCGTCCAGGAAGCGCGAATTGGCCAGCTTTCCGGGGCCGGTATAGGCCTCAGTCCCGACATCGAAGTTTTTGGGATCGGCGTCCGATGGCACCACCACCGGCGTCACGGTCAGTTTGTACTTGCGGGCGAAATCCAGGTCGCGCTGGTCGTGCGCGGGGCAGCCGAAGATCGCGCCGGTGCCGTAGCCCATCAGCACGAAGTTCGCCACCATCACCGGCAGTTTCCAGTCCGGGTCGAACGGATGGGTGGCGGTGAGGCCGGTGTCGTAGCCCAGCTTTTCGGCCTTTTCGATTTCCGCTTCCGCCGTGCCGGTCTTGCGACATTCGGCGATGAAATCCTGCAGCTTCGGATCGGCCTTGGCCAGTTCCTGGGTCAGCGGATGATCGGGCGACAGCGCCACGAAGGACGCGCCGAACAGCGTGTCGGGGCGCGTGGTGAAGACATCCAGCTTTTCGCCGTTCGACAGCACGAACTGGAAGCGCAGGCCTTCGCTGCGGCCGATCCAGTTCTTCTGCATGGTGCGGACCTTTTCCGGCCAGCGGTCCAGCGTGTCCAGCCCGGTCAGCAATTCATCGGCGAACGCGGTGATCTTGAAAAACCACTGGCTCAGCTTGCGCCGCTCCACCACCGCGCCGGAGCGCCAGCCGCGCCCGTCGATCACCTGCTCGTTGGCGAGCACGGTCATGTCCACCGGGTCCCAGTTCACGTCGGCTTCGCTGCGATAGACGAAACCGGCCTTGTAGAAGTCCAGGAACAGCTTCTGCTGCTGGTGGTAATAGGCCTCGTCGCAGGTGGCGAATTCGCGGCTCCAGTCGATGGACAGGCCCATCATCTTGAGCTGCGCGCGCATCGCCGCGATGTTTTCATAGGTCCAGTCGCGCGGGGATACGCCCTTGTCGCGCGCCGCATTCTCGGCGGGCAGGCCGAAGGCGTCCCAGCCCATCGGATGCAGCACGTTATAGCCCTGGGCGCGGCGGAAACGGGCGATCACATCGCCCATCGTGTAATTGCGGGTATGGCCCATATGGATGCGCCCCGACGGATAAGGGAACATCTCCAGCACATAGCATTTGGGCTTTGTGGCGTCGGACGGCGTGGCGAACAGCGCGCGCCGTTCCCATTCCTGCTGCCAATGACGTTCTGCTTCCTTGGCGTTGTAACGCGCCATGCACACTCTCCGGCGGGGTTAGCCGTTGCCGAGACTGGCGAGGCGCAGTTCGCGGGCGCGGGTCAGGATGGAATCTTCCAGCTTGTGGGCGGTATCGGGGCTGGGCGCGGCGTCGGTCCAGCCCGCACCGCTGCGGGTCTGGCGGAACACCACCACCTTCAGGCCGTCGGCGCGCAGGGCGCGGTCCATGATGTAGACCGTCACTTTCAGCCGCTCGTCCGGCGCGGTGGGGGCGACATACCAGTCCGAGATGATGACGCCGCCGAACGGATCGGCCGAGACCAGCGGCATGAAGGACAGGGTGTTGAGCGAGGCATGCCAGAGGAAGGAATTGACGCCCAGCGTGACGCGGCTGGAGCCGCTGGCGATGGCGCTGGTGCCGGTTTCCATGTCCACGCCGCGGTTGGACGAACCACAGGCGGCCAGCACCACGGATCCGGCCAGGACGGCGGCGCGGGCAAGGGCAGTCGGAACTCGCATGGGGCGTCTTTTCCTTGAAAGGGCGGCAGGGCCGACAGCGGCTTATACCGGCGGTGATGCGCCCGCGCAACGGTGGGCGGATTTCGCGCCCGTGCCCGGTTTTGCCTGTGTGGAAAAGGACTTACCCGCGCCCCATTGCGGATCGGTAAGGCTGGCGGGCCATCCGCCTCCGGCATGGGTTCAGGCCGGAAGGAAGGCCCCGATGGCGGCGATGCCGCTGAAGGCGGGGCCGACCAGGCCCGCATTGGCCGGGGTGACGCCGCCCAGGGCATAGACCGGCACCGGGGCGCGGGCCGCGATCAGGGCGGCGCGCGCCGGGGTCAGGCAGGGCGCGCCCGGATGGCTGGCGGTGGGAAAGACCGGCGACAGGAAGACCGCGTCCAGCGGCGCCGCCCGCATCAGCGCCGCCAGCGAATGGGCCGCGGCGGTGATGATCCAGTCCGGGTGGCGCGCACGCCAGTGCGCCGCCTCGCGCATGCGCGCTTCCGGCAGATGCACACCCGCCGCGCCGACCTGCGCCGCCAGCGCCGGGTCGTCTGCGATCAGCAGCGATGCGATGCCGCCCAGCCTTTCGGCCAGCGCCCGCCGCCGCGCCGCATCGCGCGCGCGTATCACCACAAGGCCGCCGCGCGGCAGCCTGCGCGCCGCGCCCGCCCAGTCGGCGTCGCGGTCGTCGGTCATCAGCACCAGCGGCATGTCAGGGTTGAGGCGCTGCTGGTGCTTGGATAGGTTCGCGCGCATGTCGATAGCAGATAATCTCGCGGACATTCTGGCGCGCATCGCGGCGGCGCGAAAGGCCGCGGTCAGCCCCGCGCCCGCCACCCATCTGGTCGCGGTGTCCAAGACGGTGCCCGAAGACGGCATCCGCGCCGCGCTGGATGCCGGACAGCGCCTGTTCGGCGAAAACCGGGTGCAGGAGGCGCAGGCCAAGTTTCCGCGCCTCAAGGCCGCCTATCCCGGCCTGGAACTGCACCTGATCGGGCCGTTGCAGACCAACAAGGTGAAGGAAGCGGCGGCGCTGTTCGACTGCATCCAGAGCCTGGACCGCCTCCGGCTGGCGGATGCGCTGGCGGCGGAGCGGGACCGCTCCGGCAACGCGCCGCGCCTGTTCATCCAGGTCAATACCGGCGAGGAGCCGCAAAAGGCGGGCGTGATTCCGTCCGAACTGGACGCGCTGGTGACGCATGCCCGCGCGCTGAAGCTGCCGCTGGAAGGCCTGATGTGCATTCCGCCCGCCGGTGACGATGCCGCGCCGCATTTCGCCTTCCTGCTGAAACTGGCGCGCGATCACGGCCTTGCCCATCTCAGCATGGGGATGAGCGGAGATTTCGAACTGGCGGTGAAATTCGGCGCGACCCATGTGCGTGTCGGCAGCGCGCTGTTCGGCGCACGCCAATAAAAAGAGTCGGCGCGCTCTTCGGCGCGCGCGCCTAGCGGATCACGACCGCATCGCCGGGCCGCAGTTGCGCCAGCGCCGCCAGCGCATCGTCCCGCGCCAGCGCGACACAGCCATGCGTGTCGGCATAATCCGGCTTGGCAAGATGCAGGAAGATGGCGCTGCCCCTGCCCGCCACCACCGGATCGTCATTGAAGCCCAGCACCGCCACCAGGTCATAAAGATGATCGTCGCGCCACATCGTCTCGGCGCTGGCCGGATAGGGCAGCGTCACCAGCCGGTTATACCGGGGGTCATCGGGCGCATCGCACCAGCCGTCCTGCGGGCGGATGGCGCGCAGGGAGAGCGCGGTGCGCGGCGGCGGCATCCGGTCGGCGCGATAAAAAACCTCGCGCACCGGCCAGATGCCGCGCGGCGTGATGCCGTCGCCCTCGCCGCCCTTGATGGCGATGCCGCCGGGGCCGATGGCGGCGCGGCGGCGGCCTTCGCCCCAGTCCAGCCAGGCGCCTTCGGCGTCGGTGGTGACAATCAGATTCATGGGAAAGATATAGCCTCAGTGGAGGCTGGCGAGAACCGGCGCGGGCGCGATGTCGGTCAGCGACACGCTGCGGCGATAGGCGTACAGGGCGCGGTTGGCCAGGTCGGGATTGATGCCCCTGGACATCAGGGCGCTGTTCAGCGCCGCCGTATCGGCTTCGCCGGGCATGGTCATCGCCACCGTCTGGGCGGCGGGCGTGTTGGCGGCGACGGCGCGGGGCGCATCGTCTTTTCCGTCGAACCAGCCCAGCACCGTGTCTTCCACGCTCTTGCCGGTGATCGCTTCGAACGCCACGCTGGCCACGGCCGAGACCGCGCCCCACAATCCGCCATACAGCGCATCGCCCGCGATCTTCTCCACCGGGTCCAGCTTTTCGCCGGTGATGGCGCGATAGATGGTGCCGATCACCGGCAGGTGCTGCAGCGGGTTCACCACATCCAGAATGTGCTGGAAGAAGCTTTCTTCCTCCTGCGGGGCCGCCTCTGTCGCAGGCGGCTTCGCCGCCGCCGCCACAGGCATGGACGCCGGCACATAATGCATCTGCTTCATGGCGGTGTTCAGCATGACCATGCCAAGGGCAAAGCAAGCCCCAGGCCAGCACAAATGCCGCGCAAAGGCTGGAAATCCGGCTGCCTGCCGCTTGTCATCATCGGCAATATTTGCCGCCCCGCGCGCCGCCGCGCTAAACTTGCCGCCGCAACCCCAGCGCCCCTTTCATGCCCCAGTCCGCCCGGATCCTTCTGGTAGACGCCGATCCCGTGCCCCGCGCCAGCATCGCGGAGCAGTTGGCGCGCGAAGGCTATGAGGTCGTCACCGCCGCCGATCTGGCCGGCGCCGTGGCGGCGCTGAAGGACGGGGCACCGGCCTTCGCCATCCTCGACAGCGCGGTGACGGCGGCGGCGCTGCGGACCCAGGGCCTGTCCGTCCCCATGCTGGTGCTGGGCGACAGCGACAGTTCTGACGGCGGCCATGAGACGCTGGCACGGCCCTTCCGCTTTTCCACCCTGCTGGCGCGGCTGCATGCGCTGGCCAGCCATCCCGCCGAGGGCGATGGCGCGGTCAGGATCGGCCCCTATACCTTCCATCCCAGCGCCAAGCTGTTGCAGGCCGATGGCCGCAAGGTGCGGCTGACGGAAAAGGAAACCGACATCCTCAAGTTCCTCCATGCCAGCACGGGCACGGTGCCGCGCGATATCCTGCTGCATGAGGTGTGGGGCTATGGCCCGGCGGTGGCGACCCACACGCTGGAAACCCATATTTACCGCCTGCGCAAGAAAATCGAGGAAGACCCGGCCAGGGCCCGGATCCTGCTGACCGAAGCCGGCGGCTACCGCCTCTGCGCCTGAATCTTTAAGACGCACCGCGCTGTGCGTTAAGGACTTGTTTAACGCGCGTTAACCAGTTGGCCCCAGATTGGGGCGCATGGGAAAAGGCCGCCCCATCATCGACCGCGGACCCGCCCGCGATGCCCCCGCGCCGCGCGGGCGCACCGGCGCATCCCGCATGCCACCGCCGCCACCACCGCCGCCGCCGCCCAAACGCCGCGCCACCTGGCCCTATGTGCTGGTGATGCTGGGCGCCTGGGGCCTGATCTTCGGCGGCCTGTTCTTTTCGCATTTCCTGTCGGGCCTGCCCGATGTCCGCAACCTGATGATCACCGGCCCGTCGCAGGACATCACCGTGCTGGACAGCCACGGCCGCCAGATCGCGCGGCGCGGCCTGACGCAGGGCATGATGGTGCAGGCGCAGGACCTGCCCGACTATGTCACCGGCGCCTTCATCGCCATTGAGGACCGGCGCTTTCGTTCGCATCTGGGCATCGATCCCATCGGCCTGGCACGCGCCGCCGTGCAGAACATGATGACGGGCCGCGTGGTGCAGGGCGGCTCCACCCTGACGCAGCAATTGGCCAAGAACCTGTTTCTCAGCCCCAGCCGCACCATGGAGCGCAAGACCCAGGAAGCCATGCTGGCCCTGTATCTGGAGTCGCGCTACTCCAAGGACCAGATCCTCACCCTCTATCTCAACCGAATCTATTTCGGCGCGGGCGTCTATGGCATCGCGGCGGCGTCGGAAAAGTTCTTCGGCAAGCATGCGTCCGAACTGGGCCTGACCGAGGCCGCCATGCTGGCGGGCAGCGTCAAGGCCCCGGCGCGCTACAATCCCGTCGCCGATACCGACGCCAGCCTGGCGCGCGCCCAGGTGGTGCTGAAGGCGATGGAGAAGGCCGGCATCATAGACGCCAATACCCGCGCCATGGCCCAGGCGACGCGTCCCCGCATCATGCGCACCAACGGCACGCCCGGCTCCGGCTGGTTCGCGGACTGGGTGGTGGCGCACCTGAACGAGCATGTCGCGCCGACCGGCGAGCCGGTGATCGTGGAAACCAGCTTCGACCTGCAGACCCAGCAGCAGGCCGAACGCGCCGTGGCGCTGGCCCTGGCCAATGACGGCGACAGCCTGCGCGCCGGGCAGGCGGCGCTGGTGGCGATGACACCCGACGGCGCGGTGCGCGCCATGGTGGGGGGGCGCAGCTATGCCGCCTCCACCTTCAACCGCGCCACCGACGCCCAGCGCCAGCCGGGCAGCGCCTTCAAACCCTTCGTCTATCTGGCGGCGCTGGAACACGGCCATGTGCCCGATGAAATCGTCAACGACGCGCCCATCAACATCAAGGGCTGGACGCCGCAGAATTACGAAGGCCGCTACAAGGGCCGCATGCCGCTGATCCAGGCCTTCGCGCAATCCTCCAACTCCGTCGCCAGCCAGCTCACCGCCGAAGTGGGGCCGCGCACCGTGGCGCGCACCGCCCACCGGCTGGGCATCACCTCGCCGTTGATGGAAGTCTCGTCGCTGGCGCTGGGCACCTCGGTGGTCACGCCGTTGGAACTGACCGGCGCCTATGCGCCCTTCGCCAATGGCGGCGTGGGCGTCCAGCCCTTCGGCATCCTGAAAGTGCGGACCAAATCGGGCAAGGTCCTGTATGAACGCAAGACGCAGGGCGCGGATGCGGTGATGCGCCCCGCCGACAACCTGCAGATGACGCGCCTGATGATGGAAACCGTCGCCACCGGCACCGGCAAGGCCGGACGGTTGCAGGACCGGCCCACTGCCGGAAAGACCGGCACGACACAGGATTCCCGCGACGCCTGGTTTGTGGGCTTCACCGCCGATCTGGTTTGCGGTGTGTGGATCGGCAATGACGACAACAGCCCCATGATCAAGGCCACCGGCGGCGGGCTTCCGGCGCGCATCTTCCATGCCTTCATGACCGAGGCCGAAAC
>DASTMN010000060.1:0-2004 GCA_035714165.1 Rhizomicrobium sp.
CCAGCGCCAGCGCGATCTGGCGCTTGTCCTCGACCGAGAAATCCACCCCTTGCGTCTGCGCGCCGTCGCGCAGGGTGGTGTCGAACAGATACAGCCGTTCCTTCGTGCCGGAGGTCACCGCTTGACCTCCCATGTCGTGCCGCCGGGGCCGTCCTTCAGCACGATTCCTTTCGCCAGCAGGTCGTCACGGATGCGGTCGGACTCGGCAAAGTTCCTGGCGGCGCGGGCGGCGTTGCGGGCAGCGATGGCGTCGGCAATGGCCACGGTATCCACCTGCGCCTTGCTGGCGATCTTCAGCTGCACATTGGAGAAACCCAGAAAGCCCAGCCCGCCCGCCAGCGCCAGGTCATCGGCCTGATGCAGCGAGGCGATGGCGGCGGGCGTGTTGAGGTCGTCGGACAAAGCTTCCAGGAAGGCCGCGTCCGGCGCGGGGTCCACCAGGGGTTCTGTCACCGCATACCAGCGTTCCAGCATCTTCCAGCTGTCCTTGAGGCTCGCCACCGTCCAGTCAATCGGCTGGCGGTAATGCGTGCGCAGCATGTTGAAACGCAGCACCTCGCCCGGCCAGTCGGCCAGCAGGTCGCGGATGGTGAAGAAGTTGCCAAGACTCTTGGACATCTTCTCGCCTTCCACCTGCAGGAAGCCGTTATGCATCCAGACATTCGCCATCACCGGTGTGCCGTGGGCGCAGCGCGACTGTGCGATCTCGTTCTCGTGATGCGGGAAGATCAGGTCCAGCCCGCCGCCGTGAATGTCGAACACCTGCCCCAGATGCGCCGCCGACATGGCCGAACATTCGATGTGCCAGCCGGGACGTCCGCGCCCCCAGGGACTGTCCCAGCCCGGCTCGTCGGCGGACGACTGTTTCCACAGCACGAAATCGGTGGGGTGCTTCTTGTGCGCGTCCACTGCCACGCGGGCGCCCGCCTGCTGGTCCTCCAGCCGGCGTCCCGACAGCAGGCCGTAATCGGGCATGGACTGGGTGTCGAACAGCACCTCGCCGCCCGCCTGATAGGCATGGCCGCGCGCGACAAGCTGGCCGATCAGCGTCACCATGTCGGTCTTGCCGTCGGCGCGCGGCAGGATGAATTCGGTGGCGCGCGGCTCGATGGTGGGGCGCAGGCATCCCAGCGCATCCACATCCTCGTGATACTGCCGCTCGGTCGTTTCGGTCAGGGTGCGGATCGCCTGATTCAGCGGCAGGCCGGGAAAGTCGCGCAAGGCCCGCTCGTTGATCTTGTCGTCCACGTCGGTGATGTTGCGGACGTAAGTGACATGGGCCGGGCCGTATGTGTGCCGCAGCAGCCGATACAGCACATCGAACACGATGGCCGGGCGCGCATTGCCGATATGGGCAAAGTCGTAAACCGTGGGGCCGCAGACATACATGCGGACATTGGCGGCATCCAGCGGCGTGAAAACGTCCTTGGTGCGGGTCAGCGTGTTGTGGAGGCGCAGGGACATGGAAAAAGCTCGAAAAGGGGTTCAGACGAACGAAAGCGGACGGCGGCAGGATTTCCTCGCGCTTAGGCGCGGGGGCCGCTAATTCGGATTCCGGTCTGACAGAACAGGCTCACGCCGTTTCCCCTTTGAGGCGCGCCAGACAGCGGCCACGCCCGATCAGGGGTAACAGTTTTTTCAGTTCGGGTCCATGCTCCTGCCCCGTCAGGGCCAGGCGCAGCGGGTGGAACAGGGCCTTGCCCCTGGCCCCGGTTTCGGCGGAAACCGCCCTGGTCCAGGCGGGCCATGTGCCCTCGTCCCAGGGTTCGGGCGGCAGACAAGCGGCGGCGCAGGCCGCCAGGCCGGCATCCTCGATCACCGGCGTCACCGGGCCTGTCACCAGCCGCGCCAGCGCCGGAAGATCGTCCAGCCGGGTCACATTGGCCTTCACCGCCTCCCAGAACGCATCGCCCGCAATGCCGGGCATGGGCGGCAGATGCGCCGCCACGGTTTCATACGGCAAGAGATGCAACAGCCGCGCATTCAGCGCCGCCAGTTCGTCGG
>DASTMN010000061.1:0-7392 GCA_035714165.1 Rhizomicrobium sp.
AAACGGCCTAGAGCAGATCGCGCAGCATGGGGATCAGCGGCAGGTCGGCCGCCGGCATGGGATAGTCCCGCATCTGGTTGGGGCGGACCCATTTCAGCGCCGCGTGATGGCGCGGCATGGGCGTGCCCTCCCAGCGGCGGCAGACATAGAGCGGCATCAGCAGATGAACCGTCTCGTAGGCGTGCGAGGCGAAGGTGAAGGGCGCCAGGCAGGGTTCCTTGACCGTGATGCCCAGTTCCTCCGCCAGTTCGCGGATCAGCGCGCTTTCCGGGGTTTCGCCCGCCTCGACCTTGCCGCCTGGAAATTCCCATAACCCCGCCATGCTCTTGCCTTCGGGACGCTGTGCGATCAGCACGCGGCCGTCGGGATCCACCAATGCCACCGCAACGACAAGTAACAGGGGGTGCGGTGTGTTCATTATGGCGTCACGCGGCTAAGGTGAGGTTAAGCGGCTTGGTGAACGCGCCTTAACGGTTGCGCGGACGTGTTCAATCTGCCCCGATGCGCGACCTTAGACAAGGAGACGAACATGGCGACTTACGGCACGGCGGTCTGGAAAGGCGGCCTCAAGGACGGCATCGGCGCGATCTCGACCAAGAGCGGCGCGCTCAGGGATCACCCCTATGGCTTCACCGCCCGCTTCGAAGGCGGCCCCGGCACCAATCCCGAAGAACTGATCGGCGCGGCTCATGCGGGCTGCTTCACCATGGCCCTGTCGCTGATCCTGGGCGAGGCCGGATTCACAGCCGAACAGATGGACACGAAAGCCGAGATCACCCTGGTCAAGCAGGATGGCGGCTTTGTCATCACCAAGTCGGCGCTGACCCTGCGGGCGAAAATCCCCGGCATCGACGCGGCCAAGTTCCAGGAACTGGCGGGCGTGGCGGAAAAGAACTGCCCGGTGTCCAAGCTGCTGAAAGCCGAGATCACGCTGGACGCGGAACTGGTCTGACGAGCCCAGCGCGCAATAACCCGCAATGCTGGATGGCCGGGTCAAGCCCGGCCATGACAGTTCGTTTGTCATGTCATGGCCGCGCGTGAGGCGGCCATCCATGTCCGATCCAGCGAACTCAGGACGCAAAAGACCCGCGCCCTATCCGCTATGAGCGATAAGAGCCGTTGATGTCGATGTAACCGTGCGTCAGGTCGCAGGTCCAGACGCGGGCCGCGCCCTTGCCCAGCCCGATATCCACCGCGATCTGTACCTCGCGGCCCGACACCGCCTTGGTCGCGGTCTTTTCGTTGTATCTGGCGGCGCGCATGCCCTTTTCGGCCACCACATGGCCGCCGAAGGAAATTTTCAGCCGGTCGCGGTCGGCGGCCTCGCCGCTTTTGCCCACCGCCATCACGATGCGGCCCCAGTTGGCGTCGTTGCCCGCCACCGCCGTCTTGACCAGCGGTGAGTTGGCGATGGACAGGCCGATGCGCCGGGCCGCCGCGTCGCTTTCCGCGCCTGTCACATCAATGCGGATCAGCTTCTGGGCGCCCTCGCCGTCGCGCACCACCTGCAGGGCCAGGTCCAGCAGCACGGCGTCTAGCGCCTTGCGGAAATCCGCGAGCCGCCTGTCGGAGGATTTCGTGACGGGCTTGTGCCGGCCACCCTTGCCGGTGGCGAACAGCAGCAGCGTATCCGAGGTGGAGGTATCGCTGTCCACCGTGATGGCATTGAAGCTGGGGCCGGTGCCCGCGGCCAGGCACTCCTGCAGCACCTTGGCCGGGATGGCGGCGTCGGTGAAAACGAAACTCAGCATGGTTGCCATGTCGGGCGCGATCATGCCCGATCCCTTGGCGATGCCGTTGATCGTCACTTTCACCCCGTCAATCAGCGCCGTGGCCGTGGCCGCCTTGGGATAGGTGTCAGTGGTCATGATGGCGTCGGCGGCGGCCTTCCAGTTGCCCGCCGCGCTCCGGCCCGCTACCTCGGCCAGGACCCTGGTGATCCTCTGGCTGGGCAGCGGCTCGCCGATCACGCCGGTTGAGGCCATGAACACTTCGGACGGGCGGCAGCCCGCCACGGCGGCAGCCTCGGCGGCGATCTCCTTCACGCCGTCAAATCCCACCTTGCCGGTAAAGGCGTTGGCATTGCCGCTGTTCACCACCAGTACGCGGGCCTCGCCCCCCTTGAGCTTGTCGCGGCACCACAGCACCGGGGCGCTGGCGGTCTTGGAGGTGGTGAAGACGCCCGCCACCTGGGTGCCGGGGGCCAGGACCGCCAGCAGCACGTCGGTGCGGCCCTGATACCGGACCCCCGCCGCCACGGTGCCCAGCCGGACCCCGGCCAGCGGCGGCAGCTTGGGGAAGGATTTGGGCGCCAGGGGGGAAACCGGGTGCGCCGCCTTTTTGGGGGCCGCTTTGGCCTTGCGAGTCGTTTTTGTCGTTTTCGCCATGGATTTCCCCCGGAATCTGGCGGGGATAGTCATAAAAAACCCCGGTTTGACAAGAGACTACCGCGTTCTTATGTCTCCCGCGCGGTCGCCATGCCCTTTTGGCGGCCCCGGTTTCCCATTGCCGGTCCGTAACAGAGGATTTCATGCTGGGTTTCAGCACGCTCGCCAAGTCGCTTTTCGGCTCGGCCAACGACCGCAAGGTCAAGCCCATGTGGGCGACGGTGGCCAAGATCAACGCCCTGGAGCCGCGCTTCGTGGCGATGAGCGACGAGGAGCTTCGGGCGATGACGCCCGCCTTCCGCGAGCGCCTGGCCAAGGGCGAGACCCTGGACGACCTTCTGCCCGAAGCCTTCGCAGTGGTGCGCGAGGCCGCCAAGCGCGTGCTGGGACAGCGCCATTTCGATGTGCAGCTGGTCGGCGGCATCGTGCTGCATTCGGGCGCCATCGCCGAAATGAAGACCGGTGAAGGCAAGACCCTGGTCGCCACCCTGCCCACCTACCTCAACGCCCTGGCGGGCGACGGCGTGCATGTGGTGACGGTCAACGACTATCTGGCCACCCGCGACAGCGGCTGGATGAGCCAGATTTACGGCTTCCTGGGCATGACCACCGGCGTGATCGTGCACGGCCTGACCGACGAGGAACGCAAGATCGCCTACGCCGCCGACATCACCTATGGCACCAACAACGAGTTCGGCTTCGATTACCTGCGCGACAACATGAAATACGCGCTCGATGCGATGAGCCAGCGCGGCCATGCCTACGCCATCGTGGACGAGGTGGACTCCATCCTGATCGACGAGGCGCGCACCCCGCTGATCATCTCCGGTCCCACCGAGGACCAGACCGAGATGTACCGGGCGGTGGACTCGGTGATGGGCATGCTGGTCAAGGACGACTACGACCTGGACGAGAAGCAGCGCCAGGTCTCGCTGACCGAGACCGGCAACGAGCGCATGGCCCAGGCCCTGAAAGCCGCCGGCCTGCTCGAGGATGGCGACCTGTACGACATCCAGAATATCTCCATCGTCCATCACGTGAACCAGGCGCTGAAGGCGCACCTGCTATTCCAGAAGGACAAGGACTATATCGTCAAGAACGGCCAGGTGGTTATCATCGACGAATTCACCGGTCGCATGATGGAAGGCCGCCGCTATTCCGAGGGCCTGCACCAGGCCATCGAGGCCAAGGAAAACGTCACCGTCCAGCCGGAGAACGTCACCCTCGCCTCCATCACCTTCCAGAACTATTTCCGCCTCTATGACAAGCTGGCAGGCATGACCGGCACGGCCATGACCGAGGCCGCCGAGTTCCTCGACATCTACAAGCTGGACATGCTGGAAATCCCCACCAACGTGCCGGTCCAGCGCATAGACCATGACGACGAGGTCTATCGCACCGAGACGGAAAAATACGAGGCGATCATCAAGCTTGTGATGGACTGCCGCGAGCGCGGCCAGCCCGCGCTGGTGGGCACCACCTCGATCGAGAAGTCCGAGACCCTGTCCGAGCTGCTCAACAAGCGCAAGATCCAGCACCATGTGCTGAATGCGCGCTATCACGAACAGGAAGCCTTCATCGTCGCCCAGGCGGGCGTGCCGGGCGCCGTCACCATCGCCACCAACATGGCGGGCCGCGGCACCGACATCCAGCTCGGCGGCAATGCCGACATGCGCATCAAGGTCGAACTGGCCGAGATCACCGACGAGGCCGAGCACAAGATCCGTGCCGACGCGATCCGCGCCGAGGTCGCCGCCAACAAGCAGAAGGCGCTGGCGGCGGGCGGTCTCTACATGATCGGCACCGAGCGGCACGAAAGCCGCCGCATCGACAACCAGCTGCGCGGCCGTTCCGGCCGCCAGGGCGATCCCGGCGCTTCCAAGTTCTTCCTGTCGCTGCAGGACGACCTGATGCGGATTTTCGGCTCGGAGCGGATGGAATCCATCCTCACCCGCCTGGGCCTGGAGCCGGGCGAAGCCATCACCCATCCCTGGGTGAACAAGGCGCTGGAAAAGGCCCAGCACAAGGTCGAGGCGCGCAACTTTGAAATCCGCAAGAACATCCTGAAATACGACGACGTCCTTAACGACCAGCGCAAGGTCATCTTCGACCAGCGCAAGGAGATCATGCTGTCCGAGGATGTCTCCGACCAGATCGCCGACTTCCGCGAGGAAGTGGTGGAAAGCCTGGTGGAAACCCATATCCCCGAAAAGGCCTATGCCGAGCAGTGGGATGTTCAGGGCCTGCATGACGAGGTGGACAAGATCTTCGGCCTCGACCTGCCCGTGATCGAATGGAGCAAGGAAGAAGGCATCGCCGACGAGGAAATGCGCGAGCGCATCCTCAAGGCGGTGGAAGCCCGCGCCGCCGAGCGCACCGCCAATGTCGGGGTGGAAATCACCCGCTATGTCGAGAAGGCCATCCTGCTCCAGACGCTGGACGGCCATTGGCGCGAGCATATCGTCAACCTGGACCACCTGCGCCAGTATGTCGGCCTGCGCGGCTATGGCCAGCGCGACCCGCTCAACGAATACAAGAGCGAGGCGTTCGAGCTGTTCCAGGCGCTGCTCTCCACCCTGCGCCGCGACGTGGTGCGCCAGCTGATGAATGTCCAGATCCAGACCGGGCCGCAGCCGCCGCTGGAAGACACGCCGCTGCCCAGCATGTTCGCCACGCACCTCAACCCGCTGACCGGCGAGAACGAGATCGAGCAGCCGGGCCTGTGGCCCGACGACGCCCCGGTGGACCCCAACAATCCCAAAAGCTGGGACAAGGTGCAGCGCAACGCGCCCTGCCCGTGCGGTTCGGGCAAGAAGTACAAGCACTGCCACGGCGCGCTGAGCTGACGCCGGACCGGTCGCGCGGGCGACGATCCTCGGCTTCGCCTCCGGCCTGCCCAACGCTCCTTGCACCGGATCGCAGTTTGGCGCGTTATGGGGCGAGTTCGTGCCAGCGCCAGGGAGTCGCGCGTGATCACCGTCCATGAAGTGAACGGCAAGCCGGTCTGGGTGGACCTGTTCGATCCCTCCCCAGCGGAACTGGCAAAGGCCTGCGCCGATTACGGCCTGGACATTCCGCCCCGCGCGCAATTGGAGGAAATCGAATTCTCCAGCCGCCTACAGTATGAAGACGAGACCTTCACCATCTCGGTGCCGGTGACGCCCCACCGCAATGGCGCGGAAAGCGTTACCTCCCCGCTGGGCATGGTGCTGACACCGCGCATCCTGGTCACCGTGCATTTCGACCAGCTGCACACCTTCGAGGCCATCGCCGCGCGGGTGAAGCGCCGCCCCCGCACTGCGCCCGACATCTTCCTGGTGATCCTGGAAGCGCTGATCGACTATGGCGCCGACCGGCTGGAGGAACTGCGCGCCGAGGCGATCCGCATTTCCCAGCGTATATTCCAAAAGGGCCTGCGGGAGGCGCAGACCCGCAACGTCTCACAGGTCAACCGGATGCTGCGCGATACGCTGGTGGAGATCGGCGACATGGGCGAACGCCTGTCGCATATCCGCGATACCCTGCTGGTGTTGCAGCGCGCCGTGCCTTTCGTCAATGAACATGGCGACGGCTGGATCGAGCAGCCGGTCCGCGCACGCCTCAAGATGGCGGGCAAGGACGTGCAGTCGCTGAACGACTATGAGGTCCACCTGACCGACAAGATCCAGTTCCTGCTGGACGCGGCGCTGGGCTTTATCAGCACCGAGCAGAACGACCTGTTCAAGGTACTGACCATCGCCTCGGTGGTGGGCATCCCCCCCGTTCTGGTGGCGGGCATCTACGGCATGAACTTCCACAACATGCCGGAACTGGCCTGGCCGCTGGGCTATCCCCTGGGGCTGGGCCTGATCGTGCTGAGCGCCATCGTACCCCTGGCGTGGTTCAAATATAGGGGCTGGTGGTAGCCCGGTTCCGGGGGAGCCTTCGCAGTTGCGGTTTTCGCCGCGTCGGCTAATCTCCGCCGCAAGCGCGGATTCCCGTCCGCGCAGGGGCGCCATATTGAACTTTTGAAGGGGTACCATCATGCGTTTGGGCAAATCCGTTGCCGTGGCAACGGCTCTGTGTCTCACCGCTGCCAGCCTGGCGACGCCGGCGGCCGCGCAGTCCTCCATCCGCCGCAAGACGGAAGAGAAGAAGGCGGAAATTCCCACCTGCAGCCACCGGATCGGCAGCATCGCCATCCGCGAGCCGGACAACAAGTGGTGGGAAGGTCTGGGGCTGGAATCCCCCGAGGCGCTTCTGAAAATCTTCGTCCAGCGGTCCGGCTGTTTCACCCTGGTGGATCGCGGCAAGGGCTTCGAGCTGGCGCAGCAGGAACGCGCGCTGGCGGCCGGCGGCGCGCTGCAGGGCGGTTCCAATATCGGCGGCGGCCAGGTCCGCGCGGCCGATTACATTCTGGTGCCGGACATCGTTTCCAAGAACGCCAATGCGGGCGGCACCAATGTCGGCGGCCTGATCGGCGGCTTCATGGGCGGCTTCGCGGGCGCCCTCGTCTCGGGCATCTCGATCAACTCGCGCACCGCCGATGTGATCCTGTCGGTCACCAATGTCCGCACCAGCGAGCAGCAGGCGATGGCCGAGGGCCACGGCTCCAAGACCGATGTGGGCTTCAGCCTGGGCGGCGGCGGCTTCGGCGGCGGCGTGTTCGGCGGCGCCGGCGTCTCCAACTACCAGAACACCGCCATCGGTCAGGTCGTGGTGCTGGCCTATATCGACGCCTATACCAAGCTGGTGGGCCAGATGGGCGGCCTGTCGGACGCCCCGGCCCAGACCGCGCCGTCCCAGACCGTGACCCTGTCGCGTCCGGGCGTGCTGCGCGCTTCGCCCAACGAGCGCGGCGCCGTGGTCCGCACCCTCGATCCCGGCATGATCCTGTACCCGACCGGCCAGGAAGACGGCGTCTGGCGCGAAGTCAGCGACGAAGTCGGCAACAAGGGCTGGGTGTCCAACGCCTCGCTCTCGCTGGCGCGCTGAACCACACCGCATCCAACAGAAAAGGCCCGGA
>DASTMN010000062.1:0-10156 GCA_035714165.1 Rhizomicrobium sp.
GTTCTCGCCCACCGCCGCCATTTGCGACCTGGCCGAGAAATACGGCGCGCTGACCTATATCGACGAGGTGCATGGCGTGGGCCTGTACGGGCCGCGCGGCGCGGGCGTGGCCGCGCGCGACGGCACCATGCACCGCATCGATATCGTGGAAGGCACGCTGGCCAAGGCCTTTGGCGTGATGGGCGGCTATATCGCCGCCAGCGCCGAACTGGTGGATTGCATCCGCAGCTTCGCGCCGGGCTTCATCTTCACCACCTCGCTGGCACCGGTCATCGCAGCGGGCACGCTGGCCTCGATCCGCCACCTCAAGTCTTCGGACGCGGAACGCCAGGCGCTTGCCCAGCGCGCCGCCACGCTCAAGGCCAAGTTCGCCGCCGCGCGCCTACCGGTGATGAACAGCCCCAGCCATATCGTGCCGCTGATGGTGGGCGATGCCGCGCTTTGCAAGGCGGTGTCGGATTCGCTGCTCCGGGATCACGGCATCTATGTGCAGCCCATCAACTATCCCACCGTGCCGCGCGGCACCGAACGCCTGCGCTTTACCCCGTCACCGGCACATAGCGACGCCATGATGGATGCGCTGGTCGAAGCGCTGCAGGCGGTGTGGGATGCCCACAAGATCGTACGCGCGGCATAACCCGCGCGTGACCCGCGAGATCTATGTCGAGTTTGTGGTGATCGGGAACGCCGTCAAGGCGACGGCGATTGATCCCGAAACCGGGCAGGAGGCCAGCGTGGTCGGCCCGGCCACCGCCTCGCAGGCGCAGATGGCCCAGGCGGCGCGCCGCAAGCTGGATTATGTGCTGAACAAGAAAGGCGCTTAGGCCTTGCGCCGCGGCTTGCGGGTTTCGCCCTTTCCCAGGCCGATCTTCTTGGCGAATTCGCTGCGTCGGGCGGCATAGCCCGGCGCGACCATCGGATAGTCGGGCGGCAGGTTCCAGCGGGCGCGGTATTCCTCGGGCGACATCTTGTAGCGCGCGCGCAGGTAGCGCTTGAGCATCTTCAGTTTCTTGCCGTCTTCCAGGCAGACGATATGGTCGGGCTGGACCGACTTCCGGATCGGCACGGCGGGCGCGCGGGGCAGACTCCCCTTGCCCGGAGCGGGCTGGGCCGCCCCGGCAAAGCCGCCCAGCGTGGCGTGAACATCGCGGATGATGGTGGGCAGTTCGCTGGCCGGAACGGGATTCTTGCTGACATAGGCGGCGACGATTTCCGTCACCAGCTTGAGGATTTCGTCCTCGCCGGTCCCTTTGCCTTTTGCTGTGGCGTCGGTCCCCATGCGTGCCTGCTGTTCTATGCCCATTGCCTGTTCGGGGAAACACCCCGGACCCTTCGCCACAGAAGGGCAGGATTCGCGGAAAATCGCCAAGCTTTTCCGGGGGTTCGGTTAAGGTTGGCGCCGGGATCAACCCAGGGCAGGGCTGGACTGTCCAAATCGCGGCTTCCGACGCTAGATTTGGTGCGAGGGAAGGGGTAAATCCGCCATTCCTGCGCGGGAGCGCAAGCAACGGTTCCCGCATCCCTGTCCGTTCCAACGAGGCTTTCCATGTCGGCTGCACCCGCGAACCAGACGTCCGGTTTCTTCTCCCAGCCCCTTGCCGCGGCCGACCCGGCTGTCTTTTCCAGCATCCAGGACGAACTGAACCGCCAGCGTGACAAGATCGAACTGATCGCGTCGGAAAATATCGTCTCCAGGGCGGTGCTGGAAGCGCAGGGTTCGGTGCTGACCAACAAGTATGCCGAGGGCTATCCCGGCAAGCGCTATTACGGCGGCTGCGAGTATGTGGACGTCACCGAGCAGCTTGCCATCGACCGCGCCTGCCAGCTTTTCGGATGCAGCTACGCCAATGTGCAGCCCCATTCCGGCGCCAATGCGAACCAGGAAGTCTTCTATGCCCTGCTGCAGCCCGGCGACTCTTTCATGGGCCTAGACCTGGCGGCGGGCGGCCACCTGACCCACGGCCATCCGGCCAACTATTCGGGCAAGTGGTTCAAGCCGATCCCCTATACGGTCCGCAAGGACGACCAGCGCGTGGACATGGACCAGGTCGCGGCGCTGGCGCGCGAACACAAGCCCAAGCTGATCCTGGCGGGCGGTTCGGCCTATGCCCGGCACTGGGACTTCGCCGCCTTCCGCGCCATCGCCGATGAAGTGGGCGCCTATTTCATGGTGGACATGGCGCACTTTGCGGGCCTGGTGGCCGGCGGCGCGCATCCCAGCCCGGTGCCGCACGCCCATGTGGTGACCACCACCACCCACAAGACCCTGCGCGGTCCGCGCGGCGGCATGATCCTCACCAACGACGCCGACCTGGGCAAGAAGTTCAACTCGGCGGTGTTCCCCGGCCTGCAGGGCGGGCCCCTGATGCATGTCATCGCGGGCAAGGCGGTGGCTTTCGGCGAGGCGCTGAAGCCCGAGTTCAAGACCTATGCGAAGGCCGTGATCGAGAATGCCAAGGCGCTGGCCGAAGTGCTCAAGGCGTCGGGCCTGGACATCGTGACCGGCGGCACCGACACCCACCTGATGCTGGTGGACCTGCGCCCCAAGGGCGCCAAGGGCCGCCCCACCGAACATGCGCTGGATCGCGCGGGCATCACCTGCAACAAGAATGCGGTGCCGTTCGATACCGAAAAGGCCGTCGTCACCTCCGGCATCCGGCTGGGCACGCCCGCCGGCACCACGCGCGGTTTCGGCGTGGCCGAGTTCCGCGAGATCGGCAAGCTGATCGTCGAGGTGGTGGAGGCCGTGGCGAAGAACGAAGAGGGTGATGCCCAGGTCGAAGCCGGCGTGGCGCGCCGCGTCGGCGAACTGTGCGCCCGCTTCCCCATCTATGGCTGAGACCGCGATGAACCGGCCCATCCTGACTGCGCCCGGCGGGGAGAAGAAGGTTCTTCTTCATTCCTGCTGCGCGCCCTGTTCGGGCGAGGTGATGGAGGCGATGACCGCGTCCGGGATCGACTATACGATCTTTTTCTATAATCCGAACATCCATCCGGAGCGGGAATACCTGCTGCGGAAGGATGAGAATATCCGCTTTGCCGAAAAGCACGGCGTGCCCTTTGTCGATGCCGATTACGACAAGGACAACTGGTTCGCGCGGGCCAAGGGCATGGAATGGGAGCCGGAGCGCGGCGCCCGCTGCACCATGTGCTTCGACATGCGGTTCGAGCGCACGGCGCTCTATGCCCATGAGAACGGCTTTCCGGTGATGACCAGCTCGCTGGGCATTTCGCGCTGGAAGGACATGAACCAGATCAACGGCAGCGGCGTGCGCGCGGCCAAGCGCTATGACGGGCTGATCTATTGGGAGTTCAACTGGCGCAAGGGTGGTGGCTCGGCCCGGATGATCGAGATCAGCAAGCGCGAGGAATTCTACCAGCAGGAATATTGCGGCTGCGTCTATTCCCTGCGGGACACCAACATGCACCGGGTGAAGCAGGGCCGCGCGCCGATCACCCTGGGCACACAATATTACGGCCGCGACGACGGCCAGACGAAATCCTGAGGAGACGCTATGCGCTGCCCATTCTGCGGACATGACGACAGCCAGGTGAAGGACAGCCGTCCTTCCGAGGACAATTCGGCCATCCGCCGCCGCCGCCACTGCCCGGAATGTGGCGGGCGCTTCACCACCTTCGAGCGCGTGCAGTTGCGCGAGCTGATCGTGGTGAAGAAGAGCGGCCGCCGCGAAACCTTCGACCGCGACAAGCTGGAGCGTTCGATCAACCATGCCCTGCGCAAGCGGCCGGTGGAGCGCGAGCGGGTGGACCGCACCGTCACTGGCATCGTGCGCCGCCTGGAGTCGATGGGCGAGAACGAGATTCCGGTCAATGTGATCGGCGAACTGGTGATGCAGGCGCTGGCCAGCCTGGACAAGGTGGCCTATGTGCGCTTCGCCTCGGTCTATCGCAATTTCCGCGAAACCCGCGATTTCGAGGCGCTGATCGGCGAACTTGAAGGTGATGACAAGCTTTGATTTTTGATCCCTCCGGTTTCAGCTTGCGCTCGGCTCCCAAAAGGTCGCCTTCGCACGTTGAAACCACCTCCCTCTTGAATGCGCTTCGCGCAAAAGGGGAGGCGGGCCTGAGTTTTCGCACGAGTTTGACATGAACATCCTGATTATAGAGGCGCGTTACTTTCCCGCCGTGGCCGACGCCCTGATGGACGGCGCCACCGCCGCGCTGGAAAAAGGCTCGGCCCGGTTCGAGCGATTGTCGCTGCCGGGCGTGCTGGAAATCGCGCCCGCCATCGCCATGGCAGTCCGCGCCGGGAAGTATGACGGCTATGTCGCGCTGGGCGCGGTCGCCGGTCCCGCGCATGTGGCGGACGCCTGTTACGCCCAGGCGATGCAGGGGCTGACCGCGCTGGGCGTGCAGGGCCTGGCCATTGGCAACGGGCTGGTGCAGGCCTCGGACGAGGGCGCGGCGCTGGACATCGCCCTGCGCCAGGACATTGGCGGCGATGCCGCCCGTGCCTGTCTGGCGCTGGCGACCTTTTCCGACCGGCTGGGATATTCCCGATGAGTTCGCCGCAAGCGCAGAACCGTGCCGATGCCCGCCATGCCGCCCGGTTGGGCGCTGTGCAGGCCCTCTACCAGATGGAGATGAACGGCAGCGGTGCGGCCGAAGTGGCGCAGGAATTCGCCGATCACCGTTTCGGCGAACTGCCGGTCGAGCCGGATGCCGATTTCTTCCACGCGATCGTCAACGGCGTGCCGCCGCACCAGGTGGAGATTGATCGCGCCATCGCCGGTTCGCTGTCCGAGAAATGGAAGCTGGAGCGGGTGGATTCCATCCTGCGCGCCATCCTGCGCTGTGGCGTCTATGAACTGGTGGCCCAGCGCGATGTGCCCGCCAAGGCCGTCATTGATGAATACGTCGCCGTGGCGCGGGCCTTTTTCGGCGGCGACGAACCGGGTTTCGTCAACGCGGCGCTGGATACGATCGCCCGGCGCAAGCGGGCGGTGGAGTTCGGCCTGCCGACACCGGCGGACGAACTCGACTTCTAGCCGGTTGTCATTGTCATCTCCCGGGTCATCTCCCGGACGTTTTGCGTCTGCGAAGGCGTGAAAGGCTTGCGGCCGTCCCGTTGGCGGGACACTCTCACGCAAAACCTGGGGAGGATTTCATGAACATCAAGAAACGCGACTTTCTGCTGGCGGGCGCGGCGCTGGGCGCGGCGGCTGCCGCCACCGGTGCCCTGGCGCAGTCCAAGCCGGTCAATTCCGGCCAGCAGCCGTCCAGCGTGGATCCGAACTACAAGCCGCGCCGCCTGAACAAGGTGATCGAACTGTGGGAAGACGGCCAGCCCATCTATTACACCGGCTCCGGCGTGGCGGCGGGCGTGGACCCGTATGAGCAGGGCAAGAAGATGGCCAAGACCTGGGCCGACGCCATCAATTACGAGATGGAGCATGGCCTGTTCGACCTGAAGGACCTGCGCGAGTTCATGCGCGGCCTGAAGGATGGCGGCCCCACCCGGTCGGGCCACAAGTTCCCGGTGGTGTTCGTGACGCCGCCGGTGATCGGCCTGGACGAGGCCTATGCCCGCGCCAACACCTGGGTGCTGGAGCAGATTCTCTGCACCGGCGTGATGGGCATCCACATCTGCCATGCCCGCGACGCCAAGGCGATCGAGACCTATGCCCATATGGGCTGCCGCTATCCCTTCCAGGACACGCCCGGCGTGCAGAAGCTGGCGATGCAGGGCCTGCGCGGCAACAGCGCCAGCTATGCCGCCAATATCTGGGGCGTGTCGGGCGGTACCTATCAGCACATCGCCGACCTGTGGCCGCTGAACAAGCGCGGCGAACTGATCTTCGGCATCAAGATCGAGGACACCTATGGCGATGTCACCGCCGACGCCATGCTGGGTGTGCCCGGTGTGTCCTTCGCCGAATGGGGGCCGGGCGACCACAATCTCTGGCTCAACGGCTATAACAGCGTCGCCGATGGCGGCCTGTCGGGCCATCCGGTGGTGCGCGACGCCCAGGGCAAGGTGGTGGAGGATATTTCGGCGCTGCCCAACATGCAGAAAGTCCGCAGTGACATCCTGAACCTGTGCAAGAAGCACAAGGTGCATTTCCTGAACGCGGCGGAAACCCAGCCCGGCCACAACAATGTCGTCCAGCAGATCAAGGACGGCGCGATGGTGATCTCGGCGGGCGCGGGCGGCGAGGGCGTGGCGATCATGGGCCGCGAATACTCCAAGCGCAAAATGCCGGTCTGATTAAAAGGCGGCGGCTGTTCTGGCCGCCGCCTTTGTCTTACGCTGGCGGCATGGACGAGTTCGGCATCATCGCGGATTATTTCGCGCCCCTGGCGGGGGCCAGCGCCTTCGGCCTGAAGGATGACGCCGCCATCCTGCCCCAGCGCGCCGGATGCGACCTGGTGGTGACCACGGATTCCATCACCGAGGGCGTGGATTTCTTCGGCTTCGATCCGCCCGCCGCCATCGCCCGCAAGGCGCTGCGGGTGAACCTGTCCGATCTTGCCGCCAAGGGCGCCTCGCCCGCGCACTATCTGCTGAACCTGACCTTGCCCGCCACGGTGACGCCCGACTGGCTGGCCGGGTTCGCCGATGGGCTGGCACAGGACCAGCGTGCCTTCGGCATCACGCTGCTGGGCGGCGATACCAGCGCCACGGACGGGCCTTTCTCGGCGGCGATCACCGCGTTCGGATTCGTGCCGCAGGGCGGCATGGTGAGGCGCAGCGGCGCGCGCTCTGGCGATGACGTCTATGTGACGGGGACCATCGGCGACAGCGGCGGCGGGCTGGCGATCTTCCGGCGCGAGATACACAGCCTGCCGGATGCCGACCGCGATGCCCTGATCGCGCGCTATCGCGTGCCGCAGCCGCCGGTGGATTTCGCCGAAACCCTGCGCGGCATCGCCCATGCCGCTGTGGACGTTTCGGATGGGCTGGTGGCGGATCTGGGTCATGTCGCGGTGGCGTCCGGGGTTCGCATCGTGATCGAAGGCGAACAGGTGCCGCTGTCACCCGCGCTGCGCGCGCTGTGGGGCGACAATGCGGTGCGCCGCGCCGTCACGGCGGGCGATGACTACCAGATCGCGTTCACCGGCCCGCCGGGCCTGACCGGGCCGTTCACCCGTATCGGCCATGTCGAGGCGGGGGACAGCGCACACTTCCGCATCAAGGGCGCGGATGTGGTGCTGCCGCAGAAGGGCTATCGCCACTTTTAAATCTCCCCCCTCCGTCTTCGCACGCGCGGGCAGCGAAAGCCGGAGGGGCGATTAATAGATTCCTAACCATGATTTGTGAGGTTGGCGGCCATGAAAAGGGCCGTGATTCCGTTCCTGTCGCTGTTGCTGGCCATGCCCGCTTTGGCGGCGGAGCATGGCGCATCGGGCGAAGGCGCCAAGGGCGGCAAGCCCGGCACCAATGTGGACATGCCGTACCTGATGGCGCCGCTGACCGACGCGGACGGCAAGCTGATCGGCTATGCCTATATCTCCAGCCGCCTGACCGCCGCCTCGGAAGGCGTGGTGGTGGCGGTGCGCGAGAAACTGCCCTTCATTCAGGATTCCTTTGTCCGCAATGTGAATGCCGCGCGCGTGACGGTGGCCGATGACCCGCAGAAGGTGGACATTCCCGCCGTGGAGGCGCGGCTGCTGGCCGATGCCCGTAAGGTGATGGGCGCGAACAAGGTCAAGCAGATCACGGTCTGCACGGTGCAGATCGCCGAGCTGCGGCCCAAGCAGACGCCGGCCCTGCATACCCCGCCCGAAAAGGCCCATGCCGGCGGGGAAGCGCCCAAGAACCCCGTCCAGTCGCGCTGCCAGGCCTGATCCAGCGCGGATTTTCCCCGTTAAAGTCCCGCGCGCGACCCGGTTGCCTGCGGCATGACCTTTTGGCAAGCTTCGCCTGCCCTTGAAGCGGCGAGTCCCATCGGCCTCCATGATGGGACCCCGGCCATGGGGATCGGCGTTCGGCCTGTCCCCTGTTCGACGGGGCGGCCTTTGCGCCGGCCCATAACGAACAAGACCAAAGGGGAATAGTCATGGAACTGGAAATCGTTCTGGCCTGCGGCGTGCTTGCGCTGCTTTACGGCCTCTGGACCATACGGTCCGTCCTGAGCCTGCCCGCGGGCAATGCCCGGATGCAGGAAATCGCCGCCGCCATCCAGGAAGGTGCGCGCGCCTATCTGAACCGCCAATACACCACTATCGCCATGGTCGGCGTGGTGATCTTCGCGCTGGCCTTCTTCTTCCTGGGCTGGCAGGTCGCGGTGGGCTTCCTGATCGGCGCGGCCCTGTCGGGCGCGGCCGGATATGTCGGCATGTATGTCAGCGTGCGCGCCAATGTCCGCACCGCCGAGGCGGCGCGTTCCGGCCTGGCGGCGGGCCTGTCGGTGGCGTTCCGCTCCGGCGCGGTCACCGGCATGCTGGTGGTCGGCCTGGGCCTGCTGGCCGTGGCCGGATATTTCTATTTTCTCACCCGCTGCCTGGGCCTGGACCTGAATGATCCGGGCCAGAGCCGCATCGTGGTGGACTCGCTGGTGGGGCTGGGCTTCGGCGCGTCGCTGATCTCGATCTTCGCCCGCCTGGGCGGCGGCATCTTCACCAAGGGCGCCGATGTCGGCGGCGACATGGTGGGCAAGGTGGAAGCCGGAATCCCGGAAGATGATCCGCGCAACCCCGCCACCATCGCCGACAATGTGGGCGACAATGTCGGCGACTGTGCCGGCATGGCGGCCGACCTGTTCGAGACCTTTGCCGTGACCACGGTGGCCACGATGGTTCTGGCCTCTATTTATTTCACGGGGACCGAGAAGCTGGCGCTGATGCTCTATCCGTTGGCCATCGCGGGCCTGTCCATCGTCACCTCCATTATCGGCACTTTCTTTGTGCGGCTGGGATCGTCCGGCAACATCATGGGCGCGCTCTACAAGGGCGTGGTGGCCACCGTGCTGCTGTCGCTGGTCGGGCTGTGGCCGCTGACCAGCGCCATGCTGGGTGGTATGGACACGGTGATGACCATCGGCGAGGGCGATGCGGCGATCAGCTTCACCGGCCAGACCCTGTTCCTGTGCGGCGTGGTCGGGCTGGCCGTCACGGGCCTGCTGATCTGGATCACCGAATATTATACCGGCACCAACTTTCGCCCGGTGAAGGAGATCGCCAAGTCCTCCGTCACCGGCCACGGCACCAACGTGATCCAGGGCCTGGCGGTTTCGATGGAGTCCACCGCGCTGCCCGCGCTGGTGATCTGCGCCGGCATCATTGTCACCTACCTGCTGGCGGGGCTGTTCGGCATTGCCATCGCGGTGTCCACCATGCTCTCGCTGGCGGGCATGATCGTGGCGCTGGATGCCTTCGGCCCGGTCACCGACAATGCCGGCGGCATCGCGGAAATGAGCGGTCTTGAGGGCGATGTCCGCAAGACCACCGACGCGCTGGATGCGGTGGGCAACACCACCAAGGCCGTCACTAAGGGTTATGCCATCGGCTCGGCGGGCCTGGGCGCGCTGGTGCTGTTCGCGGCCTATACCGAGGACCTTCGCTATTTCGCGGCGCAGGGCGTGGGCTTCTTCGCCGACCTGGCGCAGCCCACCTTCAGCCTGTCCAATCCCTGGGTGGTGGTCGGGCTGTTCTTTGGCGGCATGCTGCCCTACCTGTTCGGCGGCATCGCCATGACGGCGGTGGGCCGCGCCGCCGGTGCGGTGGTCGAGGAGGTGCGCAAGCAGTTCCGCGAAATGCCGGGCATCATGCAGGGCACCGAAAAGCCCAACTATGCCCGCGCCGTGGACCTGCTGACCAAGGCGGCGATCCGTGAAATGGTTGTGCCGTCCATCCTGCCGGTCTTCTCGCCGGTGGTGCTGTTCTTCCTGGTGAACTGGATCGCGGGCAAGACCGCGGCCTTCGACGCGCTGGGGGCCATGCTGATGGGTGTGATCGTCACCGGCCTGTTCGTGGCGATTTCCATGACCAGCGGCGGCGGCGCCTGGGACAATGCCAAGAAGTATATCGAGGACGGCCATCATGGCGGCAAGGGCAGCGATGCCCACAAGGCCGCGGTGACGGGCGACACGGTGGGCGATCCCTACAAGGACACCGCCGGTCCGGCCGTCAATCCGATGATCAAGATCACCAACATCGTGGCGCTTTTGCTGCTCGCCACGCTGGCGCATCTTTC
>DASTMN010000063.1:0-6099 GCA_035714165.1 Rhizomicrobium sp.
GTGTCGAGATAGGGCGTGTGATAGTCCAGCCGCAGATAGGCGAAGCCGTTGGGGTCACCGGAATAGAGGCTGAAACGGCCGCCGGTGACATTGTTGCCTTCGGAGGCTTCCAGCCGCACCTCGCTGTCGCGGCCCAGTTCCAGCGCGACGCCGCCCATGCCCGTGACAAGCTGGGTGGCGGTGCGGGCGACCAGCGCGCCGTTGGGGGCGCGGACATTGCGGCCGGTCACATCGGTGTATTTGACGCTGCCCACGATGGCGAGGCCGGGCGCGACGCTGTACTTGCCCGACAGTTCGCTGGTCACCATAACATCGCCGCCGTGATACCAGTTGGCTTCGGTGTTCAGGCCCAGGCTGGAATCGCTCTGCATGGCGGCGCGGCCATAGGCGGCGCCCCACATGCTGTCGCCGCGGCGCACCGACAGCACCTGCGCCTCGTAATTCCGCAGGGCGGCATATTCGTCATAGGTATGGAAAGCGGCCTGGGGCGGCACATAGACGCCGCGCGGCATGGCCTGGGGCGGCGCGCCTTCCATCAGGCCGCCGCGCATCTGGGGCGGCGGGGGCAGGGGCGCGCCCTGCGGCATGGGCGCGCCGGCGCGCGGCACGATCCGCAGCGAGAATCCGTCCGGCTCGGCCCGGGTCAGGAAGGTGACGGGCCGGGGGCTGCGGATCACGCCATTGTCGAAATTGGCATAGGCCATCGAAACCCAGGCGGGCAGGTCGGCGGCCAGCCGGTCGAAGGCCGCGCCGTCCACGGCGGTCTGGAAGTTGATGGACAGGGCGTTCTGGTTGTCGTCGGCCTGGACCGCCTTCAGCGGCAGGCCGCGAAAGCGCACTTCCACGCCGTTGGGATCCTGGCTGATGATCTGGTAGCTGGGGCCGGGTTGGCCATAACCCTGTGCAAGGGCGGGCGCGCCAACGGGAAGGGTGGTCAGCAGCATGGCCGCAAGCAGCGCGCAGCCGCCAAGCCGTCCGGCACCCCCAAGCATCACCATCCCCTTCCGTTTGCAGGCAGAGTCGTTAACCGTGGTTAACAAGGGGTTAACGCTGCTCATAGTCTGGGCAACCGCACTTCCATCACCGCGCCCTGCGCCGTGCCGGAGAGGTTCACCGCCCCGCCCATGCGGCGCGTCAGTTCCATGGCGATGGCCAGGCCCAGGCCCGCGCCGGTCACGGTCCCGCGCCGGTCGAAGCGCTGGAACGGCTCTCCGGCCCTGTCCTGTTCCCGGGACGTAAAGCCGCCGCCGCTGTCGCGCACCACCAGAAGGCCCGCGCCTTCCCCGGCGCGCACATCCACCAGCACGGTGCCGCCCTCGGCGGTATAGCGCAGGGCATTGTCGATCAGGTTGGACAATATGCGCCGGACCGCCTGGGCGTCGGCGCGCACCGTCACCGGCTCCACGATGCCGATGTCGAAGCCGATGCGGCGCGAAAAGGCGCGGCCCTTGTGGTCCTCCACCGCCGCCAGCGCCACCGCGCACAATTCCACCCGCGCCGGGACCAGCGGATGACGGCCCGCCTCGATATTGGCGAATTCCAGCACGTCGCCGATCCGGGCATGCAGGCTTTTTCCGGCATCGCCGATGTCGCGGGCATATTCGGCATACTTGGCG
Source organism: Rhizomicrobium sp. (assembly GCA_035714165.1). Taxonomy (GTDB): domain Bacteria; phylum Pseudomonadota; class Alphaproteobacteria; order Micropepsales; family Micropepsaceae; genus Rhizomicrobium. Next base: position 1,617 of record DASTMN010000063.1, read on the forward strand.
TGGCCGGGCGGGCCATACAGGCCGTCCGCGATGATCTCGGAAAAGCCGATCACCGCGTTCAGCGGCGTGCGAAGCTCGTGGCTCATATGGGCGATGAATTCGGACTTGGCGCGCAGCGCCTCGGCCGCGCCGCGTTCGGCCTGGGCCAGCCGCACCAGCAGGCGCGCCTCCACCGGCCGCGTGGCGCGCAGGGCGCGGATGGCGTTCGCCGTCCTGGCCTGACGCCGGACGGTATGCAGGAACAGCGCCGACAGCCCGACCCCGGCCAGCAGCGGGGCCAGGATCAGGAAAAGCGCCAGCGGCGACGCGCCGTTCCCGGCCGCCGACGCATCCCTCTGTGTGACCGCCACCAGCGGCCAGCCCGGCACGGCGGCGGCGATGCCTTTGCCTGCTTCGTTGGCCGGAACCAGCGCCGCGCGGTCCAGCAGCGGGGCCGGAACCAGGCTGGCGGGATCGAACAGCAGGCTCACGCCATGATCGCCGTCGCGGAAGGCAATGCCACCCGGAAAGGCCACGCGCCCGCCGGAGAAGACCGCCAGCGGCGTCGCCATGCTGCCGCCGGTGATCCGCAGCCGCGACAGGATGCGCCCGCCGGCGTCATAAACGGCGATGTCCCGGATGGCGGGCTCGGCGCGGGCCAGGTCGGCGGCGCGATATTGCTGCGGCGAGGCGGCGAACACCGCGCCCAGCCGGGCATGGCGGTCCAGGCTGGCGGCGGCGATCCGCGCGATGTCCTGGACGCGCTGCGTCTGGGCGGCCTGGGCCTGTGCCAGCGCCCGGCCTCGGTCCTGCCCCATCTGCAAGGCCGCCACCGCCGAGAGGCTGGCGCAGACCGACAGGATGCAGAGCGGAACGAGGATGCGGCGATCGCGGAAGGACATGGGCAGCGGGCGGGCAAAGGCGGAAACCGCCGCAAGGACGCCATCTGTTATCTGAAATGGCATTCCCCGGAATGTTGAAGGGCGTGCCGTCGCCTCGGCCATGATCCCACCCGCGCGCGGTGATTCGCGTCTGGGCAAAGTATGCGGAGCCTGCCGCCGGGCGTCACCCGCTTATTATGCGGATGTGTGCCCGTCCGGCGATTCGGTGCGGGCCTCCTGGCCGAGCATCTTGCCGACGACCTCGAACAGGTTGGGCGAAATGCCCGCAAGGCCGCGAATGGCCTCCAGCTCGGCGCGCATCAGGGCCTGGCGCGCCGCATCGTAGCGCCGCCAGCTTTCAAAGCCGCCCGCCAGCCGCGCCGCCACCTGCGGATTGATGGGATCGAGGGTGCAGATCACTTCGCCCAGCAGGCGATAGCCCGCGCCGTCCGCGCCGTGGAAGCGCAGATGGTTGGCGCTGAAGGCCCCGATCAGCGCCCGCACCCGGTTGGGATTGCGGATGTCGAAGGCCGGATGCCGCATCAGCGCCCGCACACTGGCTACGGTGTCGGGCAGGGGCGACCCCGCCTGCAGGCCCATCCACTTGTCCAGCACCAGCGGATCGCCGCGGAAGCGGTCGTGGAAATGGGTGAAGGCCGTGTCGCGCAGCGGGCTTTCCATGCGGGTCAGCGCCGCCAGTCCGGCGATCATGTCGGTCATGTTGGTGGCGGAGCGGTAATGCGCTTCTGCCAGGCCCGCCGCCGCCTCGTCATCGGCGGCGGTGAGATAGCGCAGGGCCGCGTTGCGCAGGGCGCGATGGCCCGCCGAAGCGGCATCGGCGCTGAAATCGCCCGCATCGCGCATCTGTTCGTAAAGCTGCGCCAGCCGGTCCCGGTGCGCCAGGGCGATGGCGCGGACCAGCGTGATGCGCGCGGTGTGGATCGCCTCCGGGTCCACCGGCGTCCTGTGGGCGGCCAGTTCGTTCTCGGTGGGCGGCATCAGCATCTGGGCGGCGAAGGCGGGGTCTTCCCCGGCGCGCGTCAGCACTTCGCCGATGGCGGCGATATAGTCGCGGTCGGCATCGGGCCGTGCCTTGCCCGCCACTTCCAGCATGATCTCGCTGGCCAGTATCTGCCCGGCTTCCCAGCGGTTGAAGGCGTCGCTGTCGCAGCCCATCAGCACGGCGCGCTGGTGGCGGCTGTGCGGGGTACGGAAGACGGCGGGCGCGGAAAAGCCGCGCCCCAGCGACAGCAGCGGTTCCTCGGCCACGCCCGTGAAGACAAAGCGCTGATGCGCCTGTGTCAGTTCCAGCACGCGGGTTTCGGGGCCGGTGCTGTTCTCGCCCTCCAGCGTCAGCGGCAGCGCCGCGCCCTGTGCGCTGACCAGACCGATGCGGACGGGAATGTGCATGGGCTGCTTGTCGGGCTGGCCCGGCGTGGGCGCCAGCGTCTGGGTCAGGTCCAGCGTATAGGTCCGCGCCGCCGGGTCATGGGCGCCGCGCGCCTCCACCACCGGCGCTCCGGCCTGCCGGTACCAGAGGCGGAACTGGGACAGGTCGCGGTGGCATGCATCCTCGAAGCATTTGACCCAGTTCTCGATGGTGGTGGCCTGGCCGTCATGGCGCGCGAAATACAGGTCGGTGGCCTTGCGGTAATCTTCCGCGCCCACCAGCGTCCGCAGCATGCCGATCACCTCGGCGCCCTTGTCGTAGATCGTGGCGGTATAGAAGTTGTTGATCTCGATATAGCTCTGGGGCTGGACCGGATGGGCCAGCGGCCCGGCATCTTCGGGGAACTGCCGCGCCCGCAATGCCCGCACATCCTGGATGCGCTGCACGCCATGGCTGCGCATGTCGCCGGAAAAGGTCTGGTCGCGGAAGACGGTCAGGCCCTCTTTCAGGGACAGTTGGAACCAGTCGCGGCAGGTGATGCGGTCGCCGGTCCAGTTGTGGAAATATTCGTGCGCCACCACGCTTTCGATGCGGGCATAATCGTCGTCGGTGGCGGTTTCCGGCGAGGCCAGCAGCACCTTGTCGTTGAAGATGTTGAGGCCCTTGTTCTCCATCGCGCCCATGTTGAAGGCGCTGACCGCCACGATCATGAAGATGTCCAGGTCGTATTCGCGGCCATAGGCCTGTTCGTCCCAGGCCATCGCCCGCTTGAGCGAATCCAGCGCGTAATGGGCGCGCGGTTCGTTGCCATGCTCGACATAGATTGCCAGTTCGACCTTGCGCCCGCGCATGGTGGTGAAGCTGTCATGGATCGCGCCCAGGTCGCCCGCCACCAGCGCGAACAGGTAGGACGGCTTGGGGAAGGGGTCGTGCCATTCGGCGAAATGGCGGCCGCCGGGAAGCTCGCCCTGGGCGATGCGGTTGCCGTTGGACAGCAGCACCGGATACTGCTCCTTGTCGGCCTCGATCCGCACGGTGAAGACCGAGAGATTGTCGGGCCGGTCCAGGAAATAGGTGATGCGGCGGAAGCCTTCCGGCTCGCACTGGGTGCAGAACATGCCGTTGGACAGGAACAGCCCTTCCAGCGCCGTGTTTGCCGCCGGATTGATCCGGCTGACGATCTCCAGCGTAAAGCGATCGGGCACCTGCGCGATGGTCAGCGAGCGGGCATCGGCATGATAATCCACCGCCGCGCCGTCCAGCGTCACCGACAAAAGCTCCTGTTCCTCGCCCGCCAGGGTCAGGGGACCGTTACCATTTGTACGCTCTATTGCCAGCCGGGCGGTGACGCGGGTGGCTTCCGGCTCCAGCGCGAAATCCAGATGAACGGTGGTGATGCGGAATTCCGGCGCCCGGTAGTCGGCAAGATGGATGGCGCGGGGTTCTTCGGTACGCATGGCGGGACTCGCGTAAGGGGCGGCGCTTTATAGCCCGTCCCCGCCGCCGAAAGTACTGCTTGATCCCGGTATCGGCGCAATCGCGCGCGGTCAGCCCGGCCGCTTGACCTCGGACAGCAGGTCCTGCGCCTGGTGCGCCAGTTCGGCCAGCGCGTTGGGCATGTCCTCGCCCGACTTGCGCGCCCAGTCCACCAGCCCGGCGGCAAAGGCGGCCAAGCGTGGCGCATTTGCGATCAGCCGGGCCTGTTCCTCCACCTTGGCGGGGTCCAGGTCGTATTCCGCGCCCGGCACGCGCCAGCCGCCCCATTCCGCCTCGCCGGTGATGACAACGGGATAGGTGCCGGGCACGGGATGGCGGGCGCAATCCTCGGCGGGCTGCCATTTGTTGCGGGCGCGGACCACGCGCCAGCTCTGGGCCGAGGCGGGCGTCCGGTCGCCCATCGGTTCCTCGCTCAGCAGTTCCTCGGCGGCGAATTCGCGGCCCAGGCCCACATCGTAATGAACGCGGATCGGCTCCTCCAGGCCCTTGGCCCAGTGCGGCACCACGCGCTCGATCAGCGCCCAGGTGCCGACCGGCTTCACATAGACGCGCTGGTTCTTGTGGAAGAGGGCTTTCGCCATTGCACGGTTCCGCGAAATATACGCGGCGATCCTGGGCCGGGCGCTGTTAAGTCCCGGTTAAGACCCTTGGCGCAGTTCGAGGCAACACGGTAACTTGCGCGCGGCATGCAGACACCCTGTGTCAAAATCTGCACCTATGATCCGGCCAGCGGCTT
>DASTMN010000064.1:0-5077 GCA_035714165.1 Rhizomicrobium sp.
GATATCGGCAAGGCATCCGGCATGTTGATCTATGACGTGCCCAATCGCGGCAATGGACAGGCCATCGCCATTGGCGACCGCCATGTCAGCGTGGTCAGCGGCTGGCAGGGCGACCTGGTGGAAGAACCCGGCAAGCAGACGCTTGCGGCGCCGGTCGCGCCGGTCAGCGGGCCGATGAGCGTGCGTTTCATGGACATGCCCGCCGGGACCACCACCCTGCCGGTCAAGGGCGGGCCGCTGGGGCGGCAGGGCGGCCGCAATTACGAACCCGCCACCGCCGATGGCGCGCGGCTGTTCACCGCCGCGTCCGACGACCGGCCGCACGAGCAGGTCGAGGTGCCGCGCGGCGACTGGGCCTTTGCCGATTGTGACGCGACGCCCTTTCCGGGCAAGCCGGACATCACCAAATTGTGTGTGAAAGGCGGCTTTGATCCGAAGCTGGCCTATACCCTGGCCTTTACCGCGAAAGACCCCAAGGTGCTGGGGATCGGCTTTGCCGCCACCCGCGACCTGATCGGTTTCCTGCGCTATGGCGAATGGACGTCCAGCGGCGACGCCAATCCGCTGGCGGGCCGGATGCGCTGGGCGGTGGGGCGCGGGGTCTCGCAATCGGGAAACTTCCTGCGCGCCTTCGTCAATCTGGGTTTCAACACCGGCGAGAACGGATTGCCGGTGTTCGATGGCATCAATCCCATCGTGGCGATGCGGATGAACTCCATGAGCTACCGCTTTGCCGCGCCGGGCGGGCTGGTCGGCCTGTATGAGGCGGGCAATGACGGCACCAACTGGTGGAGCGCCTATGACGATAGGGTGCGGGGTACCGGCCGCCACAGCCTGCTGGACCGCTGTGGCAAGGCGGGCAACTGCCCCAAGGTGGTGGAGATATTGGGGTCGGCGGAGTTCTGGAACCTGCGCGCCAGCGTCAATTTCGTCGGCACCGACCTGAAGGCCGATATTCCGCTGCCCGCCAATGTGCGGCGCTATTACAATGCGGGTGTGCATCACAATGGCGGGGCAGGCGGTTTCGCGCTGGCGGGCAAACCGGCGGCGGCCTGTGTGCTGGCGGCCAATCCCAACCCGACCGCCGATACCAACCGCGCCTTGTTCAAGGGCTTGCTGGACTGGGTGACGGACGGGGTGGAGCCGCCCGCCAGTCTCTATCCCACGCTTGCGGGCGGTGACCTGGTGACGCCGGAACGCTATGCGGCGGATTTCCCCAAGATTGCGGGTGTGCCCGCACCCGCCTACAGCCCGCTCTATCAGTATGATTTCGGGCCGGGCTTCCATTATGCCGACGGCACCGGCGCGATGGGCCTGGCCCCGCCGCGCATCGTCCGCACGATCCCGCAGCTGATGCCGCGCGCCGATGCCGACGGCAACGAAACCGCCGGCATACGCTCGCCGCTGTTGCAGGCGCCGCTGGGCAGCTATGTGGGCTGGAACGTCTATGCCGCGGGCTTCCAGGCGGGCCGCTATTGCGGCAATACCGGCGGCTATATCCCCTTCGCGGCGACCCGGGCCGAGCGCCTGGCGAAAGGCGATCCGCGCCCCTCGCTGGAGGAACGCTATTCCAGCCGCGCTGCCTATGTGGCGCGGGTCAAGGCGGCGGCGGACGGGCTGGTGGCGCGGCGCTACCTGCTGGCGGAGGATGCCGCCCGTCTGGTGGCCCAGGCACGGGATGCCGACATTCCCCTGAAATGAAAAAGCGCGCCGTTTCCGGCGCGCTTTTCCGTATGGGTCGCGGGAGGCGGCTTACTTCACGCCGATCCGCACGTCTTCCAGGATGCGCTTGGCGCGCGTGGTGTTGAAGATGCCGCAGGAGCAGAAGCGGGCCATGGCTTCCGCCGCTTCCTTCGGCGTGCGGCGGTTCTCGCGCACGAAGCTCATCATCTTCTGGGCGAAGTTGATGGACAGCATGCCGTGGCCGCACATGGTGGACAGCATGATGGCCTGCTTGCCCGGCGTGTTGGCGCCCACATCCTCGAAGCCCAGCGAGTAGGCGATCGAGTGACGCTTGATGCCGGCATGGTCGCAGGCATTCTTGGCGTTGCTGATGGAGGAGGAGATGTTCACGGACAGGCCGAGATTCTCTTCCGCGATGCGCTTGACGAAGCCTTCGGCGGCGGCGCGGTTGTCGAACACGGCGGCCATGGTGCCCGCCTTGCTCATGCCTTCCAGAACGCGCTTGAAGTTCGGCTTGTTGCGCTTGCCCCAGTGGCCGAAGATCGAGCGGCTGCGGGTCGGGCGCAGCGAGCCGCCATGCAGGGCGTCGCCCAGGCTGGCGGGCTTGAACTCGGCGGCGATCGCCATGAAGCGCTTTTGCGCGGCCAGCGCGTCGCCGGTCTGGCCGGCGGCCTTGCTCTTGGCGGGCAGCGAAAAGACGATGTAGTCGTCGACGAAGCTGTCGGACTTGCCGTAGCGGTGCAGGGTATTGGTCATGCGTTCACCATTTCCTTCGGCGCCGCGACGGGGGCGGCGCTCGTCAAATCACGGATAACCTTGCGGCCCAGGCCGATATTGGTCTTGGCGCGCTGCGGGTTGTAGCCCAGCTTTTCCAGGATCGGCAGGACCAGTTTTTCCTCGCCGTCCTCGTCGCAGCGGACGCCGACGCCGATCACGATCTGGGTGGGGATGCGTTCCTTGACCTCCCAGATGATGCGGACGATTTCCTCGGTGCGCTCGACCGGCACCTTGATCTCGATGATGGCGCTCATCACCTTTTCGTTCAGGATGTCCGGGCGGATGTCGCCGGTGGTGGTGTCGGTCATCAGGGTCGAGATCGGGTTGTTCTTCTCGAACGACACGCCGGCCTTGGCCAGGGCGCGGCTCATTTCCTGGAAGTCGCGGAAACGTGCGCCGATGCCGGGGCGGCCCAGCTCGATGGTGAAGCCCACTTCGCCGATGCCGACGCGGTTGGTGACGTCGTTGGTCTTCACTTCCTCGGTGCCGCGGCCCGACACGCCGGTGGATTCATGCGGCACGCGCGGATCGGAGAAGGCGCGGCGCACGACGCGCGGCCATTCCAGCTGGTCCGGCTCGAAGGCCGAGGTGGGGCACACATCCGGCTCCGGCTCGAAGCGGACGCGGAAGTTGGCCAGCGTGCGGCGCACGAAGCGCACCGTCGCGGGCGGCAGCACTTCCTTGGAAAGGCCGTTGTAGCAGGCATAGCATTCCACGCATTCGTCGCGGTTGATGGTGGCGCGCTGGAGCTGCGGATCGATGTAGATCGCGCCCATCGGGCAGACGTAAGTACAGTTGCCGCAGGCGACGCACTTGCTGGGGTTGATACGCATTGTATTCTTCCTCCGGGAAAGACAAAAATCCGCAGGGATTTCCGTTCGTTAGGCGGATTATCGGCTCACGCACCGATAGCGCAAGTGCTTTCTGGATTTTGCCTTTAAACAGCCGTGCTGTTGCGACCTGTTCTCAACGACTGGGCCGGAATCATCGCAAAATCGTGTTTTATTGAAAAAATAAGTACAATGTTACGCGGGAATAATGGCGCCGGGCTGGGCCACGACCCTTGCGGCCATCGCCAGGCCCGCTTTGGCGGCGTCCAGCGGTGACTGGCCCCGCAGCCGGGCCGCCAGATAGGCGCCGTTAAAGGAATCGCCCGCACCCGATGTATCCACCACCTGCACGGCCTGGGTCGGCAGCGGCACCACGGTTTCGCCCATCCGCAGGCGCACGCCGTCTTCGTCGCAGGTCAGCGCGATCTCGCCCTGGGTCAGCATGGCGGTGAACTCGATCTGGGCCTGGGGATCGTCCATCCCGTACATCAACTGATAGTCCTGGCGGCTGGGCAGGACGATGGCGGCGGCCTTCACCATCGCCTCGAAGGTATGGCGGGCCTCGTCCATGGATTTCCACAGGGCCGGGCGGATATTGGGATCGAAGGCCACCCTGGTCTTCAGCGATCCCAGGAGCTGGATGGCCGCCAGCCGGTCGGCATGCGACAGGATCGCCAGCGAAATGCCGGAGACATAGACGAGGTCGGCCTGGTCCAGAACCTGCGCGCCGCCGCGCGCCATTAGCAGGCGCAGCCATTCCTTGGCCGGGGTCTCGCTGCGCCAGTAATGGAATTTGCGGTCACCCTTGGCGTTGGTCTCGATCAGGTAGAGCGCCGGGCGTTCGCCGGGAATGCGGAACACCAGCCGGTCGCTGATGCCCGCCGCGCGCCAGGTTTCCACCATCGCATCGCTGAGGCTTTCATCGCCGGTGGCGGTGAGGAAGGCGACCTCGATTTCGGGCGCGCTGCGCTTGAGATAGATGGCGGTGTTGTAGGCGTCGCCCGCGAAGCCGCGCTTCAGGTGGCCGTCCGCGACCGGGCGCAGTTCGACCATGCATTCGCCGATGCAGATGGCTTTGGCGGTCATGCGATGCTCTCCGTCAGATCGTGGGCCAGTTGGGAGGCTTCACGCGACAGCGCGGTCGCCTGGGCGAAGGCGCCTTCCGCGCCCAGGTCGGACGGCACCATCCAGGAACCGCCGGCGCAGATCACATTGGGCAGCGACAGGTAGTTGCCGAGATTTTTCGCCGACACGCCGCCGGTGGGGCAGAAGCGCACCTGCGGGAAGGGACCGCCCAGCGCCTTGATGGCGGGCGCGCCGCCGCTGGTTTCGGCGGGGAAGAACTTGAAGGTGGAAAGGCCCAGCGACAGGCCCTGCATGATCTCCGATCCGGTGGCCACGCCGGGCAGCAGCGGCACGGCATGGTCGCGGGCGGCCTGGGCGACCTCGGCGGTCAGGCCGGGGCTGACCACGAATTGCGATCCGGCGGCGGCGGCGGCGGCGAACTGCCCCGCATTGATGACAGTGCCCGCGCCCACAATCGCGCCGGGCACGTCGCGCGCGATGGCCTTGATGGCGTCCAGCCCCGCAGCGGTCCTTAAGGTGATTTCCAGGATGTTCAGCCCCCCCTCGACCAGCGCGCGGGCCAGCGGCACGGCATGGGCCACATCCTGAATCACGATCACCGGCACGATGCGGGTGCGGCGCAGTTCGTCTTCAAATGCCATCGAAAACCCCGTGTTGCGCGGGCCTTATAGCGCCGGACGGGCCATCGGGCAAAAGCGCCG
>DASTMN010000065.1:0-1826 GCA_035714165.1 Rhizomicrobium sp.
CCCGCCACCTTCACAAAAACCGAGTTCGATTTCGCCACGCTGGAGCACCGGCTGCGCGAACTGGCCTTCCTCAACAGCGGCGTCTCCATTTTCCTCACCGACCGGCGCGGCGTGGAGCCGAAGGAAACCCACCTGCATTACGAAGGCGGTCTGAAGGCCTTTGTGGAATATCTGGACCGCGCCAAGCAGGCGCTGGTGCCCACGCCGGTGATGATCGTGCGCGAGGCCGACGGCGTCACCGTCGAGATCGCCATGACCTGGAACGACAGCTATCACGAAAGCACGCTGGCCTTCACCAACAACATCCCCCAGCGCGACGGCGGCACCCATGTGGCGGGCTTCCGCGCCGGGCTGACGCGCGTGGTCACCAAATATGCCGAGGACATGCCCAGCGGCAAAAAGGACAAGACGGCGCTGACCGGCGACGACTGCCGCGAGGGCCTGACCTGCGTGCTGTCGGTAAAGGTGCCCGATCCCAAATTCTCGTCCCAGACCAAGGACAAGCTGGTGTCGAGCGAGGTGCGGCCCATCGTGGAAGGCGCCATCATCGACCAGCTGGGGGCCTGGTTCGAGCAGCATCCGGCCGAGGCCAAGGCCATTGTCGGCAAGGTGGTGGAAGCCGCCGCCGCCCGCGAGGCCGCCCGCAAGGCGCGCGAACTGACCCGCCGCAAGGGGGCGCTGGACGGCGCATCCCTGCCCGGCAAGCTGGCCGACTGCCAGGAGCGCGATCCGGCCAAGAGCGAACTGTTCATCGTCGAGGGCGACAGCGCCGGCGGCAGCGCCAAGCAGGGCCGCAACCGCGCCAACCAGGCGGTGCTGCCCCTGCGCGGCAAGATCCTGAACATTGAGCGCGCCCGCTTCGACAAGATGCTGTCCAGCGAGGCGATCGTGAACCTGATCACCGCGCTGGGCACCGGCATCGGGCGGGAGGAGTTCAACGCCGACAAGCTGCGCTACCACAAGATCATCATCATGACCGACGCCGATGTGGACGGCGCCCATATCCGCACCCTGCTGCTGACCTTCTTCTACCGGCAGATGCCGGAGCTGATCGAGCGGGGCCATGTCTTCATCGCCCAGCCGCCCCTCTACAAGGCGGCGCGCGGCAAGTCCGAGCGGTACCTGAAGGACGAAGCCGACCTGCAGGACTATCTGGTGGCCGAGGGCGCGGCGGGCGCGGTGCTGACCCTGCATGACGGCCAGACGGTGACGGGTGCGCACCTGGACGAGCTGATCGCCCATGCCCGACAGGCGGCGGCGGCTCTGAACGGCTTTCCCCGCCACTATCCCCGCTTCGTGCTGGAACAGGCGGCCATCGCCAAGGCGCTCAATCCCGACATCCTGTCGGACCCCGCCAAGGCGCGGGAAGCGGCCCGGTATATCGCCCAGCGGCTGGACACCCTGTCGGAAGAGTTTGAGCGCGGCTGGCAGGGCGAGCCGACCAGCGATGGCGGCCTGAGCTTCTGGCGCACGGTGCGCGGGGTGCGCGAGGCCGTGGCGGTGGATGGCGCCCTGATCGGCAGCGCCGACGCCCGTCGCCTGGACCGGATGGCCGGGGAACTTAACGAGACCTACCTGCAGGTCGGCACCCTGCGCCGCAAGGACGAGACGATCGAGGTTCGCAGCCCCACCGAACTGCTGGACGCGATCTTTGAATGGGGCCGCAAGGGTCTCTCCCTCCAGCGCTACAAGGGGCTGGGCGAGATGAACCCCGAACAGCTCTGGGAGACCACCCTGGACGAGAACGCCCGCAGCCTGCTGGTGGTGAAGGTCCAGCATGCCGACCAGGCCGGAGAGCTGTTCTCCAAGCTGATGGGCGATGTGGT
>DASTMN010000066.1:0-14493 GCA_035714165.1 Rhizomicrobium sp.
CCCGCGTCGCAGGAGATCAGCGCGCCATTGTGAAACTCCAGCCCGTGCGGGTCGGCCGAGCCGGGCGCGAAGTCATAGGTGCCGATGACACGGCCGGTCTTGCCGTCATATTTCACCAGTCCGGCACGGCCTTCCTTGTAATTCTTGGAGGCGTTGCCCGTGACCAGCCAGATGTCCCCCTTGGCGTCGAAGGTCATGTCATGCCAGCGCGGCTTGTCCGGCGTGGTGTAGACGGGAATGGCGGCATCGGGAATCCAGGTCTTGGGGTCCACGCGCAACAGCAGGCGCGGCCGGTTGGCCACGATCCACAGCTTGCCGTCATGCCACTGCGCGCCGTGGCTGCCGCCGCCATCCTGTCCGGGCAGGCCCAGCGGAATCTGGCGGTGGCTGACCTGGCGCGAGTTCATGTCCACCTGGAAGATGCCCTGCGGAGGCTGGTTGGCGGCCATCCAGACGCAGCCATTGCCATAGGCCATGCCGGAGGTGTTGCGCGAATTGGTGGTGACGGTCTTGAGCAGCTTGCCGTTCCAGTCCACCAGCCAGGCGGCTTCGTGCAGGTCGGTGGGTTCGGGCAGGCCATACTGTTTCGCCGCCGCGCCGGACAGCTTCTGCTGCGCCATCCAAAGGCCTTCGGGCGCCACCGCCAGCCCGTTGACATAGCCGGGCGGGGCCTTGAACAGGCGGGTGGTCTTCACCGTGCCGTGCGGAATCTGTCCGGCGCTCTCGCCGGTGCGTCCGGCGGTGCCCTGCGCCCAGGCGCGCGGTGCAAGGGCGGGCAGGCCGGAGGCGGCCAGGGCCGCGATCGAGCTGGAAATGAAATGGCGCTTGGTCAACATAGCACTCTCCCCGGTCCCGCATTGCATCGCGGGTCTTTTCGCCGGTGATGTTGCTTGCTTTCGTCGGCGAAGCAAAGGCCGCACGGCCATGCTGCGAAGCAGCATCAGGCTGCGCAGATGCACGAAATCCCACCAGATGGGATCAAGCACAAACCCGTTGCTTTTCAAGCCGGTCAAACAGGCCATTATGAAAACCGTCAGTGTCGGGGCGTGGGTTCAGGGTTTGGATATGGCGGCGAGTTTGGAGACGTCCGGGAGGACCGGCAGGGTCAAGGTCGCCATCATCGGTTCGGGCAATATCGGAACCGACCTCATGATCAAGGTCATTCGCACCTCCCGCATGCTCGAAATGGGCGCCCTGATCGGCATTGATCCGCAGTCCGATGGTCTGGCCCGGGCCCGGACGCTGGGGGTCGCCACATCGCATGACGGCGTGGAGGGCCTGCGGCGGCTGCCTGTCTGGCGTGACATCGGGATCGTCTTTGACGCCACCAGCGCAGCTGCGCACAAGGAGAACAGCGCGGTCTGCGCCGCGGATGGCAAGATCATGATAGACCTCACGCCTGCCGCCATCGGTCCCTATGTCATTCCGGTCATCAACGGCGACCGGGAACTGGGCGCATCGAACGTCAACATGGTGACCTGTGGCGGACAGGCGACCATTCCCATCGTCGGGGCCGTCAGCCAGGTCGCCAAGGTCCATTATGCCGAAATCGTCTCCTCCATATCCTCCCGTTCCGCGGGGCCAGGAACGCGCGCGAATATTGACGAGTTCACGGAGACGACCGCGCGCGGCATAGAGCAGGTGGGTGGAGCCAAAAAGGGCAAGGCCATCATCATCCTCAATCCGGCTGATCCGCCGGTGATGATGCGCGGGACGGTCTTCACGCTGTCCTCCGGCGCCGACGAGGGCGAAATCGAATCCTCCATCAATGCGATGGTCGAGAAGGTGCGCGCCTATGTGCCGGGCTATCGGCTCAAGCAGAAGGTTCAGTTCGAACGGTTTGGCTCCAACAACAAGGTGGCCGTTCCGGGCCTTGGAGAGTTCGAGGGTATCAAGACATCGGTATTCCTGGAGGTGGAAGGGGCGGCGCACTATCTGCCCGCCTATGCCGGTAATCTGGACATCATGACATCGGCTGCGCTGGCCACGGCCGAAAAAATGGCCACGCAGGGCATGGGGCGGGTGGCATGACGTTCGATCCCGCGCATGACAGGCTCTATATCCAGGATGTGACGCTGCGCGACGGCATGCATGCGATCCGTCACAGATACTCGGTGGACCATGTGCGCCAGATCGCGGCCGCCCTGGACGAAGCCGGGGTGGATGCCATCGAGGTGGCGCATGGTGACGGCCTGAGCGGGTCTTCTTTCAATTATGGTTTCGGAACCCATACGGACTGGGACTGGATTGCCGCCGCAGGCAAGGCGATCCGCAAAGCCCGCCTGACGACCCTGTTGCTGCCCGGAATCGGGACGGTGGAGGACCTGCACCGGGCTTTCGATCTGGGCGTGACGTCGGTCCGAATCGCCACGCATTGCACCGAAGCCGATATTGCGAAGCAGCATATCGGTTTCGCGCGCAAGCTGGGGATGGACGTGTCCGGATTCCTGATGATGAGCCATATGAGTGATCCCGAACCCCTGGCCGAGCAGGCCTGGCTGATGGAATCGTATGGCGCCCATTGCGTCTATGTGACCGATTCCGGCGGGGCGCTGGACATGGATGGGTATCGCGACCGGCTCCAGGCGTATGACCGGGTTCTGCGGCCGGATACGCAACGCGGCGTGCATGCCCATCACAACCTGTCCCTGGGGGTCGCCAATTCCATTGTTGCTGCGCAACATGGCGCGGTCCGGATCGACGCCAGCCTTGCGGGCATGGGCGCGGGCGCCGGCAATGCGCCGCTGGAGGTATTCATCGCGGCGGCCGACCGGAAAGGCTGGAAGCATGGATGTGACCTGTTCCGCCTGATGGATGCCGCGGAGGATCTGGTGCGCCCGTTGCAGGACCGGCCGGTGCGCGTGGACCGCGAAACATTGAGTCTGGGCTATTCCGGTGTCTATTCTTCCTTCCTGCGCCATGCGGAAAAGGCAAGCCGGGACTATGGAATCGATGTGCGGACCATTCTGGTGGAACTCGGCCGCAGGCGCATGGTGGGCGGTCAGGAAGACATGATCGTGGATGTCGCGCTGGATCTCGTAAAGAAGCAGGCAGGCCAGGCCTGCCCTCAGGAGAGTGCATAAGACTGCCCGCCGCGCGATGCGACGGCAACCGGGGAGACGACAATGCTGGAAGACATCATTTCGCCCGAGCCGTCCGCGGGCTTCATTCCCGAAACCTCCCGCAGGGCCTGCGCCGCCAAGAACAATCTGGTCCGCAATGCCTTTGCGATCCTCCAGGCCTTTCGCGGTTCGGAGGATTGGCTGACCAGCCGCGAACTCAGCCAGCGCGCCAACCTTCCCAAGTCGTCGGGCCATCGCCTGATTCTCACCCTGGAGGAACTGGGCGCGGTCGTGCGAGGTCCGCATGGCCGATACCGGCCGGGCATGTTGCTGATCTCACTGTCCCACACGGTCGCGATCGGGCAGCTGCTGCGGGAGGCCAGCCAGCGCGTGATGCAGGACCTGGCCGGACGTCTGGGCCTGACCATTCATCTGGGCGCGCTGGAGGACGGCATGGTCACTTATGTGAACAAGGTGTCGCTGCCCAATGCCTTTCCGCCCTATACCCGGGTTGGTTCAAAGCTGGAGGCTTACTGTTCCGGGCTTGGCAAGGTGCTGCTGGCCGCCCTGCCATCCGAACAGCTCGAAAACTTCATTCTGGATGGCGACCTGGTGGCGATAACGCCCTACACGATCACGGACCGGGCGCGGCTGCGCGGTGAACTGGCGACGATACGCCTCCAGGGCTATGCCGTGGACGACCGGGAATACCAGGCCAACATGCGTTGCGTGGCCGTGCCGGTCCGCGACGCCGAAGGAAGGGTCGTGGCCGCGCTTTCGGCATGTGGGGAACTCGCCGCGCTGCCGTCCGATGCTGTCGATCGTATCCAGGCTGAACTGCGCGGTGCCGCCGGCATGATCTCGCAACGCATCACGCCCACGCGCCTTCGCTGACAGGCTTTACCACGCGTTCATCATGGCGAGGCACGCGCCGCCATTTGCATGCGCGCCCGATGCGCGGCGATGCCGTCCCACCGCGTGGGACATTCCGGCGGCGCTTTTTTGACTTCCCCCACATGTCTGTCTGAATTCACGCAAAGCCCGCAGTCAAGGCGGGCCGTGAGATTCGCAAAGGCGATACAGGCAGAGGGGACGTCCATGAGCAATTACCGTCGCACGCTTTGTGCCCGCAAATTCAAGCTTGTTCTGACACTCTGCGCGGCATTGCCGTGGGCCGGCACCGCCCAGGCGCAGGGTGACAGGATCGAGGAAGTGGTCGTTACCGGCACCAGTATCCGGGGCGAGCAACCGGTCGGATCGAACCTGATATCGGTCAGCCGCATGGATTTCGAGAAGACCTCGGCCCAGACCGTGCAGCAGATCCTCAAGGCTGTTCCGGCCTTGTCTAACCTGGGGCAGAGTTCACAAGGCGGAGGCAATACGACGCCCGCCATCCACAATCTGGGCGCCGTATCCAGCTACAGCACGCTGGTGCTGATCGATGGCCACCGTTTCTCGCTGGGCAGGCAACAGCAGCCCCTGCCGGATCCCGGCATCCTGCCGCCCAACGTCATCGAGCGCGTGGAGGTCCTGGCGGATGGCGCGTCCTCGATCTACGGCTCGGATGCGGTAGCGGGCGTCATAAACTTCGTCACCCGGCGCAATGTCGATGGCATCGAACTCAGCGGCCAGCGCGGATTTGGCGATCACTATGACACGCTCAGTTTCAACGCGCTGGCGGGCAAGACATTCGAGGGTGGTTATGTCCTGGCGGCCGCGGCACATTCGTATCGCAGTGAACTCTTTTCCCGCAATCGCGATTTCCTGAATCCCAACCACATCGCGCAGGGCGGCAGCAACTTCAACACCTACAACTGCGAGCCGGCCACTCTGCAGCCCGGCGGCGCGGGCAATCTGTGGCTGGGCGCCGCCGCGACCAGTTCGGTGCCGAATGTCGCCGCCAATGCGCCGTGCAGCACATATCCCTATTCCGCGGTCCTGCCGGCCGATGTGCGCACAAACGGCATGATCAAGGTGGGGTATGAGTTTACCCCGCGCCTCCGGGTCGGAATCGATGCGGTCTATTCCGACCGCAGCGCCAAGAATCCGCAGGCGCGCGGCACGCTTCAGGCGACGGCCTACCAGACGGGCGCCCAGGCCAATCCCTTCTACACCAATCCGGCGGGATATGCCGGGGCGGCGACCAATCAGGTGATCCGCTGGGATGCCGACGAACTGTTGGGCCCCGGCGCCTATTCGACCGACATTTCGCGCAACTATTACGTCAGCAGCGACCTGGAATACAAACTTTCGGACACCTGGCGCGTCACGGGCCTGGTGATGTACGGCCATGAGGACAGCATCACGGGCAGCTATGGCACCTTGTGCGGCAGCTGTGCCAACCTGGCGCTGAACGGCACCACCAATGTGAACGGCAACCCGACGCTTCCGTCGATTGCCGGCACCAGCACGGCCATCCTCAACCTGCCGCTGACGGCGGCCAACGCGCTGGATGTCTGGAGCCCCGCCGCGACCAACCGCACGTCCGCGGCCGTGCGCCAGCGCCTGGTGGACAGCAACCAGTCCGCCATCTGGTTCTACAACACCACGCAATTGCGGGCCGGTGTGGACGGCAAGCTCTTCTCGCTGCCGGGCGGCGATGTGAGCGTGGCGGGTGGCGTCGAATGGGTCCGCTATACGCTGGATATCAACAAGACCAGTCCCAACAATACCGGTCCGGCATCCACCGGGTCGCAGTTCCTTTACGTTCCGCTGGAACGGCATGTGACATCCGGCTATGGCGAAGTGCTCATTCCGATCATCGGTGAGGGCAATGCGTTCCCCCTGGTGCAGAAGCTCTCGCTGAACGGATCGGTTCGTTACGACAAGTACAACGATGTGGGCGATACCACCAATCCCAAGGTCGGCTTCGACTGGCAGGTGGTGGATGACTTCAAGCTGCGCGCGAACTGGGCCAGTTCCTTCGTGGCGCCGCAGCTTTCCAGCGTGGGCGACCGTTCGCGGGGCGGCCTGACCAGCTTCACCTGCTATGGCTCGGCTTGTCCGGCGGGCGGCATCAATGTCAATTCCGGCACTTTCCGCGTCGATACGGCGGCTTTCCCCAGCGTCATCGGGTTGCCGGGTTGCACGGCCGGAATGTCATCCTGCACGGTGAATGCAACCGATGGCACGCTGTTCAACAGCGGCCCTGCCAATCCCAGGCCTTCGGAAGGGGAAAGCTGGTCGGTGGGCTTTGACGCCACGCCATCCTTCGTGCCCGGTTTGCAGTTCAGTGCGACGCTGTTCAATGTGCGCTACATCAACTTCATCACCGGCACCAGCACCGCCAATGCGCTGAACACGCCGTCGCTGGGCCTGATCACCTTCTATCCGGGTGGCGCCACGCCCGCCCAGCTCGCGGCGGCGCTTCCGCCCTTCGCGCAGCTGCAGGGCACGTTGCCCAACACGATCTACTATCTCGTGTCGGGCAGGCAGGGGAATTACAACAACCTGTCGGTCCAGGGTGTGGATGCGTCTTTCAACTATATGCGTGAAACCGCGTCCGCCGGCACCTTCAGCCTGGGCGGCTCCATCACCGAGTTCACCCGCTTCAAGCAGCACCTGGCGGGCGGGCAGCAGTTCTACAGCATCCTCAACACCACCGGCGCCAACTCCACCTTCGGAGCGGTCCAGACCCAGGCCCGCTTCAATGTCGGCTGGCAGTATGAGGATTGGGGCGTGGACCTGTTCGACACTTTCATCGGCAGCTATCGCAACTGGAGTTCCAGTTCCGTCAGGCCGGTCACTTCCCGTGCGGACGGTGCGCCGACGGGCGGCGGTGACAAGGTCGATGCCCAGCACATCTTCGACCTCAACCTGCGCTACACCCTGCCGGAAGGCGGTTTCATCGGCGATGCGCTGGCCGGTACCACCCTGTTCGTGAATATCGACAACCTTTTCGACACAGATCCGGCCTTCTATAACGGTGCCAGCGGCTACGACAACTATACCGGGAACCCTGTCGGTCGCGTTGTCACTGCCGGCATCCGGCTTCGGTTCTGAGTCTCCGGGGGCGTGCTCTGGACGGCGCGCCCCCGCTCTTTCAAGCGGGCATGGCCATGCGAGTGAAAATTCTGGCGCTGCTGCTGTCCATCGTGACGGGCACGATGGCGCAGGCGGATACGAGCTTCAGCTTCCGGCTGTCTCCGGGGCCACGGCTGGTGGGGACGCGCGCCGCCAGTTCGGGCGCAGGCACCGTTACCGCCACCCTGGCGGGAAACACACTGACGCTGGCCGGAGAGTATCGCGGCCTTCTGGGAAATCCCGGCAGCGCGCGGCTGATGATGGGGCCCGCGCCAGGGGTGCGCGGTGTACCGATCGCCGACCTCACTATCACGCCCGCGATCCAGGGCCGCGTGAGCGGCAGCGTTCGCCTGGATGCGGCGGGCATGGCCGCGTTCCACAAGGGTGGACTTTATCTGGAGATTGACAGCGCCGAGGCCCCGGATGGCGATCTTTGGGGCTGGGTCATGGCGGCTTCGGAATAGGATAACAGCATGTTCAGGCGCGCATTACTCGCCACCTCGATATTCACGGTCCTTGCCGGGCTGGCATGGGCGCAACAGACCGTCGGGCCTTTCACCGCCACGCAGGCGGCACAGGGCCGCGATGACTACATGGAACACTGTGCCGGGTGTCACCAGCCCGACCTGGTGGGCGGCGGGCAGGCGCCATCGCTTTCGGCCGGCAATTTCATCAATATATGGGGCAAGCGTTCTACCCGCGAGCTGTACGGCAATATCCACGCCTCGATGCCTCTGGGGCGCGGGGGCAGCCTGCCCGAAGCGACCTATCTCAACATCGTCGCCTTCCTGCTGGCTGCCAATGGCGCGACCCCGGGTGGGGCGCCCCTGACGCCCGGAACGGATGTGCGAATTGGCCTGATCGCCAACGGCGTCATGCCGCCCAACATGGCAGGGGGCGGCCGCCGCGCCGCGCCGCCACCCATGCGGACCGGGCTGACGCTGGCGGGCACGATACCCGATTATGTGCCGGTGACTGATGCCATGCTCCGCAATCCGCCCGACGGCGACTGGTTGATGGCGCGGCGCAATTACCAGGGCTGGAGTCACAGTCCGCTCGGCCAGATCACCCCTGCCAATGTGAAGAACCTGCAACTCAAATGGAGCTGGGCGATGAATGAGGGCGGCGCCAACCAGGTGACGCCGACGATCCATAACGGTGTCATCTTCCTGTCCAACACCGACAATATCATGCAGGCTCTGGATGCCAGGACCGGCAAGCTGATCTGGGAAAACCGCATCGGCCCGCGCTCGCCCACCCTGTATGGCGGCAATCGCGCCATCGCCCTGTACAAGGACAAGGTCTATACCGCCACCACCGACGCCAACCTGGTGGCCCTGAATGCGGTCAATGGGGAAATCGCCTGGAAGATCAAGCTGGGTGAGGGCCGCCACGCCGCGACCGGCGGCGTGATTGTCGTCAATGGCAAGGTGATCTCGGGCCTGACGGGTTGTTCCACCTTCGGCACGGAAAAGTGCTTCATATCGGCCTATGATGCCGACAGCGGTAAGCTGGTCTGGAAATTCAACACCGTTGCCAGCAAGGGCGAGCCCGGCGGCGATACCTGGAACGGCATTGACGATCAGTTTCGTGTCGGTGGGGAAACGTGGATCGCGGGCAGCTACGATCCGGCGCTCAACCTCACCTATTGGGGCACCGCGCAGGCCAAGCCCTGGATGCGCCCCAGCCGGGGCACCAAGGATGGATCGGCGCTCTATACCAGCAATACCTTGGCGCTGGATGCCGATACCGGAAAGCTGCGCTGGCACTACAGCCATGCACCCGGCGAGGCTCTCGACCTGGACGAAGTGTTCGAACGCGTGCTGATAGACCATGGCGACCAGAAGTCGCTGATGACCGTCGGCAAGGTGGGTGTCCTCTGGAAGCTGGATCGTGTCACCGGGAAATTCCTGGGCGCGCAGGAAACGGTGCTGCAGAACGTCTTTACCGGCATCGATCCAAAGACGGGCGTTCCGACCTATCGCGAGGATATCCGCAACGGCAGGACCGGACAGTGGACACAGTCCTGCCCGGGCCCGGAAGGCGGCCACAACTGGCCCGCGACAAGCTATTACCCGCCTGACGACATGCTGATCCTGCCTTTGTCGCAGAGCTGCGTGGAAATGACGGGCCATGCGGTGGAGATGAAGCCGGGCTCGGGGGGCGTGGGCGCGGCTGTGCGCGTGTACGAGATGCCGGGCACCAACGGCAATATGGGCCGGCTCTCGGCCTACGACGCCCGGACAATGAAGCGGCTCTGGACGTTCCAGCAACGCGCGCCATTCCTTACCGCAGTCCTTTCCACGGGGGGCGGGGTCGCTTTCGTGGGCGACTATGACCGGGTGTTCAAGGCGATCGACGTCAAGACCGGGAAGATATTGTGGCAGACACAGCTCAGCACCACCGTGCAGGGCTATCCCGTCAGCTTCAGCGTGGACGGCAAGCAGTATGTGGCCGTCACCACCGGCCTTGGCGGCGGCAGCCCGCAGAACATGCCCAATGTCCTGCTGACCGAGGTTCGCCGTCCCGATCACGGCCAGGCGCTCTACGTCTTCGCCTTGCCTGACTAGCCCGGCCTGACTAGCCAGATCCGCGCGTCTGTTTTCAGGCTGTTTTCTGGACCCGGGTCCCGGTGCGTTGGGCAACGCGCGCGGGCGGCAGCAGCAGCGTCATGCGAGTGCCGTTGCCGGGCTGGCTTTGCGCCACCAGGTCGCCGCCATGCAGCCGCGCCAGGGCGCGCGAGATGGGCAGGCCCAGCCCGGTGCCCTGCTGGGAGCGCGCCACCTTGGAATCGATCTGGCCATAATGGGAGAAGGCCTTGTCCAGCTGCGCCTCTTCCATCCCGATGCCGGTATCGGTGACGTGCAATTGCAGGCCGCCATCGTCCGTCCGTGCGGCGCCGATGGTGATGACGCCGCCGCCGGGTGTGAACTTGATGGCGTTGCTGAGCAGGTTCAGCAGGATCTGCTTGGTCAGGCGGAAGTCGGCGATGACATCCGGCAGGTCCTCCGGCAGGTCCGTTCGCAGTGTCAGGTTCGCGGCGCGCCCGCGCACCAGCGCAAGGGTTTCGGTCACCAGTTCTTCCAGCGCGAAGCGGCGCTCGCGCAATTCCATCTTGCCGGCATCGATCTTGGACAGGTCCAGCACATCGTTGATCAGGTCCAGCAGGTGTTCGCCGCTGCGATGCACATCGTCGGCATATTCGCGGTATTTCATATGCCCCAGCGGGCCGAAGATTTCGTTCTTGAGGATTTCCGAAAAGCCCAGGATCGCGTTCAGCGGCGTGCGCAGTTCGTGGCTCATGCTGGCCAGGAATTCGGACTTGGCATGGCTGGCCGCCGCCGCTTCCTCGGCCTTCTGGCGATAGCGGGCCTCACTGGCGCGCAGCGCCTGGCTGGTTTTCTCCTCGCGGCGCAGCGCGGCGGTGATGCGGTCCTGCAGGGTGCGCCGCTCGGAAATCGCCGCCGCCGCCGGCAGCATCACCGTCACCAGAACGCCCAGGAATATCTGGGAGAAATAAAGCTGATACCCCAGCGGAAAACGGCTGAGTGCCGCCATGTGATAGCCTGCCAGCGGCCCGATGGTGATGACGGCCTGCGTGATCAGAAGGCCGATGGCGACGCCTTCGATCTCGCACACCAGCGAAATCAGCAGCAGCGACAGCGGAATGGTGGAGGATAACGGCACCTCGGTCGGCACGAACAGGCAGGCCAGCATGGCGCACAGGAGCAGGGTCGAAACCGCGATCTTCAGGCCGTTCTGCCGCAATAAGGCCCGGTCTGCCGTCGCCAGAAGCACCAGGACCGGGGTGAACAGCACATGCGACAGGGTGGTGGGAATCCACCAGGCCAGCCAGTTGGGCCAGCCCGCCGCGCCTTGCGTGGGATCGAACACGAACGCGAAGATGAAGGCGGACAGCGCCGAAGTGGCCGTCGCGATGCCGATGAAGGTCACCAGCTGCGTCCAGCGCCGGAAGTCTATCCGGGGACCGATAATGCGGCCCGTCGCGGTATGGGTGGCATACAGGGTCGCGGCCGCGAGCGCGGGTGTGGCGACCATGTCAAAGAGGCTGATGGCGAAGAAATACTTGGCGACGGCTCCGCCCAGCGTTCCGGTGATCAGCACCGGCCACAGCCAGGAGCGCCCGCGGATCAGGATGAAGGCCAGCCCCACGCCGCAGAAGGGCTTGACGGTGGTAAAGCCGTCGGCGCGATGATAGACCGCCGACCCGATATAGCTGAGCAGCGCGAACAATGCCGTCATCGCGGCCAGCACCAGCAATCGCTGTGGCCAGGGCCTGCCGGGCAGAATGTCTGCGAAAATCCCCATCGCGCCGATCATGCGGCACTTTGGCGGAAAAACCCTTAAAGCGAGGCAGTCATTGGGGGTATCGAAATCGCGGTGCGCCGCTTTTGCGATGGTTAGCGAAGGATGAACGGGCTGGAAATGCTTGCGCCTTCCGCGTCATAAGCAGGCATGAGCGATTGGGATGTCATCGTGATCGGCGCCGGGGCGGCGGGCATGATGTGCGCCGCCGTGGCGGGGGCGCGCGGCCGCCGCGTGCTGGTGCTGGATCATGCCCGCATGGCGGGCGAGAAGATTCGCATTTCCGGCGGCGGGCGCTGCAACTTCACCAATTTCAACGCATCGCCCAGGCAGTTCGTGTCGAGCAATCCGCACTTCTGCATCTCCGCCCTCAGCCGCTATACGCAGCAGGATTTCCTGGCGCTGGTGGAACGCCACGGCATTGCCTGGCATGAAAAGACGCTGGGCCAGCTTTTCTGCGACGGCTCCGCCACCCAGATCATCGCTATGCTGCGGGCGGAAATGGACGCGGCGGGGGTGATGCTGCGGCTGGAGACGCGGGTGGAAACCGTCGCCCGCTCCGGGGACGGTTATGTGCTGACGCTGGCCTCCGGTGAAACGCTCACAAGTGGCGCGCTGGTGGTGGCGACCGGCGGCAAGTCCATCCCGAAGATGGGGGCGACCGATTTCGGCTATCGTCTTGCCGCGCAGTTCGGGCTGGCGCTCACCGAAACCCGCGCCGGACTGGTGCCGCTGACCTTCAGCGGCGCGGTGCTGGACGCATTGGCGCCATTGGCGGGCGTGGCGCTGCCCGCGCGCGTGTCCTGCGGCAAGACGTCATTCGAGGAGGCGCTGCTGTTCACCCATCGCGGCCTCAGCGGCCCGGCGATTTTGCAGATTTCGTCCTATTGGCGCGAAGGCGCGGAGCTGGCGATCGACCTGCTGCCGGGCCAGGATGTGATGGCGCTGTTGCGCGCGGCGCGAAGCGGGAACGGGCGGCAATCGCCACAGACCTTCCTGTCCACGCTGCTGCCGCGCCGCCTGGCCGGGGCCATTGCCGGCGAACTGGCGCTGGCGGGCAGGCTGGCCGACCTGTCCGATGCCGGAATGAAGCGGCTGGCAGCGCGGGTGCAGGACTGGCGCGTGACGCCATCCGGCACCGAAGGCTATCGCACCGCCGAGGTGACGCTGGGCGGGGTGGATACCCGCGGGCTGGAATCCCGCAGCATGCAGGCCAGGGCGGTGCCGGGCCTGTATTTTATCGGCGAGGTGGTGGACGTTACCGGCTGGCTGGGCGGCTATAACTTCCAGTGGGCCTGGTCGTCGGGCTGGTGCGCCGGGCAGGCGGTATAGCCGCCGCATGGCTGGTGTTCCGCGGCCTGACTATCTTTTTGGGCCAATAGGACTAAAGAGAGGCCGAAAATCCGCGCCCGAAAGTTCCCGTGACCTTCCCCGATACCCATGCCGCCCTTGCCCGCGCCCTGACCGAGCGCGAATACGCCAATCCCACCCCGGTCCAGAAGGCCGTGCTGGAGCCCGAGGCCGAGGGCCGTGACCTGCTGGTGTCGGCCCAGACCGGGTCGGGCAAGACCATCGCCTTCGGCCTGGCGATGGCCGAAACGCTGCTGGAAGGGGCCGATGCGTTCGGCCCGGCGGGCAATCCGCTGGCCCTGATCATCGCGCCCACCCGCGAACTGGCCTTGCAGGTGCGGCGCGAGCTGAACTGGCTTTACCATTATGCGGGCGGGCGCATCGTTTCCTGTGTGGGGGGCATGGATCCGGGCGCCGAGCGGCGCGAACTGTCGCGGGGCGCCCATATCGTGGTGGGCACGCCGGGCCGGTTGCGCGACCACCTGGAACGCCGCGCCCTGAACGTCACCGCGCTGAAGGCCGTCGTGCTGGACGAGGCGGACGAGATGCTGGACATGGGCTTCCGCGAGGATCTCCAGTTCATCCTGGAAACCACGCCGGACGACCGGCGCACGCTGCTGTTCTCCGCCACCCTGCCCAAGGCCATCGTCACCCTGGCCGCGCACTATCAGAAGGACGCGCTGCGGATCGCCACCCGCAGCGACACCACGGGCCATGCCGACATCGAATATCGCGCCATCCGCATCGCGGGCGGCAAGATCGAACGCGCGGTGGTCAACCTGCTGCGCTTTTCCGACGCGCCGGGCGCACTGGTTTTCTGCAACACCCGCAATGCGGTGCGCCACATGGAAGCCCAGCTGACTGAGCGGGGCTTTTCCTGTGTGGCGCTGTCGGGCGAACTGTCGCAGAACGAGCGCAACCATGCCCTGCAGGCGCTGCGCGACGGACGCGCGCGGGTCTGCGTCGCCACCGATGTGGCGGCACGCGGCATCGACCTTCCGGGACTGGCGCTGGTGATCCATGCCGACCTGCCCAATGATGCCGAAGTCTTGCAGCATCGCAGCGGCCGCACTGGCCGTGCCGGGCGCAAGGGTGTTTCGGTTCTGCTGGTGCCGCCGTCGCGCCGCCGCCGCGCCGAGGAGATGCTGGCCCGCGCCCGCGTCACCGCCACCTGGGGCAGCGCGCCCAGCGCGGCGGACATCCGCAAGCTGGACCAGGAGCGGTTGCTGACGAACCCGATCCTGACCGAACCCGCTGCCGAGGATGACCTGGCGATGGCCGACGCGCTGCTGGCGGCGCAGGATGCGCGCGCCGTCGCGGCGGCCTTTGTGAAACTGTACCGCGCCGGGCTGCCCGCGCCGGAAGAGATCGAGGACGAGCCTGCCTATCAGCAGGACCGCCCGCGCCGCGAGCAAAAGGAGCGCCGCGAGCGGCCGGAGCGTGCCGAACGTGCGCCCCGCGAAAAGCGCGAGCATGGCCCGCGCGATCACGCGCCGCGCGAGAATCGCGACTATCAGGCCGATTTCAAGCCGCGTCCCGGCGACATGCAGGATGGGGTCTGGTTCCGCCTGAATGTGGGGCGCGGCCGCAACGCCGATCCCAAATGGCTGCTGCCGGAAATCTGCCGCCAGGGCGAGGTGACCAAGAAGGATATCGGCGCCATTCGCGTCTTCGATACCGAAACCCTGTTCCAGGTGGATGCCGCGGTGGCGGCGAAGTTCGGCGAACTGGT
>DASTMN010000067.1:0-5914 GCA_035714165.1 Rhizomicrobium sp.
GCGATGACGCGCGGGCTTTTGAAGGCGGCGAAATAGTTGCGGACCGGCGCGATGCCGCGCTGCTCCTCGGCCAGCTTGGCTTCCAGCGCCGCGCGCTCGCGGGCGTCGAGCCAGGCGGCCTCGCTGGGCCGGTCGCGCACCAGCCACCACCAGACGAAGGCCCAGAGGATCGGCGGAATGCCCTCGATCACGAACATGGCGCGCCAGCCGTGATTGGCGGCCAGGTAGCCCGACAGCACGCTCATCCACAGCATGGTGGCGGGATTGCCCAGGATCAGCACCGCATTGGCGCGGGCGCGCTCGGCGCGGGTGAACCAGCGCGACAGCAGGATCAGCAGCGCTGGCAGCACCGCGCTTTCCACCACGCCCAGCAGGAAACGCGCGGCATAGAGCATGTTGATGTCCGAGATCAGGCCCATCGAGGCGGCCAGCGCGCCCCAGCCGATCAGCCCGGCGAAGATCAGCTTCTTGACGCTGTATTTCTGGGCGTAGGCGGCGCCCGGAATCTGGAAGGCGAAGTAGCCCAGGAAGAACAGCGCCCCCAGCAGCGAGGATTGCGCCGCGGTGATTCCCAGATCGTTCGCCATGCCCGCCGCCGCGCCGAAGCTGAAATTGGCGCGGTCGAGATAGGCAAGGCTGTAGGTGATGAAGATCACCGGCAGCAGGACGATCCAGCGGCGACTCATGCGCTCCCCCCATTTGGTTAAGGCACAGGCAACCATGTTCCGCCCGGTGTTTCAAACCGGGCGGCGCAAACATCCTGAAAACCGTCCGGCAACTTGATTCAAATTTTATCCGATGGGTGTGCGTAACTCGGCATTTCGAAGGTTTACGATTGCTTGCACGGGTCGCGCACCTATCGTTTGCGGGTGATTTGTTAACGACAGGTGCCCCGATGGACATGGACCCCGTGGTTGTGCTGGCCGAGGAACTCCGCATCACCGAGCGCGCCCTGCACGGCGCCGTGAAGAAATACGAGGCCGATCACTGCCGGGAAAATGGCGACGCCATGAACGGCATCCTGACCGCCCTCAAAAGCCTGCACCGGGAGTTCTTCCAGACCGTGCCCACCAGCGCCCTGGGCGCGGCCGAACTGGTGCGCATGGTGGCCCAGCGCCTGCCCTTCACCTATGCCGCCTCCGCGCGCCATTTCCACGAGATCGCCGACCGGCTGGCGGCGGGGCGGCGCGACCATGCCGATCTGGTATGGCTGCGGGCGATGCGGGCCGCCCTGGGCGACGGATTGTGCGGCGAGGCGGGCAAGAAAGTCGCGCCGCTGCTGGGGCTGGCGCTGCTGGGCGCGGCCAAGCCGGTGATCGTCTTCCGCGCCGCCCTGCCACCCCAGCGCAATCCCGAGGAAGAACGCTGGAGCCTGCGCCGCCACTGATTGTCAGCCGGTGCGGCCTGCACTAGCCTTGCGGCAAACCAGACGGGGAAAACGCGATGTCGAATATCCTGCAGGCCGCCCGCATGCCCGGGCCGATTCTCGCAATGGCGTTCGCGCTGCTGCTGCCGCTTCCGGCCGTGGCGCAGGGCAACAAGGTGCTGGACCATCATGTGACCCACATGAAGACCGGCAACCTGGAAGAAGTGCTGGCCGACTATGCGCCCGATGCCGTGGTGGTGACGCCCGCCGGCATGATCTCGCCCAGCGGCATCTTCATCGGCAAGGACACGCGCAAGCTGTTCACGGTGCTGACGAACAAGGAGAACCTGCCCGGCAACAAGACCATGCAGGTGACCTATGAGACGCTGGCGCCCGACACCACGCTGATGCGCTGGGTCCAGTACAAGGGCACGGCCAGGGAACTGTCGGGGTATGACGTCTTTGTGATCCGGGGCGGCAAGATCGTGTTCCAGACCGTCGCCGTGAACCCGCAGAAGAAATAACCGATATGCTGCTGGCGATTACCCTCACCCTGCTGTTCCTTACCCTGATCCTGACTCTGGGCGTCCCCATCTCGCTGCGCGAATATGCGGCCCGGCGCGACCGCTGGGACCTGTTGCAGGCACTGTTGGCGGGCGTGCTGGCGGCCTGGTTCGGTTATTCCGCCTGGTGGCTGTGGATGGTCGGCGCGGCACGCTGACGGCAGCCGACAGTTGATGCCCACTCGGACCGCTGCGCGGTCCTCGGTGGCGCTCAGTTTTTCTAAACTCGCTGCGCTCGTTAAGAAAAACTGGCGCTCCCACGGGGAATCGAACCCCGGTTTCAGCCTTGAGAGGGCCGCGTCCTAACCGCTAGACGATGGGAGCATCCTGCGGGACGCCGCGCTTATAGCCAAAGGGGCCGGGAACCCGCAAGGTTCCCGGCTTTCTTTGTTTCCGGCGTAAAACGGGACCGGAACGGGGACGGCTCTGGCGTGTTACGGAGGGTGAATAGTCCAGCAACGCCAAGGCCATGCCCCGTTACTTCTTCCATATCCGCGAAGGCGGCGACATCAGCCGGGACACCGAGGGGCAGGACCTGCCCGACGCCGAGGCGGCGCGGCGGGAGGCCATTAACGCCAACCGCGAAATCCTGGGCGAGAAGCTCCTGCATGGCGGTGCGCTGAACAACCGCCAGATCGAGATCGCCGACGAGACCGGCCATGTGGTGGATGTGGTGACCGCCAATGACGTGCTGTTCCAGCACGGCAAACTGCGGACCTATTCCGACGACATCACGCAGTCCGCGCCGGTGATGCAGCCCAGGAACCCGCCCTCGCGATAGACGAAAGCGCCCAACACGTCTTTCGCCGCGATCAGCCAGAGGAAGTCCTCCTCGCCCGCGCCCGCCAGGTCATGCGCGGACGGCTGCGCCGCGCCGTCCGGGTGGGAGTGATAACAGCCGATGATGGCGTGGCTGTTGGCGCGCGCCGCTTTCTGGGCGGCGAACTGGTCGCGCGGGTCCATCGCAAAGCGATCGGGCCGGTCTGACAGGTTGCGTGCCGGATGCAGGGCCGCGACACGAAACCCGCCATCCGCGCGAACCCCTTCCAGCAGCCCGCAGCATTCCGCAGGATAGGCGGCGCGCGCCTGGGCCAGTATCTGTTCGGCCAGGACAGGCGGCATCACCAGATGCGCCATCAGGGGGCCGTCCGAATCCGGCGCACCAGGCGGCCGGTGCCGCTGTCCAGGATCACGATTTCCGCGCCCTCCGGCGTCTCCAGATGCAGGATGACGCGCTGGGGCTGGGTCTGCATCGCCAGGATCTCGGCATTGCGCGGCAGGCTGTATTCGGCCTGTGCGCCCTGCGCGGAAACATTGGCGGGCGCATCAGAGGCCGCACCGGAGCGGCGGATCAGCCCGACCACCAGCGCCGCCAGCGCCACCACGATCAGCACCGACAGCACGATCACCGCCATGCGCGCGGCATAATAGCCGGGGCTTTGCGCCGGGGCCTGTCCCATGTCAGATGGCGGCATGTCGGACACGGATTCCTCCCCAGACGATCAGAAACGAACGGCGCGCAGCGGCGAAAGCCATGCGGGCTGGCGGCTGGACCGTTTCCTGGCCACCGCCCTGCCCGATTTTTCCCGCTCGCGGCTCCAGCAGTTGCTGGAAGGCGGTGCGGTGTCGGCGGGCGGGCGGACGATAAAAGACGCCAACCACCGGGTCAAACCGGGCGAGGACTATGAACTGCTGGTGCCGAAGGCTGCGCCCGCACGCCCGCAAGGCCAGGATATTCCGCTGGCCGTCGTGTACGAGGACAAGGACCTGATCGTGATCGACAAGCCCGCCGGGCTGGTGGTGCATCCGGCGGCAGGCAATCCCGACGGCACGCTGGTCAATGCCCTGATCGCCCATTGCGGCGAGGCGGCGCTGGCGATCGGCGGCGAGGCGCGGCCCGGAATCGTGCACCGGCTGGACAAGGACACGTCGGGCCTGCTGGTGGCGGCCAAGACCGAACGGGCGATGGCGTCACTGGCCAAGCAGTTCGCCAACCACACCATCGAACGCGCCTATAACGCGGTGGTCTGGGGCGCGCCGCGCGAAGCGTCGGGCCTGATCGAAAGCCAGATCGGGCGCAGCCAGTTCGACCGCAAGCGCATGACGGTGCTGCGCGCCGGCGGCAAGACCGCCCGCACCCGGTACAAGGTGCTGGAAAGTTTCGGCCCGGCCTCCCGCCCCTTGGCCTCGCTGATCGAATGCCGCCTGGAAACCGGCCGTACCCACCAGATCCGCGTCCACCTCACCCATCTGGGCCACCCCCTGATCGGCGACCCCCAATATGGCCGCGCCCGCACCGCGCCTAAGCCCCGCAGCGAGGCCGAAGCCGCCGCGTTTACAGCGGCAGCGGCGTTTTCCCGCCAGGCCCTGCACGCTTTTGTGCTGGGATTCCAGCACCCTAGCCTGCACAAGACCCTGCGTTTCGAGAGCCCTTGGCCTGCGGACTTTGCGCATCTCGTTTCCGCCTTAAAGGGATTGAATAGTCCCTGACGGAACTTATCTCTCTTCAACTGTCGGGGCCTTGAGGCGTTATCGTTCCTCAGGCCCGGTAACAGGGGGATGTCATGCGCAAAGATTTGATGGGAGGCCGCCCATGAGCGGCCGTGGACTTCCCGCCCTGTCGGGCGAAGCGGGCCTGTCGCGCTATCTGTCCGAAATCCGCAAGTTCCCCCTGCTGTCGGCGGAGGACGAATACATGTTCGCCAAGCGCTGGCGCGAGCATGAAGACCCCGAGGCCGCGCGCCGCCTGGTCACCAGCCATCTGCGCCTGGTCGCCAAGATCGCGATGGGCTATCGCGGCTATGGCCTGCCGGTGTCCGAAATCGTGTCCGAGGGCAATGTCGGGCTGATGCAGGCTGTCAAGCGGTTCGAGCCCGACAAGGGCTTCCGGCTGGCCACCTATGCCATGTGGTGGATTCGCGCCTCGATCCAGGAATATGTGCTGCGGTCGTGGAGCATGGTGAAGATGGGCACCACGGCGGCGCAGAAAAAGCTGTTCTTCAACCTGCGCAAGGCCAAGAACAATATCGGCGCCATCGAGGAAGGTGACCTGACGCCCGATCACACCGCCACCCTGGCCGATCAGCTGGGCGTCACCGAGACCGAGGTGACCGAGATGAACCGCCGCCTGTCGGGCGGTGATGCCTCGCTCAACGCGCCGCTGCGTTCGGACGGCGAAAGCGAATGGCAGGACTGGCTGGCCGACGACACCGCCGACCAGGAAACCCGGCTGGCCGACCGCGAGGAAATGAGCGCGCGGCACCAGCTTCTGGTTGGCGCCATGAAGGACCTGACCGAGCGCGAGCGCGACATCATCCAGGCGCGCCGCCTGCAGGACGAACCGGCCACGCTGGAGGAGCTGTCGCAGAAATACGGCGTCAGCCGTGAACGCGTGCGCCAGATCGAGGTGCGGGCGTTCGAGAAGCTCCAGCGCGGCATGCAGGCGGCGATGCAGCAGCCTGCCCTGCCCGCCCCGGCCTAGCCGCCCTAATAATCCTGCAGCGCAAAAGAACCGCGCTGATTACTGCCGCGCGGGCTTGTCGGTCATGTTGCCCAGCGGCTCGTTCTCGCCATCCACGCCTTCGCGGGTATCGGAATCGTCCACGATGCCTTCGTCGAACATCGCCAGACCGTCTTCCAGGTAATCGCCCAGCAGCGGCAGGCTGAGGAGATATTCCGCCGTGCGGCGGGAATGTTCGCTGCGCGCGGTGGCGATCGCGTCCTTCCATTCGTCCAGCGCATAGGTGCCGCGCCCCAGCCAGGCCAGCGCCACCAGCCGCATCCGTTCGTCCTCATTCAGGCCGCGAATGGCGCCCAGCAATTCCTCGCGCACCGGATCGTTGTCCTTGTCCAGCAGCACATCGGTCTGGCCGTCATCGATCGCGTTGGAGGCCGCATCGGGGTCCACATCGCTTTCCTTCACATCATAGGCGCGCGCCTTGAGAATGATGAAGGTCACCGTGTCGAGCGGCAGGTTGAGCGACGG
>DASTMN010000068.1:0-4041 GCA_035714165.1 Rhizomicrobium sp.
TGCGCCAGATGCTGCACCTGTTTCAGCTTGCGCCGCGAATCCGCGTTCAACCCGCCATTCTGGGTCAGGATATGCAGCGCCTTGAGCAGCGGGACGGATTGCCCGGCCCACAGGTCCGCGACGCTCTCGCCGCCTGTCTTCTTCTTCGTTTCAGCCATTCATTTCAGCCATGCCAGCGCGCTTTTGACGCCGTGATAATAGTTGTAGGCGCGGATCGCCCAATAGTTCATCTGCGCCCATTCCTTTGGCGGCGTCAGGTCGTCCCAGTCGGGCGACAGGCTTTTTTCAATCTGGTGCGCCATATAGATGCGCCGCCGTCCCTGCCAGTAATGCAGGAAGGTCTCATGCACCTCCGCCACCGGAATGGCGTTCAGCCGCAGCACCTCGCTGAGGGCGAACTGTTCCAGCGTGGGGAATTTGCGCGCCCGGCCGATCAGGGCGTCAATGAAGGCCAGCGTGTCTTCCAGCACCGGCACATGCCGCGGCCCCACCCCGATCAGGCCGGAATTGTACATCCGGCTCTGCGCCACATCGTAGCGGTAGGGCCCCAGATGCGGCAGCACGGTGCGGAACCCCCTGAGCGGCGGAAAGGGGTTGATCAGCTCAAAGCGGTTCATCACCACCGCCTCGCCCATCTTTCCCGCCAGTTCGGCATGGAAACCTGGCTGGATGATGCTGTCGCTGTCCAGGAAACAGACCGGGCCATCGAACCGGCCCAGGGCGTCCAGCACCGCCGCCGGCTTGATCCGGTGGTGGTACAACCCCCCGCCCGACCAGTCCGCGACCCGGCCCCCGATATCCACCACCGTCACCGGCCAGTTGGCATAGACCTGCGGCGCGTCGGTATAGACCGCGATCCGGGCATCCGGCGGCAAATCCTGGCGCAGGGAGATCAGGCTGTAGCGCAGCTCACGCCGGTATTGGGGCAGGCCCCCATAATCCAGGTAAAGGTAGGTCAGCATGGGGGTGTTATAGCCGGAAATGCCGGTGGAAAGGGGGCCGTGGCTCTGCTAGACCCCCGCAAATGCCCGAGCTGTCGAAAATCCGCAATTTCTCCATCGTCGCCCATATTGACCATGGCAAGTCCACCCTGGCCGACCGGCTGATCCAGTTCACCGGCACCGTCTCCAATCGCGAGATGACCAACCAGATCCTGGACTCGATGGATATCGAGCGGGAGCGCGGCATCACCATCAAGGCCCAGACCGTGCGCCTGGAATACAAGGCGCTGGACGGGGAGACCTATATCCTCAACCTGATGGACACGCCGGGCCATGTGGACTTCGGCTATGAGGTCTCGCGCTGTCTGGCCGCCTGCGAGGGCGCGCTGCTGGTGGTGGACGCCAGCCAGGGCGTCGAGGCCCAGACCCTGGCCAATGTCTATCAGGCGATCGATGCCGGGCTGGAGATCGTGCCGGTCCTCAACAAGATCGACCTGCCCGCCGCCGAGCCGGACCGGGTCAAGCAGCAGATCGAGGATGTGATCGGCATTGACGCCTCCGACGCCGTGCCGATTTCCGCCAAGACCGGCCTGAACATCGACCAGGTGCTGGAAGCGGTCGTCACTCGCCTGCCGCCACCCAAGGGCGAGCTGAACGCGCCGCTGAAGGCGCTGCTGATCGATTCCTATTACGACGCCTATCTGGGCGTGGTGGTGCTGGTGCGCATCATCGATGGCGAACTGAAGAAGGGCCAGAAGATCCGCATGATGGCCGCCGATGCGGTCTATCAGGTCGAGCAGATCGGCGTGTTCAAGCCCAAGAAGCTGGGCGTCGAAAAGCTGGGCCCCGGCGAGGTCGGCTATATCACCGCCCAGATCAAGCAGGTGGCCGACACCAAGGTGGGCGACACCATCACCGACGAACGCAAGGGCACGCCCAATCCCCTGCCCGGCTTCAAGCCCGCCCAGCAGGTGGTGTTCTGCGGCCTGTTCCCGGTGGATGCGGCCCAGTTCGAGGACCTGCGCGAGGCGCTGGGCAAGCTGCATCTCAACGATGCCAGTTTCACCTATGAAACCGAAAGCTCGGCGGCGCTGGGCTTCGGCTTCCGCTGCGGCTTTCTGGGCCTGCTGCATCTGGAGATCGTGCGCGAGCGGCTGGAGCGCGAGTTCAATCTGGACCTCATCACCACCGCGCCGTCGGTGATCTATCACATCTACATGAATGACGGGTCCAAGAAGGACCTGCACAATCCCGCGGACATGCCCGACGTGACCTATATCGATCACATCGAGGAACCGTGGATCAAGGCGACCATCCTGGTGCCCGACGAATATCTGGGCAGCGTGCTGAAGCTGTGCGAGGACCGGCGCGGACGTCAGGTCGAACTGACTTACGCGGGCAACCGCGCCATGGTGGTCTATATGCTGCCGCTGAACGAGGTGGTGTTCGACTTTTATGACCGGCTGAAATCGGTGTCGCGCGGCTATGCCAGCTTCGACTATCACATCGAGAAGTACGAGGAAGGCGACCTGGTCAAGATGTCCATCCTGGTCAATGACGACCCGGTGGATGCGCTGGCCATGGTGGTCAACCGCCAGCGCGCCGAAGGACGTGGCCGCGCCATGTGCGAAAAGCTGAAAGACCTGATCCCGCGCCACATGTTCAAGATTCCGATCCAGGCCGCCATCGGCGGCAAGGTGATCGCCCGCGAGACGCTTTCCGCCCTGCGCAAGGACGTCACCGCCAAATGCTATGGCGGCGATATCAGCCGCAAGCGCAAGCTGCTGGACAAGCAGAAAGAGGGCAAGAAGAAGATGCGCCAGTTCGGCAAGGTGGAGATTCCGCAGGAAGCCTTCATCGCCGCGCTCAAGATGGACGACAATTAGCCGCCATCAATCTTCATGGGTCATTCCGGGCCTATTGAAGGATAATCCGCCATCAATATCCATCACTGGATAAGCGGACGAGGTTGGCCTGTAATTCGTCTCTCCACGCTTTATCTTTGTGGCGAAAGGCCCAACCAATATCCAAAATATCCTTGATGATGCGCGCCGCAAGTTTAGTCATGGCAGGAATGCCGGATACCTCGATGGACCATCCCGTCGGTTCAAAGCGAATGAACTGATTTCGTATTCTTGAATGAAACCTTTTCAGCCATTCAAGCTCGGAGTCACTAATTTGAACTGCTGATAAATCACTTCCATCTCCTGCCGATTTCGGCTTGCGTATGGCTTTCAGCAGGTCGGGAAAATTCAAAAGGTATGTCTTGGGAGCTGACACGTTGGAATCGGTCCGCGAAGCCTCAAAGTAGACGAGCCATTCAACCGTATTCTTCTCTGTGAGAGCGCCGACCGGGCTTGCGGTGGTTGTAAGGTGGCATACGCATGCTCCCTGCAACGCAGAATGCAATGCAAGCAAAACCCATTTCCAAGCTTGCTGGTCTTTTGTTGTAAGTGCCAGCGAATGCAGAACGTGGCGAACAGAAGCCGCCACATCTTCTGCTTCATCCACCCTTATCCAAGCTTCATCTGCTACCATTTCAGAACTCTGCTTATTCAGTGCGAACTAAGCTAGCTCATACGTTTGAGCGGAATCTCATAGCGGGTGAACTAAGGCACCTTGACCGCTTTCATGTTAACCACTTTTTTTAACGCCGCGTGATCGCCTGGCCCGCCTGCGCTAGGCAGGCCGGATGCGCTTTTTCCGCAAAGACAATGACGCCCCGCGCTGGGTGGACACCGAGGCCCTGCGCTGGAATCCCGAGGAGCCGCTGGAAGCCGAGCCGCGCTTTGCGCCCGGCAACGATGTGGGCTGGACCGAGGACTGGCGCAGCGAACCGCGCGCCGCCGTGCCGGATCCCACGCCCGAGACCGCCGCCCCGGAAGCCGCGCCTCAACCTGAAACCTCCACGCCGCCGCCAGCGCCCGTCGCCCTGCTGGCCGAAGCGCCCGATATCGCGCCCGCCAACCTCAACCGCGCCCCGCGCCTGTGGCCGGCGCGGCTGGCCATCGGGCTGGCGCAGGGGCTGTTCGTCTGGACCCTGCTGGCCTCGCGCGACAGTGGTATTTTTCCCGGCAGCGATCCCTATTTCTTTTCCGCC
>DASTMN010000069.1:0-12650 GCA_035714165.1 Rhizomicrobium sp.
GGGGCTTCAGGATCGCGGCATCACCCGCGACCTGGAATGGGGCATTCCCGTGCCCGACGACATCGCCGACGGCGCGCTCAAGGGCAAGGTCTTCTATGTCTGGTTCGACGCGCCCATCGAATATATCGCCGCCACCAAGGAGTGGGCCGACAAGAACGGCAAGGGCGAGGCCTGGAAGGACTGGTGGTACGGCGACGCGGCGAAAGACGTCACCTATTGGGAGTTCATGGGCAAGGACAATGTGCCCTTCCACACGGTCGGCTTTCCGGTGACCATCATGGCCTCGGGCGAACCCTGGAAGCTGGTGGACCGGCTCAAGGGATTCAACTGGCTGAACTATGACGGCGGCAAGTTCTCCACCTCCGGCAAGCGCGGCATCTTCATGGACAAGGCGCTGGAGGTCGCACCCGCCGATTACTGGCGTTACTACCTGATCGCCAACGCGCCGGAGAGCAGCGACAGCAATTTCACCTGGGAGCATTTCGCGGGCGTTATCAACAAGGATCTGGCCGATGTGCTGGGCAACTTCGTCAACCGCGTCACCAAGTTCTGTGTCGCGCGCTTTGACGGCGTGGTGCCGGGCGAGGGCGAGTATGGCGACGAGGAGAAGGCGCTGATCGCCGAACTGGACCGGCGCATCGCGCAATATGCCGAGTTCATGGAGAATGCCGAGTTCCGCAAGGCGATGGGCGAGATGCGCGCCATCTGGGTGGCGGGCAACGAGTATATGACCCGCGCCGCGCCCTGGACCCATATCAAGACCGACCGGGCGAAAGCGGCGGTGGGTGTGCGCATGGGCCTGAACCTGATCCACCAGTTTACGCACCTGCTCTGGCCGGTGATGCCGGACTTTGCCAATTCCCTGCATCTGTGCATCCAGCCGCCGGGCTATCGCGACGGCGTGATGCCGTTCCCGGACCAGTCCATGGCGGTGCTGCTGGACGACCTGACGCCCGGCCAGCCCATCAAGGCGCCGGAGGTTCTGGTGGCCAAGATCAGCGACGAGCAGATCGCGGAATGGAAGGAACGATTTGGCGGCTCTTGAAATGGTCTACCGGACCATTTCATCCTCCAGCTCCTACGGGCCTGGGGGAACGAGGCTCTCCCAGCCGTTTTGCCCCAGGGCTTCCAGCGGCGTGAAGCGGATCTTGTAATCCATCTTGTCGCTGCCGCGCACCCAATAGCCCAGATAGACATAGGGCAGGCCCGCCTTCTGGGCGCTGCGGACATGGTCGAGGATCATAGTGGTGCCCAGGCTGCGCGCATCCTCGCCCGGATGGAAAAAGGAATAGACCATCGACAGGCCGTCTTTCAGCCGGTCGGTGAGGGCGCAGGCCAGCAGCGTGCCGTCGGGTGCGCGGTATTCCACGATATGGGTGTCCACCGGCGTTTCCTCGACCATCGCCACATAGTCGAACAGGCCCATGTCGCTCATGCCGCCGCCGGGATGGCGCGAATCCAGATATGTCCGCAGCAGGGCGAACTGCTCGCGTGTCGCCTCGGCCGCCACTTCGCTGCGCTGCAGGTCGGCGGCGCGGCGCAGGATGCGCTTCTGGTTGCGGCTGATGACGAAGTCCTGTGCCCTGATGCGGACCGACTGGCAGGCATTGCAGCTTTCGCAGGCCGGGCGATAGGCGATGGACTGGCTGCGGCGGAAGCCGGAATGGGTCAGGGCCTCGGACAGGGGCTGGGCGAGATTGCCGGCCAGACGCGCGAAGACCTTGCGTTCCACCTTGCCGGGCAGATACGGGCACGGCCCACCCGGTGTCAGGAAGAATTGCGGTACGCGGGTATTGCGCTGGTCCGTCACGGCGAAAACCTGGCCCCTTCGGACGGCAGTATAGGCTGGCGCGGGGCGGGCGCAGCCGGAAAATTGCGGGCCTGTCCCTGATTTTGTTCTTTACAGGCCGGTATTCTGGGGCACCGGCGGGGCTTCGCGCATCAGCAGGATGGAGAGGCGGCGATTGGCGCTGGCGCTGGGATTTTCCGGCAGCAGCGGTTCGGACCCGGCCTTGCCCGATACCTCATAGATGCGGTCGCTGGTCAGGCCGCCCGCCTGCAAAAGGGCGCGCGCCTGGTTGGCGCGGGCCGACGACAGCTCCCAGTTGCCGTTGGTGGCGTTGACGTCGTTGCCGCCGGTATGGCCGCTGATCGAAACGCGGTTGGGCAGCTGGCTGATGATGCCGCCCACCGCCGCCAGCAGTTTCTTCGCATAGGGCATCGGCTCGCTGGAGCCCTGCTGGAACATTGGACGCCCGTCCTGGTCCACGAGCTGGATGCGCATGCCCTGCGGCGTGTTCTCCAGGATCACCTGCCGCGACAGGTTGGCGATGTCGGGATTGTCCTGCATCGCCTGGCGGATCGCCTCGGCGGCATGGGCGAAATCGCCGTCCTGGGCCGAACGCATGGAGTCGGCCTGGGCGACGCCGCCATCCTCGGCCCCGCTGGCCTGGCCCTTGGCGGTTTCGGCGGGCGAGGGCGGCGACTGTTTCTGCATCACCGACTGGGCGCCACCGGCGCGGGAATCGTCCTCGCCCATCACCTTGCCGCCCATCACGCCGCCAGAGCCGGACACAGTCTGGGCGATGCTCTGGGGCGCGAAATAATCGGCGATGCCGCGCTTCTGTTCGGGGGTGGTGGTGTTGATCAGCCACATCAGCAGGAAGAAGGCCATCATCGCGGTGACGAAGTCGGCATAGGCGACTTTCCACGCGCCGCCGTGATGGCCGCCGTGACCGCCCTTCTTGATTTTCTTGATAACGACCGCGTTGTCGCCGGCCATATCCGCCACCCACCATGAATACCCGGCCGGAAATCACGGTCTTTTGCCGCTCGTCCAGCCGGGGAGGATCATGCACAATGCCGCTTAACCGAGTGTGAAACGGCTAATATGCGCCATGACCTTTGATTCCAGAGCCTTCCGCGACGCCCTCGGCTGCTTTCCCACCGGGATCGCGGTGGTGACGGCTTCCAGCGAGGCCGCCGGGGGCGAGATGTCCCATATCGGGATCACGGTGAACTCCTTCACCTCGGTCTCGCTCGATCCCCCCCTGGTGCTGTGGTGCATAGACCGGCGCTCGCGCCGCTATCCGGCCTTTGCCGGGGCAGGCGGCTTCACCGTGTCCATTCTGGCGTCGGGGCACCGCGCGGTGTCGGCGCGGCTGGCGGGGCAGGGCGAACACAGCCTGGACGGAATCGCGCTGGTCCCCACCGAGCTGGGGCCGCCCGCGCTGGCCGATGCGCTGGCGGTGTTCGAATGTGCCCGTGAAAGCGTGCAGGACTGCGGCGACCACGCCATCCTGGTGGGACGGGTGCTGCGATTCCGGCGCCATGACGGCGCGGGCGCGCCGCTGGTCTATTTCCAGGGCCGCTACGGCGCGCTGGCGCAAAACCAGGCATAAAAACCGCGTCTTTCCGGCAACGCCGGAGGGCTATCCACAAGCGGCATTTTGTCCGGCGGGCGGATTTTCCCGCATCCGCGAAGGGTGTCACGCAACCGTCACGCAAGTTTCATATCGCTGTTAAGGCCCGCTGCGATTGCAGCCGCGCGCAAAGGTGCGCGGGAATTTTTCAGAGGGACTGAGGGTATGAAATTTGGGAAACTGGCGCTGATGTCGGGCGTGGCCGCCGCCGCCATCGTGACCGCCGCGGGGGCGCAGGCTGCCGACCGGAACGGCGCGCCGAACCTGGTGGTCGCGCAGAATTTCACCAGCAGCAACAACAGCGCCGCGGACCTCGCGGCCCGCGTATCGGCGCTGGAAGACGCCCTGGCCGCCCGCGACGAGCGCGCCACCAGCGACCGCACCCGCCTCTCCACCCTGGAGCAGAGCTATCAGGCGGCCTCCTGGACCTTCGACAATGGCCGCCCCACCATCACTTCGGGCGACGGCCGCTTCTCCATGTCCATCCGCACCCGCTTCCAGGCCGATTTCGCCGGTTATTCGCAGGAAGAGAATTTCCGTCCCGGCTTCGCCGGTCCCCGCGACCTGGGTTCGGGCGTCGCCATGCGCCGCGCCTATTTCGGCATCGAGGGCCGCGCCTATCGCGACTTCCAGTATGAGTTCCGCATGAATCTGGGCGGCAGCGGTGTCGAAGGCGCCGAGCTGAACAAGGCCGTGATCTCCTATGTCGGCATCCCCAACTGGCACTTCAATGTCGGCGTGATCGAGCCGGCCTTCATGTTCGAGGGCACCACCTCCTCGGCGAACCTGATGTTCTTCGAGCGCCCGGAAATCGACAATATCGCCGCCGATGTGTTCGGCGCCGGTGACGCCCGCCGCGGCATCGAGATCGGCTGGGCCAAGACCGATGCGCTGTGGTCGGGCGACAACCTGGCCATCACCGCCGTCCTGTCGGGCGCCAAGACCGGCAGCTCCGCCGGCCATGCGCCGGGCGGCGACGAGCAGACCCAGATCCTGGGCCGTATCAGCGACCGGCTGTGGACCAACGGCCGCTCCAACGTCTCGATCGGCATGAGCATCGCCAGCGTGCTGAACAGCGGCGGCGGCGTGAACAGCATCAACCTGCAGGACCGTCCGCAGGTCCGCAACGACCCGACCCGCCTGATCTCGACCGGCAACATGGCCGCCAAGACCGCCGACATGATCGCCTTCGACATGGGTGGCAACTGGGAGAACTTCTTCCTGGGCGGCGAATGGGCGCAGTTCTCGGTGGACCGCCAGTGCGGCACGCTGCGCAACGCGGTCTGCGCCAGCAACTTCGACATCGCCGACCGTCCGACCTTCGAGGGCTGGTATGTCGAGGGGTCCTGGATCCTGACCGGCGAGGCCAAGAGCTACACCCCGGCGGCGCTCAACAACGAAACCGGCGGCTTCCAGTCCATCGTGCCGTCCCGTCCCTTCTCGCTGGCCGGTGACAGCTGGGGCGCGTGGGAACTGGTGGCCCGCTATTCCTCGACCGACCTGAACTGGAACCCGACCCAGCTCGCCACCGCCACGCAGCTCGCCGGCATCAATGGCGGCCGCGAGGACATCATCGCGCTGGGCGTCAACTGGTA
Organism: Rhizomicrobium sp.; assembly: GCA_035714165.1. GTDB lineage: Bacteria > Pseudomonadota > Alphaproteobacteria > Micropepsales > Micropepsaceae > Rhizomicrobium. Next base: position 5,018 of record DASTMN010000069.1, read on the forward strand.
CCTCAACCGCAACGTCCGCGTCATGTTCCAGGACAACATCATCAACCTGAAGAAGGGCATCGCGACCAACCTGAACCGCGACAGCCAGAACCTGAACGTGGCGATGGTCCGCGTCCAGTTCGCCAACTAACCGATCCCTAACGGAGAAACGACATGAAAATGAACTTCAAGGCCCTGGTGGGCGCGGTGGCGGGCCTCGCCATCGCCACCACCGCGATGGCGGCGGAAATCACCGGCGCGGGCGCCAGCTTCCCGTTCCCGATCTATGCCAAGTGGGCGGCTGCCTATAAGGGCGTGTCGGGCACCAGCCTGAACTATCAGTCCATCGGTTCGGGCGGCGGCATCGCCCAGATCAAGGCCAAGACGGTCGCCTTTGGCGCCACCGACAAGCCGCTGACGCCCAAGGAGCTGAATGCGACCGGCCTGACCCAGTTCCCCACCGTCATCGGCGGCGTGGTTCCGGTCGTCAACGTGCCGGGCATCACGCCGGGCCAGCTCACCCTGGACGGCCAAACCCTGGCCGGCATCTTCATGGGCAAGATCGCCCGCTGGGACGCGCCGGAAATCAAGAAGCTGAATCCGGGCGTCAACCTGCCGGGCCGCGCCATCACCGTGGTGCATCGTTCGGACGGTTCGGGCACGACCTTCATCTTCGCCACCTATCTCAGCCGCGTCAGCGCCGAGTGGAAGACGGATGTCGGCGCCGACACCGCCATTGACTGGCCCACCGGCATCGGCGCCAAGGGCAATGAAGGCGTGGCGGGCAATGTGGCGCAGATCGGCGGCTCGATCGGCTATGTTGAATATGCCTATGCCAAGCAGAACCGCCTGAGCCATGTGAAGATGGTCAACAAGGCCGGCCAGACCGTCGCGCCGACCGTGGAATCCTTCCGCGCCGCTGCCGCCAACGCGGACTGGGCCGAAGCCGCCAAGAACAGCTTCTATGTGATCCTGGTGGACCAGCCGGGCGCGCAGAGCTGGCCGATCACCGCCACCACCTACATCCTCGTCTACAAGAACCCGCCGGACCAGCGCGCCACCGCCGATACGCTGAAGTTCTTCCAGTGGGGCTTTGAAAAGGGCGAACAGCTCGCCCTGGGCCTGGACTATGTCCCGCTGCCCCAGAATGCCGTCTCCGCAATCACCGCGAGCTGGAAGAACATTCAGGGCTCGGGCATGTAATTCCGCACCGAATACAGCGGATATTCCGGAAAAGGCCGATGGTCCCCCTCCATCGGCCTTTTTCTTTGGGGGCATGCGATTTCGCGCAGGGCGGGGTTGCGTTTATTACTTAGCTTATTATCTTGAGCGTTATAATAACGCAGCTTATTAATTCCGGTCATGAGCCTGGATCGGGACATGCTGGTGGTGATGCACGACGTGGCGCGCATGATGCGGACACGTTTCGACCAGCGCGCCCGCGAATACGGCATGACCCGCGCCCAGTGGATCATCCTGGCCCGGCTGGAGCGCCAGCCCGGCATGACCCAGAACGAAATGGCGGGCCTGTGCGAGGTCGAACCGATCACCGTGGGACGTCTTGTGGACCGGCTGGAAGCCAACGGGCTGGTCGAGCGGCGCCTGGACCCGGCCGACCGCCGTATCCGCCGCCTGCACCTGTTGCCCGCCTCGCGGCCGATCCTGGATGAAATTCATCGGTACAAGGACGGTCTCTTCGCCGCCATCACCGATGGACTGGACCCGGCGGTGCTGGAGACCGTCACCGAAGCATTGCTCCACATGAAGCAGCGCCTCGCGGAACCGCAGGTCCGGCCGGCCGCGAAGGTCGCAGGAGAGTAAGCATGTCCACCCTTGATGACACCTATGTGCCGGAGCGCGAAAGCCTGTGGTCCGACAAGGCGCGGCTGCGCCGCGTCCTGATGATCGGCGGCGTTGGCGTTTTCCTGGCGGTTGCCGCCGCCTTCTATCTCAGCGGCGGCCGCTATGTGACGGCCGACGACACCTATGTGCATGCCAACAAGCTGATGGTTTCCACCGACGTTTCCGGCCTGGTGCAGACGGTGAATGTCCGGGAAGGCCAGCAGGTCAAGGCGGGCGATGTCCTGTTCACCCTGGACCCGAAGCCGTTCGAGATCGCGCTGGAGAATGCCCAGGCGGCATTGTCCAGCGCCGTCCAGGATGCCGAATCCACCCGCGCGCTTTATCGCTCGGACATGGCCCAGGCGGCCGCGCAGCAGGCGCAGGTCAATGTCAACCAGCAGACCTTTGACCGCTACCGGGCGCTGCAACAGCAGAACGCCATCGCCGCCATGCAGGTGGATACCGCCCGCGCCGCGCTGCTCAGCGCCCAGGCCTCGCTCGCTTCTCTGCGCCAGAACGCGGCCACCCAGCTTGCCAAGCTGAACGGCAATCCCGAACTGCCCGCAGAACAGACCCCGGCTTATCTGAAAGCCAAGGCGCAGGTGGACGAGGCGCAGCGCCAGCTCGATCATGCCACGGTGCGCGCGCCGTTCGGCGGCACGGTGGGCGAGGTGGACAGCCTGCAACCCGGCACGCTGGTGATCTCGGCCCTGTCGGCCTTCTCCACCACCAGCGCGGTGGGGATCGTCGGCAAAGAGACCTGGATCGCCTCCGACCTCAAGGAGACCGATCTCACCCATGTCCATCCCGGCCAGCCGGTGGACATCACCGTGGATACCTATCCCGGCTGCCACTGGAACGGCCATGTCCAGAGCGTCAGCGCCGCCAGCGATACCGCTTTCTCCGCCCTGCCGGCCCAGAATGCCAGCGGCAACTGGGTGAAGGTGGTGCAGCGCATTCCCGTCCGCATCGCCATCGACAAGTCGCAGGATCAGGCCTGTGCCCGGCCGTTGCGCGCGGGCATGAGTGCGGTGGTCAGCATCGACACGGGCCATCGCCGCTGGTGGCGGCTGACCCACGGGCTGTAGGCGGCGATGGACCAGCCGCACGCCGCCCACCGGTATGACAGCAAGCTGGCCGAATGGGCGGTGCTGATCGGGTCCATGGCGGGCGTGCTGATGCAGGCCCTGGACACCACCATCGCCAATGTGGCGCTGCCCTATATGGAAGGCAGCCTGTCGGCCTCGCGCGACCAGATCACCTGGGTCCTGACCAGCTACATCATCGCCGCCGCGATCATGACCGCGCCGGTGGGCTGGCTGGCGGCGCGCTTCGGCAAGAAGAATTTCCTCATCACCGCCATCGCGGGCTTCACCTTCGCCTCCATGCTGTGCGGCGCGGCCCAGAGCCTGGAGCAGATGGTGCTGTTCCGCATCGTGCAGGGCATGTTCGGCGCCGCGCTGGGGCCGCTGTCACAGGCGGTGATGCTGGACATGTACCCGGCTGAAAAGCGCGGCAACGTGATGGCGATCTGGGGCATGGGCGTGATGCTGGGGCCGATCCTGGGGCCCACGCTGGGCGGCATCCTGACCGACGCCTATAACTGGCGCTGGGTCTTCTACATCAATGTGCCGTTCGGCATCGCCGCCTGCGCCGCCCTGTGGATATTCTTCAAGGATACCGACCGGGACAGCAGCCTGCGCTTCGACTGGTTCGGCTTCGGCGCGCTGTCCATCGGGTTGGCGTCGCTGCAGCTGATGCTGGACCGCGGCACCACCAAGGACTGGTTCTCCTCCACCGAGATCGTGGTGGAGGCGTTGATTACCGTCATCGCGCTCTATCTGTTCCTGGTGCATATGCTGACGGCGAAAAAGCCGTTCCTGCCGCGCGAGATTTTCCGCGACCGCAATTTCGTCAGCGGACTGGTGCTGATGTTCGTGATGGGATTCGTGCTGCTGGCGTCATCGGCGCTGTTGTCGCCCTATCTGCAGAACCTGTCGGGGCGCAGCGTCACCCAGACCGGATTCCTGATGGTGCCGCGCGGCGTCGGCGTGATGTTCGCCATGATGTTCGCGGGCCGCCTGGCGATGAAGATGGACCCCCGGCTGGTGATGACGGCGGGCGCGGCCTGCCTGCTCTGGTCCATGTGGCATATGACCGCCTGGACGCCCGACATAGACTCCATGACGATTTCCTGGGTGACCTTCGTGCAGGGTATCGGCATGGGGCTGGTTTTCGTGCCCATGAACCTGGTGGCATTTGCGACACTTTCGCCACAATTGCGGACGGACGGCGCGGGCCTGTCGAACCTGATGCGGAATATCGGCAGCGCGGTGGGCGTTTCGCTGACCTCCACGGTGCTGGCCAACAGCATCCAGGCGATTCACGCCCAGCTCACCGCCCATGCCACGCCGTTCAATCGCGCGCTGGGAATCAATGCGCCCTCCATGATGATGAATCCCCAGATTCCTTTTGGGTTGGCAAATCTGAATTCTCTCCTAGAATACCGCGCGCAAGTGCAGGCCTACGCCAACGACTTCCTGTTCATGTTCTGGGTGAGTCTTCCGGTGTTCGTCATCATCTGGTTGATGAAGCGGCCTGTATTCGCCCGTGGAGAAACCCCTAAAATGGAAGTGGTGGAATAATGAAAGTCGCATTCATCGGACTGGGCGTGATGGGATATCCGATGGCGGGGCACCTGAAGAAGGCCGGTCACGACGTCACGGTCTACAACCGCAACCCCGAAAAGGCGAAGCAGTGGAAGGCCGAGTATGGCGGCGAGACCGCGCCGACTCCGGCCGAGGCCGCCAAGGGTCAGGAGATCGTGTTCTGCTGCGTGGGCCGCGACAGCGACCTGCGCGAAGTGACGCTGGGCGAGCAGGGGGCTTTCCAGGCGATGGCCAAGGGCAGCCTATTCGTGGATCACACCACGGCCAGCGCCTCGATCGCGCGCGAGCTGGCGGCGGAAGCCGAAAAGCGTGGCTTCGATTTCGTGGATGCGCCGGTGTCGGGCGGCCAGGCGGGCGCGGTGAACGGCAAGCTGGGCATCATGTGCGGCGGCAAGGAAGAGGCCTATGCCAAGGCCGAGGCCGTGATGGCGCCCTATACCAAGCTGGCCAAGCGGCTGGGCCCGGCGGGTGCCGGCCAGCTCACCAAGATGGCCAACCAGATCTGCATCGCGGGCATCGTGCAGGGCATGTCGGAAGCGTACAGCCTGATGCGCGCCGCGGGCCTGGACATCGAGCAGGTGACGGGCGTGATCTCGCAGGGCGCGGCGCAGAGCTGGCAGATGGAGAACCGCGTCAAGACCATGAATGCGAACCAGTACGACCACGGCTTCGCGGTGGAATGGATGCGCAAGGACCTGGGCATCGCGCTGGAGGAAGCGCGCAAGCAGGGCGTCAGCCTTCCCATCACCGCGATCGTGGACCAGTTCTATGCCGAGGTGGAAAACCTGGGCGGCAAGCGCTGGGATACCTCCAGCCTGTTCGTGCGCCAGGAAGCGGCGCGCAAAGGCAACAAGAAGTAGCATAGCAGAGGCATTGGCATGAACGATCAGGATACGCGCACCGCGGCGGCCGCGGCTGTCATGGCAGGCAAGGGCGGGCGGGGCTATCACCACGGCGACCTTCGCAACGGACTGCTGGAGGCGGCGCGCGCCATCCTGGAGGAAGAGTCGCTGGCGGCCCTGACCCTGCGCGCGGTGGCGCGCAGGGCGGGCGTCAGCCATGCCGCGCCCTATCGCCATTTCCCCAACCACGAGGCGCTGCTGGTCGAGCTTTCCATCGAAGGGTTCGACGAACTGCGCGAGGCGCTGGTGGAAGCCGCCAAGGCGCCGGGCAGCGAGTCCGACAGGATCGCCACCCTGGGCGCGGCCTATATGCGGTTCGTGGCGGCGCGCCCGGCGCTGGCGCGGCTGATGTTCGGCGGCCAGCTTCCCAACCGCGACCAGTTCCCCACCCTGGGCCTGAAGGCGGACGCCATCGGCGAGACCATCGGGGCGGCGCTGCACGACAATGCGCTGGGGCTGGCGGTGTGGGGCTCCATGCACGGACTGGCCATGCTGGTTCTGGAAAACGTGATCGACCTGGGCCAGCGCCGCAGCGGCCTGCATGTGCTGCCCGCGCGGGCGGAAATCATCCTGCGCAGCCTGTTCGCCACTTCAAGAGAATAACCCCCATCCGTCGCAGCTCAGGTCTGCTCCGCGTTCGCACGCTGCCGCTACTCACCTTCGCTGCGACACCTTCCCCTTTCCTTGATGCTTCGCATCGAAGGGGGAAGGAAGCCGGTGGCGTTTGAATCAGTGCCGCAGCAGCCTTGCAGCGTCCAAAGCAAAATAGGTCAGGATGCCGCTGGCGCCCGCGCGCTTGAAAGCGGTCAGCGCCTCGATCACGGCACGGTCGCGGTCCAGCCAGCCCTTCTCGAAGGCCGCCGACAGCATCGCGTACTCGCCCGACACCTGATAGGCGAAGGTGGGTACGCCGAAACGCTCCTTCACCCGCCGCACCAGGTCGAGATAGGGCATGCCCGGCTTGACCATCACCATGTCGGCGCCTTCGGCCAGGTCCAGCGCCACTTCGCGCATGGCCTCGTCGCCGTTTGCCGGGTCCATCTGGTAGGTGCGCTTGTCACCGGTCAGCGATTTCGCCGATCCCACCGCGTCGCGGAAGGGGCCGTAAAAGGCGCTGGCATATTTGGCGGCATAGGCCATCAGCAGGGTGTTGTGATGCCCGCCTTGTTCCAGCGCCGCGCGGATGGCGCCGATGCGCCCGTCCATCATGTCGGACGGCGCGATGATGTCACAGCCCGCTTCCACCTGCACCAGCGCCTGGCGGGTGAGGATTTCGACCGTGGTGTCGTTATGCACGTCGCCGTCCACCAGCACGCCGTCATGGCCGTGGCTGGTATAGGGGTCCAGCGCCACGTCGCACAGTATGCCGATCTGCGGCACCTCTGCCTTGATGGCGCGCACGGCGCGGCACACCAGATTGTCCGGGTTCATCGCCTCGCGGCCGTCTTCGGTCTTCAGCGCGGCAGGTGTCTGGGGGAACAGCGCGATGACGGGAATGCCCAGATCGGCGGCTTCGCGCGCCGCCGTCACCAGCAGGTCCACCGACAGCCGCTCCACGCCGGGCATCGAGGCCACGGCCTCGCGCCGGTTGTCGCCGTCCAGCACGAAGACCGGCCAGATGAAGTCGGCGGGCGACAGGATGTTCTCGGCCACCAGCCGGCGCGTCCAGTCATGCCGCCTGAGGCGACGCATTCTGATCTGAGGATAGCTGCTCATGAGCTGGTTCTTGCCAATTCACCGGCGGCGGCGCAAGTCTGGGCGCATGGATCCGCATATCAAGGCTGAAATACGGGGGCGGCTGGGACTGCTGACCCTCGACCGGCCACAGGCACTGAATGCTCTGACCCACGGCATGATCGCCGACCTGGCCGAACGCCTGGGCGAGTGGGCGGCCGACGACGCCATCGCGGCGGTGGCGATCCGGGGGGCGGGGGAGCGCGCCTTCTGCGCCGGGGGTGACATCCGCGCCGTGCAGCAAGCGGTGATCGCGGGCAGCGATGCGGGGGCGCGGCTGCTGCGGGACGAATACCGCCTCAACGCCGCCATCGGCGCGTATCCCAAGCCCTATGTCGCGCTGCTGCATGGCTTCGTGCTGGGCGGCGGCGCGGGTGTGTCGGTGCATGGACGTTTTCGCCTGGCCGATACCTCGCTGGGCTTCGGCATGCCGGAAACCGGTATCGGATTCATTCCCGATGTGGGCGGCAGCCATTTCCTCTCGCGCTGTCCCGGCGAGCTTGGCTT
>DASTMN010000070.1:0-9721 GCA_035714165.1 Rhizomicrobium sp.
CCGTCGGCCAGCGAGTAGCGGCGCATGCCGGTGACCTTGTTCTCCTTGTCGAAATAGACCGCCAGGATCTGGCGCTTGAGAATGGTGGGCTGGAAGAAGGCCACCTGCTTTTCCGTCTGGGAGATATAGTACCAGCTGTCACCGCCGAAGGTGGCGGTGGTGGAGGCATAGCCCAGCCGCGACTGGACCGTGGTCTTGGTGTCGGTGCCGACCTTGATGGCGCTTTCGCCCTCCGGGTCGGGGAGATAGCCGCGCTGGCTGATGACGGGCGCGCAGGCGATCACCAGCGCAACCAGCGATACCGCCAGAACCTGGGAAACAACGGAAAATTTCATGCCTTCGACCTTGTGCTCCGGCCCCTGATGGTGTGCTAACCTCGGGCGCGGGCGGTTGCAAGGCTTGGCCGCCGACGGGAACATTGAAATGCTGGATTTGCTTGGAAAAACCGCCGCCCGCCAGGGGCATGCGCTGCATGATGCGCTGGTGGCCCGCGCGCGGGCGCCGGTCTTCTATACGGCCTTCGCGGTGCCCGACACGATTGACGGGCGCTTCGACCTGATCGCGCTGCATGGCTGGCTGGCGTTGTCGGTGCTGACGGCAGGCGGCCATGACAAGGCGGCCCAGGGCCTGACCGACGCGATCTTCATTGGCTTCGACGAGGCGATGCGCGAGCAAGGCAGCGGCGACATGGGGCTGGGCCGCAAGATGAAGGCCTTTGCCAACGCCTTTTACGGCCGCGTCTCCGTCTATGAGACGGCCGCGACGCCCGACGATCTGGCGGCGGCGCTGGCGAAAAACCTGTGGCGCGGGGCGGCGCCGGACGGCCGCGCCGCTGTGCTGGCCGCCTATGCCCTGGCCGCGCGCGAAAGCCTGAAACTGTCCGTGCCGGCAACGCTGGATTTCGGCCCGCTGCCCACTCTTTAAGAAAAGCCATGACCGACGCGCTGCCGCTTTCCCATTCCTACAATCTGGCCCGCCTGGGCAATGCCGGCGACGCGGTGACGTTCAGCGCCGATCCGGAGCAGCTGGCGGCCATCGCCCGCTGGTCGGGCGTGCTGTCGGTGGAAGCCTTTTCGGTCGCGGTAGACATTCGCAAGCTGGGGCCGGTCCGCTTCGGGCTGGCCTTCCGGCTGACCGCCGATGTCACCCAGGCCTGCGTGGTGACGCTGGAGCCGGTTCCGGCCCACCTGGAACAGGGGTTCAGCCGGGAACTGCATTTCACCGGCCCGGCCCGCCATCGGGCCGAGCGGACGCCGCCAAAGGACAGCGAATCAGAGGTGGATCTGGATGCCGAGGAGGAGGGGCCGGAGGAGATCGAAAGCCTGCATTACGACCTGGCCGGGCCTGCGTTGGAAGAATATGTCCTGGCTCTGGACCCCTATCCGCGCCGCCCGGGGGTGGCGTTTGAAGCCCAAACCGGGGGGCAGGACCGCCCCGAAAGCCCATTTGCCGTCCTCAAGGGCCTGAAATAGTCCCTTTAAGCCCTTATCCGGCCCGGCTTTTGGCCCCTTTTGGCTTGAACCGGGCCCCGATTTCCTGCTACCCACGCCGCCTGTTTTGCCGCCCCGGACGGGACCGGCCTATTAGGAGTCTTCCGCCATGGCGGTCCCGAAACGAAAAACCTCGCCGTCGCGCCGCAACATGCGCCGGTCTCACCACGCCCTGACGGCCGCCGCGCATGGCGACTGCCCCAAGTGCGGCGAACCCAAGCGCCCGCATCACATCTGCGGCGCCTGCGGCCATTATGCCGACCGCGAAGTCGTGAAGGCCAAGGGCTGACGCCTTTCACGCGCGAAAGGTGGCCGTGGCCCGCGCCCTGACAGTCTCGATCGATGCGATGGGCGGCGATGCCGGCCCATCCGTTGTCGTGAGCGCGCTGCTCAAGGCCATCCAGCGCCATACCGACGTTTCCTTCCTGCTGCATGGCGACGAGGCGGGTCTTGCGCCGTTGCTGGCGCGCCAGCCGCGCCTGCAGGGCCGTGTCACCATCATCCATGCCGCCGAGCGTGTCCGCATGGAGGACAAGCCCAGCCATGTCCTGCGCCGCGGCAAGGACACCTCCATGTGGCACGCCATAGACAGCGTGAAGCGGGGCGAGGCGTCCGTCGCGGTCAGCGCCGGCAATACCGGCGCACTGATGGCGCTGTCCATGTTCAATCTGGGCATCATCGAGGGCATTTCGCGCCCGGCCATCGCCACCATCTGGCCCACCCTCAAGGGCCAGACCGTGGTGCTGGATGTCGGCGCCAATGTCGGCGCCACCGACGAGCAGCTGGTGGATTTCGCGGTGATGGGCGAAGCCTTTGCCCGCGCCATACTGGGGCTGAAACAGCCCAGCATCGGCATCCTGAATGTCGGCTCCGAGGAGCAGAAGGGCAATGACGGCGTGAAGGGCGCGGCGCAGATCCTGCGCGCCTCCAACACCCCGATGAATTTCCACGGCTTCGTCGAGGGCGACGACATCGCCAAGGGCACGGTGGATGTGGTCGTCACCGACGGCTTCACCGGCAATATCGCGCTCAAGACCGCCGAAGGCACGGCGCGGCTGATCGCGGCCTATCTGCGCCAGTCGCTGAAGCGTTCGCTGCTGGGTCGGCTGGGCGCGGTGGTGGCTTCCGGCGCGCTGGGCACGCTGCGGCGCAAGCTGGACCCGCGCGCCAATGCGGGCGGCATCTTCCTGGGCCTGAACGGCGTGGTGGTGAAGTGTCATGGCGGCGCCGACGCCGTCAGTTTCGCCAGCGCCATGGACATGGCGATCGACATGGCCCGCGCCGACCTGAACGCGCGCATCACCGCTGATCGCGGCCGCATCGCCGCCGAAACGGCGGGCGCCCAGGCCGGTGACATATGACAGGTGCTACCATGACAGGTGACGCATGATCCGCGCCCGCATCATCGGCTGTGGCGCCTGCATGCCGTCCAACATCGTCACCAATGACGATCTGGCGAAGACGGTGGATACCTCCGACGAATGGATTCGCGAGCGCACCGGCATCACCCAGCGCCATATCGCGCTGCCGGGTGAAAAGACCTCCGACCTGGCACTGGGCGCGGCGCGCGAAGCCCTGGCCGATGCGGGCATCGATGCGGGCGAGCTGGACATGATCATCGTGGCGACCACCACGCCGGATGAAAGCTTTCCCGCCACCGCAACCGTCGTCCAGTCCCGCCTGGGCATGACGCGGGGCGCGGCCTTCGACCTGCAGGCGGTCTGTTCCGGCTTCATCTACGGCCTGTCGGTCGCCGACAGCCTGATCCGCACCGGCGCGGCGCGCACCATCCTGCTGATCGGCGCGGAAACCATGTCGCGCCTGCTGGACTGGACCGACCGCACCACCTGCGTCCTGTTCGGCGACGGGGCAGGGGCCGTGGTGTTGCAGGCCCATGCCGGTCATGGCGACAATTCCGACCAGGGCATCCTGAACACCCGCCTGTTCTCGGACGGGCGGCTGCACGATATGCTCTATGCCGATGGCGGCGTCTCCTCGACCCAGGGCGCGGGCAAGCTCCGGATGCAGGGCAAGGAAGTCTTCAAGCACGCCGTGACCAACATCGCCGCCGCCATCCAGGCCTCGGCGGATGCGGCGGGCATCCCGGTCTCCGATGTGAACTGGTTCGTGCCGCACCAGGCCAACCAGCGCATCCTGGACGGCACCGCCCGCAAGCTGGGCATAGACCCGGCCCGGGTGATCTCGACCGTGGCCCTGCATGGCAACACCTCCGCCGCCTCGGTGCCCCTGGCGCTGGTCACGGCCGTCCGGGACGGCCGGATCAAGCGGGGCGACCTGGTCCTGATGGAGGCGATGGGCGGGGGGTTTACCTGGGGCGCCGCGCTGGTGCGCTGGTAAATCAAGGCGCGGCTTCGCCTATGGGCGAGGCCCGCATTGCTCGGCGCTCCTGGCCGGACACCAAAATCCCCCTGCATGGATGCCCCGGAAACAGGCCCTTTCCGCAGCCGTAACGTAAAGGTCAGACCCCAACCCTTTGATGTTGACGGATATTCGCCGCAAGCCTACCGTGCTGTGGATATTCTGAGAGTCGGGCCATGACCACGGGAACTTTGACCAGAGCCGATCTGACCGAAGCGGTTTTCCAGGCCGTCGGCCTGTCGCGCACCGACTCGGCCCAGATGGTCGAGGACATGCTGGAAGAAGTCTGCGGCGCGCTGGCGCGGGGCGAGACGGTGAAGCTGTCCTCCTTCGGCACCTTCGCGGTGCGCCAGAAGTCGCAGCGCATGGGCCGCAATCCCAAGACCGGCGATGAAGTGCCGATCGCGCCGCGCCGCGTGCTGGTGTTCCGCCCCAGCCATGTGCTGAAGGCGGTGATCAACGGCCAGGCCGCATCCGGCGAAGGCGAAGACTAGTGTCGTCGGCGGCGCTCGCATATCCGCAAAAATCGGCGGAAGCTTTCCGCACCATCAGCGAAGTGGCCCAGGACCTGGATGTGCCGCAGCATGTCCTGCGCTTCTGGGAAAGCCGTTTCACGCAGGTCAAGCCGGTCAAGCGCGCCGGTGGCCGCCGTTATTACCGTCCCGACGATGTGGACCTGCTCAAGGGCATCCGCGCGCTGCTCTACAATGACGGCTTCACCATCAAGGGCGTGCAGAAGGTCCTGAAGGAACGCGGCCTGCGCCATGTCGCCGAGATCGGCCGCACCGGGGCCGGTGCGGCATCCGCGCCTGCGGTGCCCGTGGTCATCGAGAAGATCGTCTATGTCGAAAAGCCCGCGCCCGCGCCGGCCAGGAAGCGCCCCACGCATCTGCGCGCCGTGCCCGACATGTCGCTGCCTTTCTTCGACGCGCCTGCGCCCGTAAAGTCTGCCGCCGCCCCGGCGCCGGCCGTCGCCTTTCCCGAGGTGGCGGAAGTCCAACAGGCACCCGAACAGCCTGTGCAGTCCGCGCCCGCACAAGCCCGTGACCTGGCCCGGCTGGACGCGTTGCTGGACGAACTGACCGGCCTGAAGATGCGTCTGCGGGCCGCGCGAAGCGCCTGATTCAACGTGGAAATGGGCTGAAAAATCCGCCCAGAATAGCGCCAGAATAGCGCTTGCTGGCGAAGGGCCTCGCCGCTATGTTCCGCGCCCCCGAGGTTATCTGCCTCAAAATGTCGGAACGTAGCGCAGCCTGGTAGCGCACTTGTCTGGGGGACAAGGGGTCGTGGGTTCAAATCCCGCCGTTCCGACCATTTTCCTTTTGCGCCACCGTTAGCGGGATTCCCGGCCCTCGCCTCGCTCGGGCGTTCGCCGGGCCATCACCTGCCGGCGATGGCTTTTTCCGGCTCACCCCGCCGTTCCGACCATTCTCCTTCTGCGCCTCATCAACATTTTCTCCACCGTTTCCGCCACGTTTCAGGCGTTCACACGATGCGGGCGGACGATTGGCGGACGATTGTTTGGAACCCCGGCATGGGCGTAGCCTTTAAGGCATGAGGGGAATCATTTCAGGAAAGGACATTTCATGAAGACCAGACTCCTTGGCAGCCTGCTGGCTGCCGTCATGGCGCTGCCGCTGATGGTCGCGCCGGTGTCCGCCCAGCCGCGCGACGGCTGGCGGGACAGGCCGCCGCCGGCCCGTGATTATCGCTGGCAGGGGGATCGCCGGGACTGGGAACCGTCGCGCCATTACCGCGACTATCGCCAGGGCAATTACCGTGAGCGCCGCATGGGCCGCAACGATCATATCTATCGTGGCCGTGACGGACGCTATTACTGCCGCCGCAATGACGGCACCACCGGCCTGGTGGTGGGTGCGCTGGCGGGCGGCCTGCTGGGCAATGCCATCGGCGGCAACACGCTGGGCACGCTGCTGGGCGCTGGCGGCGGCGCGCTGCTGGGCCGTGAGATCGAACGCGGCCAGGTTCGCTGCCGCTAGCCGGTTCTAGTTTGTGGTGCTGGGCAGCCGGGTCAGGCTGCCCAGCACACAGACCGGACCGCCTTCGCGGACTTTCAGGGTCTGTGTTTTCTCGCAGACCTGTCCGTCCGCGAATACTTCCCAGGCAAAGCCGCTAAACCGGATGCCGAAACAGCGGGTGCCCAGGTCGCCGCGCCACTTCTCGCCGTTGCGCATGGTGAAAGTAATGGATTTCTCGTCGCGCGCGGGCGTGGAAGACTGGATGTCCTGCGTGCGCAAACAGGTGCGGGCGGGGGCGGGTTCCTGGGCCAGGGCAACTGACATCAGTGCGGCGGACGGCGCCGCCAGCAGGGCGGCGGCAAGCAGGCAAGGGCGCATCAGGCATTCCTCCTTATTCGATGACATCCTGCGCGTCGGCATGGCGCGTGAACCAGATGCGCGCATAGCTGCAGCGGGGCTGCACCGTGAACCGGCTGGCGCGGGCATGGTCCACGATCTGCTGCATCAGCCGCCCCGCCGCGCCGGTGCCGCGCAGCGGCGGTTCCGCCTCCACATGAGTGATGTGATAGACGCCATCCCGGACGCGATATTCGGCCCAGGCCATCAGGCCGTTTTCTTCCAGTTCGAAACGGTTTTCGGCGCTGTTGTCGATCATCCCGGCTTCTTTTGCGGCTCGCGGTGCATCCAGGGCAACGAAAGACCGATCGGAACGATCCAGAAGCTGCCCGCCAAGGCATAGAAAAGCAGGGTGACGTACCAGGCCGCGCCCGGCAGGACATGCCGCGCCAGCCCCATGATGAACAGGGCATAGAAGGGCAGCCAGAAAAACACGATCACAATGGCGGCTATCAGGGTCTTGGTGCGGCGGGTCATCGCAGTCCGGTGGCAATTGTCCGGCCGGGACGGTATCAGATGTGCCGCATGGATGCCGCCACAAACTTCTGGAAAAGCCGCCGCGCCGTGGGCCTCTGGCTTCTGGGCGTGGCCGGGGTGATCCTGTTCATGATCGGGGTGGGCGGCCTGACGCGGCTGACCGGTTCCGGCCTGTCCATCACCGAATGGAAGCCCATCATGGGGGCGCTCCCGCCCCTGAACGACGCGCAGTGGCACGACGCCTTCGAGAAATACAAGCAGATCCCGCAATATCTGCACCAGAACCAGGGCATGACCCTGGACGGCTTCAAGAGCATTTTCTGGTGGGAATGGGGGCATCGCTTCCTGGGGCGGCTTCTGGGGTTCCTGTTCCTGCTGCCCTTCCTGCTATTCGCCGCCACCGGCGCCATCCGCCGCAGCGAATGGCCGCGTTTCGTGCTGCTGTTCCTGCTGGGCGGCCTGCAGGGCTTTATCGGCTGGTGGATGGTGAGTTCCGGGCTGGAAGTCCGCACCTCGGTCAGCCCCTACCGGCTGGCCATCCATCTGGGCGCGGCGCTGGTGCTGCTGTCCGCGATGGTCTGGATCGGCCTGGAATATCTGAGAGGCCCCGCGAGCGGACGCGAGCAATCAAACAGAGCTCATGGCAAGGGCGACGCCCGCCGCGGATTTGCCTTTGCCGGGCTGGTCTATTTCCAGATGCTGCTGGGCGCGCTGGTGGCGGGGCTGCATGCGGGCTTCGTCTACAACACCTGGCCGGACATGAACGGGCGCGTCTTCCCGGAAGATGCTTTCTTCCGTGCGCCCTGGTGGATCAATTTCTTCGAGAATGAAGGCCTGGTGCAGTTCAACCACCGCATGGTCGCCTATGCGGTGGCAGCCTTCGCGGCGGTGATCTATGCGCGCGGCATCGCGCTGGGCAAGCAGCCGGACGGAACCCATGCCAGGAACAGCGCCAAGGCGGTGGCGATACTCACCATCCTGCAGGTTTTCCTGGGCATTGTGACGCTGGTGCTGGTCGCGCCGCCGCTGCTGGCGGCGCTGCACCAGTTGATGGCGGCGTTCCTGCTCTGCGCCGCCATCTGGCATGCCTATGAGTTGAAGCGTCTAGGCTAGAGCCTGTTCCAGGTCGGCGATGATGTCGGCCACATCCTCGATGCCGATGGACAGGCGCACCACATCGTTGCCCGCGCCCGCCTTGGCTCGGTCTTCGTCGGGCAACTGGCGATGGGTGGTCGAGGCCGGATGGATGATCAGGCTGCGCGTATCGCCGATGTTCGCCAGATGGCTGAACAGCTTGACGCCGTTGACCAGCTTCATGCCCGCCTCGTAACCGCCCTTGAGGCCGAAGGTGAAAACGCTGCCCGCGCCCCTGGGGCAGTATTTCTGGTGCAGCTTGTAGGACGGGTTGTCGGGCAGGCCCGCATAATTAACCCAGGCCACCTTGTCGTTGGCTTGCAGCCATTGCGCCACCGCCAGGGCATTGTCGCAATGCTTGCGCACCCGCAGCGGCAGCGTTTCCGCGCCGGTCAGCAGCAGGAAGGCATTCATCGGCGACAGCGCCGGACCCAGGTCGCGCAGGCCCAGCACGCGGGTGGTGATGGCAAAGGCCATGTCGCCGAAGGTCTCCCACATCTTCATGCCGTGATAGGAGGGGTTGGGTTCCGACAGCGAGGGAAACTTGCCGCTGCCCCAGTCGAACCTGCCGCCATCCACGATCACGCCGCCCATCGAATTGCCGTGGCCACCGATGAATTTGGTGGCCGAATGCAGCACGATGTCCGCGCCCCATTCGATCGGCCGGATCAGGTAGGGCGAGGCCAGGGTATTGTCGATGATCAGCGGCACGCCCGCCGCATGCGCGATTTTCGCCAGCGCCTCCAGGTCGGTGACGATGCCGCCGGGATTGGCCAGGCTTTCGGCATAGACGGCGCGGGTATTCTCGTCGATCAGCGGGCGGAAGCTTTCGGGATCGGTGGTGTCGGCCCATTTCACATGCCAGCCGAACTTGGCGAAGCCCTGGCTGAACTGGTTGACCGAGCCGCCATAGAGCTGGCGCGCCGCCACGATATTGTTGCCCGGCCCCATCAGCGTGTGCAGCGCCAGAAGCTGGGCGGCATGGCCGGAAGCCACCGCCAGGCCCGCGCGGCCGCCTTCCAGCGCCGCCACGCGCTCCTCCAGCACCGCGTTGGTGGGATTCATGATGCGCGAATAGATGTTGCCGAAGACCTGGAGGTTGAACAGCGCCGCGGCATGGTCGGCATCCTCGAAGGCGAAGGCCGTGGTCTGGTAGATCGGTGTGGCGCGCGCGCCGGTCGCCGGGTCGGGCTGGGCGCCGGCATGGACGGCGAGGGTGTTGAATCCATAGTCGGCCATTTGTCTCTCCCTTAGGCGTGTGCGATCTTCAAGTCGGTCTCGATGCGGCGTACCCAGTCCGCAACGCGCGGCGGCAGCACAAAGCCGCCCTGGGGCGCCAGGCGTGTATAGGCCACCAGCGCGATATCGGCGAGGGTCATTTGCGCGCCCACGAAATAGTCGCGGTCCGCCAGGTGCGATTCCATCTGCGCCAGCAGCTTTTCGCCGCGCGGCAGAAGGCCGGGGTCTATCTCCGTGTCGGGCTTATTCAGGTAGAGCTTTTGGAAGCGGCGGACCGCGATCACCGGCTCGTGGCTGTACTGCTCCCAGAACAGCCACTGGAACATCAGGGCGCGATCGAAGGCATCCTTCGGCACCAGCGCCGAGTTCTCCGCCAGGTGCAGGATGATGGCGTTGGACTGGGCCAGCACGCGATTGTCGGCAAAGCGCGCCACCGGCACCTGTCCGGCGGGATTGAGCGCCAGAAACTCCGGCGTGCGGGTTTCGCGGTTCACGACGCTGACCTCGACCCAGTCATGGGGCAGGCCCAGCCAGTCCGCGACGAACTTCACTTTCAGGCAATTGCCGGAAATGGAGTCGCCATAGATGGTGAGCGCCGCATTATCGAGCGACATGTTCCACCGGCGG
>DASTMN010000071.1:0-3018 GCA_035714165.1 Rhizomicrobium sp.
CCCGATCGGGCGCTATCTCAGCGAGCGCACCGGCCGCGAGGTGCGGATTGACGGCAATCTGGGCGTCAAGCTGTTCAGCTTCCAGCCCCGCATGGATGTCGCCGGCCTGTTCATCGGCAATCCTGTCACGGGCCATTCCAGTGGCGTGGCCCAGGATCAACCGCATGCCGCCACGGTGGAGCGGATGCGGATCGAGGTGCGGCTGATGCCGCTGATCTTCGGCACCGTGATCCTGCCGGTGGTGGAAATCCATCGGCCGGACCTGCTGGTGGTGCGGGATGCGCAGGGGCGCACCAACTGGGACCCCAAGAGTGGGGCCAGTGACGATACGGCCTTCAAGCTGCCGCCCATTCATCGCTTCCTGGTGCAGGACGGCCGGATTCGCATTGATGATGCGGTTCGCAAGCTGCATTTCACCGGCAGCGTCAGTTCGGAAGAAAATGCGGTGGGCGGCCGTTCGGCCTTCAGCCTGACGGGCGATGGTACCCTCAACAAGAACACCTTCACGGCCAATGTCACGGGCGGCCCGCTGATCAATGTGGATGCCGGCAAGCCCTATCATTTCGAGGCACAGGTGCAGGCGGGCGATACCAGGGCCGCCATCAAGGGCGCCATCACCCGGCCCTTTGATTTCGCCCGCTTTACCGCCGGGGTGAATATCAGCGGCCGCAACCTGGCCGATCTTTATTTCCTGACCGGGCTGGCGCTGCCCAGCACCCCCCGCTACCGGCTGGCGGTGGCGGTGGCGCGCGACGGCAATGTCTACCGGCTCAATGACCTGAACGGTGTGCTGGGGTCGTCGGACATTGCGGGCAATCTGGCGGTAGATGCGTCGGGCAAGATACCGCGCCTCACCGGCAAGCTGGCTTCGCGGTCGCTGACGCTGGACGATCTGGGCCCGCTGGTGGGCGGCGGCGAGGCGCAGGCCCCCCAGAGCAAATACCTGCTGCCCGATACGCCGCTGAATACCGACCGTCTGCGCCAGACCAATGCCCAGGTGGATTACAGCGCCCGTTCGATCAAGTCGCGCGACTTTCCGCTGACCAGCCTGGATACCCATGTCGGGCTGGAAGGTGGCGTGCTGAACCTCAATCCGCTGGCCTTCGGATTTACCCAGGGCAGGCTGGCGGGGTCGCTGAAGATCGATGCCCGCAACGAAGTGCCGGTGACCTCCGTGGATGCGCGCATCACCGAGGTGAAAGCCGAGAATTTCATCAAGGGCACCGACAAGCCCTTGCAGGGCACGCTGGAAGCCCGCGCCATCATTACTGGCAGCGGCAATTCGGTGCACAAGGCGGCCTCCACTGCCAACGGCAGCTTCACCGGCGTGGTGCCGTCGGGCGGCATGCGGCACACCCTGGCGGAATGGATGGGCGTCAATGTGCTGACGGCGCTGGGGCTGACCCTGTCGGGCGACAACAGCAATACCAACCTGCGCTGTGCGGTGGCGCATTTCGCGGCGCGTGACGGTGTGCTGACGGCGCAGCGCTTTGTCATAGACACCGACCCGGTCCGGGTGGATGGCGGCGGCAGCATCAACCTGCGCGACGAGACGATGAATCTGCGCCTGCAGGGCAAGCCCAAATCCTTCCAGTTCGTGCGCGCCCGCGCCCCGATTACCGTGAGCGGGTCGCTGGCCGCGCCCGGAATCGGCATTGATGCGGGGCCGCTGGTGGCGCAGGGGGCCATCGGCGCGGCGCTGGGCTTCATCAATCCGCTGGCCTCGTTGCTGGCCTTTGTGGACCCCGGCCTGGCCAAGGATGCCAATTGCGGCCCGCTGCTGGCCGAGGCGAAGGCCAAGGGCGCTCCGGTGAAACAGTCTGCGGTGCGAAACGCGGCCAAGCCGCGTGACTAGGATGCGGGATTGAAGCTGCCTTCGGGTGTGCTAACCATCGCCGGATGGACCTGGAACAGCTTTACAATCAGGCGGCGGCCTTTCATCGCGGCGGGCGGCTGGCGGAAGCCGAGCAGCTTTACCGGCAGGTGATGGCGGGCGATCCCTTCGCCTTCGCGCCCCGGCACATGCTGGGGCTGCTGTTGGCCCAGCAGGGCCGCCATGAACAGGCGCTGGAAGAACTGCTTGCGGCGCTGAAGATCAATCCCGGCGTTCCGCAGGCGCAGCTTCATTGCGGCAATGTTCTGCTGGAACTGCACCGTCCCGCCGAGGCGCTGGCCCATTTCGACCGCGCCCTGGCGGCGCAGCCCTATGAGGCGGCAGCGCTCAAAAGCCGGGGATTCGCCCTGTGGCGGCTGCGGCGATATGACGATGCGCTGGCCGCCTATCAGAAGGCGCTGGCGGTCAATCCCCAGGACGCCGAGGGTCTGAACGATACCGGCAATATCCTGCGCCATCTGCGGCGACACGCGGAGGCGCTGGCGCAGTATGACCAGGCCCTGGTGATCGCGCCGGGCGTGCCGGAACTGTTGAACAATCGCGGCATCACCCTGACCGAAATGCAGCGTTTCGCCGAGGCGCTGGCCTGTTTCGACAGGGCGCTGGCGGCAAGGCCCGGCTATGTCGAGGCGATGGTCAATCGCGGCAAGGCGCTGTGCGAGAGCGGGCGCACCGGGGAAGGCTTTGCCGCCTTCACCGCCGCCGCGAAGATGACGCCCGCGCCCGCCGACACGCGCGCCCACAAGTTGGTGCACGATGCCGAACAGGCCGCCTGGGCCGAAGGGCGCATCACCGAACCCGCGGCGCTGCATCTGGAAGGCGGCGAACGGCTGGCTGGCCCGGCGATCAACCCCGCCAATGCGGCGGCCATCGCGGCGGCCTGGCGGCAGGCCGATCCCAAGCTGGTGGTTATTGACGATCTTCTGACGCCGGAGGCGCTGGCGGGCCTGCGCCGTTTTTGTCTTGGCTCCACCGTCTGGCGAAAGGTCTATCGCGACGGCTATCTGGGCGCGTCGCCGGAATCCGGTTTTGCCTGCCCCTTGCTGGCGCAGATCGCCGACGAATTCGCCGCCACCTTTCCGGACATCTTCGACGGGCATCCGCTGCGCTATCTATGGGCCTTC
>DASTMN010000072.1:0-14545 GCA_035714165.1 Rhizomicrobium sp.
GCGATGCGCCCGGCGCGCGCCGGATCGATCTCCACCGCGATCACCTTTGCGCCGCGCGCCGCCAGTTGCAGCGTCTTGCCGCCGGGCGCGGCGCACAGGTCGATCACGGCCTGGCCCGCCACATCGCCCAGCAGCAGGGCGGGCAGGGTGGCGGCGGCGTCCTGCACCCACCAGGCACCTTGCGCGAAACCGGGCAATGTCTCGACCCGTCCCTCTTCACGCAGGCGGCGGACGGGGCCGAACAGCGCGTCGCTCTCCGGGTGCGGTGCGCCGTCCGTCTTCAGCACGATATCCAGCGGCGCTTCAGCCAGATGCGCGGCGGCGATGGCGCGGGCGGTGTCCTTGCCATACTGCGCGGCCCAGCGGGTCCACAGCCAGTCGGGCACGCACAGCCGGTCGCGGTCCATGCCCGACAGCAGGTCCGCGCCTTCGCTTGCCACCTTGCGCAGCACCGCATTGACCAGCGGCTTGAAATGCACCGCCTTGGGGTCCTTGCCGGCCAGTTGATTGGCGGCATCCACCGCCGCATGCGGCGCGACCTTCAGGATCAGCAGTTCACACGCGCCCAGCAGCAGGATCTCGCTGGCCGCGCCGGACTTGTGCTGGGGCAGCGGCTTCTTGAGGAACTTGCGCAGCACCGCATCCAGCGCTCCCATATGACGCAGCGTCTGGCTGGCCAGGGCGCGCGCAAAGCCCGCATCGCGGGGCGCGAGGTCTTTCAGGGTCTCAAGCTGGAAATCCAGCGCGCGCCGTTTCTGCAGCACGCCGGACAGGATGGCGAGCGCGGCGCGGCGCGCGGGAAGTCCGGCCTGGTCGGTCATCGCGCGTCTTTAGCGCATATGCCGGTTCAGCCCCAAGGCCCCTTTTTCGCCGTGGGCGCAGCCTGACCCGCCATCGCCGCCAGCCGCGCGATGCGCTGCTCGGTGGAGGGGTGGGTGGAGAACAGGCCCGACAAGCCGCCATGCAGCGGGTTGATGATGAACAGGTGCGCCGTGGCCGGATTGGCGTCGGCTTCGGGGTTGGGCACGCCGCCGCGCACGCTGCGCTCGATCTGGCCCAGCGCCGAGGCCAGCCACATGGGGCGGCCGGAAATCTCCGCGCCCGCGCGGTCGGCTTCATATTCGCGCGAACGCGAAATCGCGGCCTGCACCAGCATGGCGGCGACGGGGGCCAGGAACATCACCAGCAGGGTGACCACCATGCCGCCGGCCTGGTTGCGGCGGTCTCCGCCCATGAACATGGCCATGTTGGCCAGCATCGAGATCGCGCCCGCGATCACGGCGGTGATGGTCATGGTCAGGGTATCGCGATGCTTGATATGCGCCAGCTCATGCGCCGCCACGCCCGCCAGTTCCTCCGGCGAGAGGCGTTCGATGATGCCGGTGGTGAAGGCCACCGCGCCATGCTCGGGATTGCGGCCCGTGGCGAAGGCGTTGGGCTGGGGATTCTCCATGATGTAGACCTTGGGCATGGGAATGCGCGCATTCTGCGCCAGCCGCTCCACCATGCGGTACAGGTCGGGCGCGGTCTGGGCGTCCACCTGGCGCGCGCCATACATGCGCAGCAGCACCTTGTCGGAATTCCAGTAGGCGAACAGGTTCATCGCCAGCGCCATGCCGAAGGCGATCAGCACGCCGTGGCTGCCGCCCACCAGGGCGCCGACCGCCACGAACAGGCCGGTCATGGCGGCGAGCAGGATGCCGGTGCGCAACGTGTTCATCGTCTTTGTTCTCCTTGCGGGACTTATGTAATCTCTGCCCATGACCAATCAAGCGACGCCCCCCGGCGAGGACACGACGCCTGACGATCCGCAGGTGAATCCGGATGTCGCCCGCCGTATCGCCGAAGCTGCCGCCCGCGCCAATGCCGAAGCCGAGGCGCGTCGGCAGCAGGACGCTGCCATCCAATTGCCGCCGGAATTGGGCGGACCCAAAGGCCCGGAGCCGACCCGCTATGGCGACTGGGAGCGCAAGGGAATCGTGTCGGACTTTTAATGGA
The DNA here is from genome assembly GCA_035714165.1 of Rhizomicrobium sp. Taxonomy (GTDB): domain Bacteria; phylum Pseudomonadota; class Alphaproteobacteria; order Micropepsales; family Micropepsaceae; genus Rhizomicrobium. Next base: position 1,999 of record DASTMN010000072.1, read on the forward strand.
GCGTCGGCCCAGCAGGCCGGACGGCACAGCCGGGTGGCCGTCAGCGTTAGGGCGCGCGACCAAAAAAAACAGCCACCCTTGCATCTGACTCAGCGGTGCGCCGTCAGAACGCGCCGTCCATCATCGCTCCCAGCTGGGCGCGCACATCGGCGGGCCAGCCTTCGATCTGGGCCGCGAACTCCTCGGCGTTGCCCGCATACAGGGCGCGGATCGCTTCCTCATAGCCGGGGGCGTTGCCCACCAGCGCGGTGGCGAAGCGATAGATGGCGTCGCGCCGGGCGCGGGCCTGGGCCTTGGGGTTGCGGCTGGCATCCTCCACCAGCTTGCGCAGCGCCACCGACGCACCACCGGGCTGGGTGGCCAGCCAGTCCCAGTGGCGGGGCAGCAGCGTCACCTCCCGCGCGGTGACGCCCAGCCTGGGGCGACCGGGGCGGGGCGCGTCCTCGCCGGGTGGAAAACGGGGGTCCACATCCACCACCCGTCCGGTCTCGGTGTCGAAAATCAGCGCCCCGGCGGTGTCCCGGCTGGCGGCATGGACGGCGGCAAGGCTGCCGCTGGCGATCCGGTCAAAACCGGCAAAGGCGATATGGGTCATGCGCGGTATTTATCCGGGTAAAATATGGGAGTCAATATTACCCGGATAAAAGTATGTGCCCCGGAAATCCCGTGGAAACCTTGATACCGCCACCCCCAGGGTTCATGTAAGGCAGGTCTCCAGACGGGCCGCGCCATGTTCATCCAGACCGAATCCACGCCCAATCCTGCCACCCTCAAATTCCTGCCGGGCCGCGAGGTGATGGGCGAGGGCGCGGTGGCCGATTTCCCCAGCCCCGAACAGGCCGCCCGCTCGCCGCTGGCCCGCGCCATCTTCGCCATTCCCGAAGTCAGCCGCGTCTTCTTCGGGGCCGATTTCATCTCGGTCACCAAGCGCGACGGCGACTGGAAGCATCTCAAGCCTGCCATCCTGGGCGCGGTGATGGAGCATTTCACCCACGGCCATCCCCTGATCGAGGGCGGCGCCGCCGAGGCCGAGCCGGTTTTTGCCGATGACGACAGCGAGGTGGTGGCCCAGATCAAGGAGCTGATCGAGACCCGCGTGCGCCCCGCCGTGGCGCAGGACGGCGGCGACATCATCTTCAAGGGCTTCGATGAAGGCAGCGGCATCGTCTCGCTGCACCTGCAAGGCTCCTGTGCCGGTTGCCCGTCCTCCAACATGACGCTGAAGAACGGCATCGAGAACATGCTGCGCCATTATGTGCCCGAAGTGACCGCGGTCGAAGCGGTCTGATGCCGAACGAAGACCATCTTTCCCGGCCGCATCACGCCGTCAGCGATGCGGCGCTGGACACCATCTTCCGCGGCGCGCGCACCCTGCGCCAGTGGCAGGACCAGCCGGTGGGGCCAGCCCTGCTGATGGCGATCTATGACCTGATGCGCTGGGGGCCGACCGAATCCAACATCACGCCTGCCCGCATCCATTTCGTGGTGTCGCAAGAGGCCAAGGCGCGGCTGGAGCCACTGCTGGATGAAGGCAACCGCCCGCAGACCATGTCCGCGCCCGCCACGGCCATCTTCGCCTATGACCTGGATTTCGCCGCCACGCTGGGCGTGCTGGCGCCGCATGCCAGGAACCTGCCCGGCAGGCTGGCCCAGGATCCGCAGCATGCCGAATACATGGCCCGGCGCAGCGCCGGATTGCAGGGCGGCTATTTTATCGTGGCGGCGCGCGCGCTGGGGCTGGATTGCGGCCCCATGTCGGGCTTCGACCGCGACGGCGTGGACCGGGCGTTCTTCGCCGGTACCGCGATCAAGTCCTATTTCCTCTGCAATCTGGGTTTCGGCGTGGCCGACAGTGTGCGCCCGCGCGGGGCGCGCCTGTCTTTCGACCAGGCCTGCCGGATTCTGTGAGAGCATGACGCAATGAAGCTTCTGGCCGTGGATACCGCGCTGGGTGGCTGTTCCGTCGCGCTTGTGGAAGACGGCGAAATCCGCGCCCATGTCTTCGAGGCGATGGACCGGGGCCATGCCGAACGGCTGGCTCCGATGGTGGACGCGGCGATGCGGCAGGCGGGCGAGGCCTTCGCCGCGCTGGACCGGCTGGCCGTCACCACCGGCCCCGGTACCTTCACCGGCCAGCGCGTGGGCCTGGCCTTTATGCGCGGCCTGCGGCTGGCGCTGAAGATTCCGCTGCATGGTGTCACCACGCTGGAAGCCATCGCCGCCGCCGCCATGGCGCAGACGCGCCAGGAGACATGCGCGGTGATCCATGACGCCCGCCGGGCCGAAGCCTATCTGCTGCTCCGGCGCGGCGATGCGGTGGTGCAGGAGCCGGTGGTGCTGGCTTTTGACGAGGCCGTGCGCCGCATCCGCGCCTTCGGGCCTTGCGCGCTTGCGGGTACCGGCGCGGTGCAGGCAAAGGCCGCGCTGGAACCGGACTTCCTGTTATCGGAGATTCGCCAGCCCGATGCGCTGTGGGTGGCGCGGCTGGCGGCCGGACAGCCCGTGCCCGATGCCGCGCCCGGCCCGCTCTATCTGCGCGCGCCGGATGCCAAGTTGCCGGGCGGCAAGCTGCCGGGCGAACAGGCGCTGCCGTGACCGTGGCGCTGTTTGATGCGGGTGACGATCCGGCGGTGCTGGCGCGCCTGCATGCGGCCAGTTTTCCCGATGCCTGGGACGAGAAAGCCATCGCCGCATTGCTGGCCACGCCCGGCGCCTTCGCCCACTGGAACGATGACGGTTTTGTGCTGGCGCGCGTGGCGGCCCAGGAAGGCGAGATACTCACCCTGGCGGTAAATCCCCCCGCGCGGGGCAAGGGCTTGGGCCGCGCGCTGCTGACGGCGGCGCTGGACAAGGCGGCGCAGATGGGCGCGCAGGCCGTGTTCCTGGAAGTGGGCGCCGACAATCCCGCCGCGCTGGCGCTGTATGCGGCGCTGGGCTTTGTGCGGGTGGGCGACCGCAAGGGCTATTACCGGGGCCGCGACGCCCTGGTGCTCAGGCTTTCGCTGCCGGGCAATTTGGCCTAACCTGCGGCCTTCCCGCATGGTCATAGGAGTGGCAGGTGACGCGGATCGAAAAACTGTGTGTGGACAAGGGCCTGCGGATGACCGACCAGCGCCGGGTGATCGCCCGCGTCCTGTCGGAAGCCGCCGATCATCCCGATGCGGAAGAGCTGTATCGCCGCGCCAGCACGATTGATCCGCATATCTCCATCGCCACCGTCTATCGCACCGTCAAGCTGTTCGAGGATGCGGGCATTCTGGAGCGCCACGACTTCCGCGACGGCCGTTCGCGCTATGAGGAAGTGCCCGAAGCCCATCACGATCACCTGATCGATGTGGCGACCGGCAGCGTGATCGAGTTCCACAATGAAGAGATCGAAAAGCTCCAGCGCCGCGTCGCCGAAGAGCTGGGCTTCGAGCTGATCGACCACCGCCTGGAACTGTACGGCGTTCCCAAGGGCCGCAAGACCCCCAACTGATGCCGATGATGGCGAGCCTGCGCGCCGCCGCCATTCTCGCGGCCTTCCTTGCCATCACGCTGGTCTGCATGCCGGTGCAATGGCTGCTGCTGCGCCTCAGTCCGCGCGCCGCCCGCGCCTTTCCCCATCAGTATCACCGGCTGGTGGCGGCCCTGTTCGGCATCCATATCGCCGTGCGCGGCGCACCGGTGCGTGGCGAAGGCGTGCTGCTGGTGGCCAATCATACAAGCTGGGCCGACATCATCATCTTCTCGGCGGCGGCGCCGGTCTCCTTCATCGCCAAGTCCGAAGTCGCCGCCTGGCCCTTTTTCGGCACCCTGGCGCGGCTGCAGCGCACGGTCTTTGTGGAGCGCCAGCGTCGCAGCGCCACCGGCGCGGTGCGCGATGTGATCCGCGAGCGGCTGCTGGCGGGCGACCGGCTGGTTCTGTTCCCCGAAGGCACCAGCCATACGGGCAATGGGGTGCTGCCGTTCAAGAGCGCGCTGCTGGGCGCGGCCGAGGCGCGGCTGGCTTCTGGCGCGCATGTGAAGGTGCAGCCGGTTTCGGCGGCCTTTACCGGGTTGCACGGCCTGCCGATGGGCCGCGAGCACCGGCCCTGGTTCGCCTGGTATGGCGACATGGAAATGGTGTCGCACCTGTGGGAGGCACTGCTGGCCGGGCCGCTGGATGTGGTGGTTCAGTTCCACGAACCCCTGAGCCTGGACCAGATGGATCGCAAGACTTTGGCCGCCCGGGCCGAAGATATCGTGCGCGATGGCCAGGCCCAGGCCCTGGCAGGGCGGGCTTAACCTTGAAATCCCGCCCCGCGGACCTGATAACCCCTGCAGCGATGAAAAAGCTGTTCGTCAAGACATATGGCTGCCAGATGAATGCGTACGATTCCGCCAAGATGGCGGATCTGCTGGCGCCGCTGGGTTATGCCGCCACCGATGCGCCCGACGGCGCGGACATGGTGATCCTCAACACCTGTCATATCCGCGAAAAGGCCGCCGAAAAGGTCTATTCCGAACTGGGCCGCCTGCGGCAGCTCAAGCGCGAAAAGTCGGACATGCTGATCGCGGTGGCCGGGTGTGTCGCCCAGGCCGAAGGCGCGGAAATCGTCGCCCGCGCCCCGGTGGTGGACATGGTGGTGGGGCCGCAATCCTATCACCGCCTGCCGGAGATGATCGCCCGCGCCGCGCGCCAGCAGGGTCACGCCCTGGAAACCGATTTTCCGGCGCTGGAAAAGTTCGATGCCCTGCCCGCGCCCGGCGGCGGCGGCATTTCGCGGTTTCTCACCGTGCAGGAAGGCTGCGACAAGTTCTGCACCTTCTGCGTGGTGCCTTATACGCGCGGCTCCGAACTGTCGCGCGGCCCCGAGGCGGTGCTGCGCGAGGCGCGGCAACTGGTGGACACCGGCGCGCGCGAACTGGTGCTGCTGGGCCAGAACGTCAACGCCTATGACGGCGGCGGCTGGAGCCTTGCGAAACTCTGCGCCGCGCTGGCCGAGATCGAAGGGCTGGAACGCATCCGCTACACCACCAGCCATCCGCGCGACATGGCTGACGACCTGGTGGCGGCGCATGGCGACAATCCCAAGCTGATGCCCTATCTGCACCTGCCGGTGCAGTCGGGGTCGGATGCGGTGCTGGAGGCGATGAACCGCCAGCACAAGGCCGACGATTACCGCCGCCTGGTGGACCGAATCCGCACGGCGCGTCCCGACATCGCCATGACCTCGGATTTCATCGTGGGCTTTCCCGGCGAAAGCGACGCCGATTTCGAGGCGACGCTGCGGCTGGTGCGCGACATCGGCTATGCCACCGCCTTCTCGTTCAAATATTCCAAGCGCCCCGGCACGCCCGCCTCCACCATGCGCAAGCAGGTGGCCGAAGACGTCAAGACGGCGCGGCTGGACGCGCTGCAAAAGCTGCTGGCAACGCAGCAGCACGGCTTTGACGACGGCCAGATCGGCAGGGTGCTGCCGGTGCTGTTCGAGAAGCCGGGCCAGCAGCCGGGCCAGATGATGGGCCGCACGCCCTATCTGCAGCCGGTGCATGTGATGGGCGATGCGGCGCTGGCCGGCACGGTCGCCGATGTGCGGATCGAGAAGCGCACCGCCAACAGCCTGCATGGAGTGTTGGCGTGAGCGCCAGGTCCCGCAAGGCGGATAAGGCCGCCGCCCTGACGCTGGAGTTTCCCGACAACGCGCTGCTGGCGGCGCTCAGTGGTCCGCATGCCCGCCATTTCGCGCGGCTGGAACAGACGCTGGATGTCCAGATCGACACGCGCGGCAATCTGGTCGCCATCGAGGGGGCGGCGCGCGAGCGCGCCGGGGCCATCCTGCGGGCGCTCTATCTGCGGCTTCAGGCGGGCGAAAGCGTGACCCTGGCGGAAGTGGATGCGGAAATCCGCTTCACCGATGCGGGCCGCGCAGCTGCGCCGGGCGCGATCAAGACCGCGTCCAGCCGCGCGGTGCGGCCCCGTTCGCCCGCCCAGGCCGCCTATCTGGAAATGATGCGCGCCCATCCGCTGGTGTTCGGCATCGGCCCGGCGGGCACCGGCAAGACCTATCTGGCGGCGGCCTTTGCCGCGCACATGCTGCATGAAAAACGTGTCGAGCGGCTGATCCTGTCGCGGCCCGCGCTGGAAGCGGGCGAGCGGCTGGGCTTTTTGCCGGGCGACCTGAAAGAGAAGATCGATCCCTATCTGCGGCCGCTCTACGACGCGCTGTTCGATGTGCTGGGCGATGCGGCGGGGCGGCTGATGGAGCAGGGCGTGATCGAGGTCGCGCCGCTGGCCTTCATGCGCGGGCGCACCCTCAGCCGCGCCTTCGTGATCCTGGACGAGGCGCAGAACACCACGCCCGCCCAGATGAAGATGGCCCTGACCCGTCTGGGCGAGGACAGCCAGATGGTGGTGACGGGCGATCCGTCGCAGAGCGACTTGCCCGGCGGCAAGGCGGAAGGCCTGAACGAGGCCCTGTCCTTTCTGGACGGCGTGGAGGGCGTGGGCGTGGCGCGGTTCGCCGAAAAGGACGTGGTGCGCCATCCCCTCGTCGCGCGGATCGTGGCGGCCTATAACAGGCACGGAAAATCATGAGCGGGATCACGCTGGTGGTCGAGGACGGGGCCTGGCGATCGCATCGCGGCCTGCAAAAGCGCCTGAAGGAGGCGGCGGCGGCGGCGGCCCGCAGCGCCCGGCTGCGCGGCGGCATCACCATCCTGCTGGCCGATGACGCGCGGCTGCACGCCCTGAACCATGATTTCCGCGGCAAGGACAAGCCGACCAACGTGCTGTCCTTTCCGTCGGATGCCGAGGGTTATCACGGCGACATCGCCATCGCCCACGGCGTGACGGCGTCTGAAGCGAAAGCGTCGGGCAAGCGTTTCGCCGACCATGCCGTGCATCTGACGGTGCATGGCGTGCTGCATCTGGGCGGGCACGACCATGAACGGCCCAGGGACGCCAAGGTGATGGAGGGGCTGGAAGTGAAGATCCTCAAGCGGCTGGGCATCGCCGATCCCTATGCGGCGCCCGCGCCATGAGCGATGATTCAAGTCACGCGCAAAATCACGGCCCCAGCCTGTGGAAACGCCTGATCCAGGCGCTGCGCGGCGAGGACGCTTCCAGCGCCGCGATGCGCGAAAGCCTGGAAGAGGTGCTGGAGGAAAGCGAGCGCGAGTCTCCGTCCCTGTCGGCACAGGAGCGGGTGCTGCTGGGCAACTTGCTCAATTTCGGCGAGCTGAAGGTACGCGATGTGATGGTGCCGCGCGCCGACATCATCGCGGTGGACGAGACGATGAGCCTGCCGGACCTGCTCAAGGTTTTTCGCGAGGCGCAGCATTCGCGCCTGCCGACCTACAGGGAATCGCTGGACGATCCCACCGGCCTGATCCATGTGAAGGATATTCTGGGCCTGCTGGAAGCGGAGGTGGGCGGCGTCTATTGCCTGTCGCCGCGCGCCCGCATCACCGCCCTGCGCCGCCCCATCCTGTTCGCGCCGCCTTCGATGCGGGCGCTGGACCTGCTGCTCAAGATGCAGGCGGGCCAGACGCATCTGGCGCTGGTGATCGACGAGTATGGCGGCACCGATGGGCTGGTCTCGATCGAGGACATCATCGAGGAGATTGTGGGCGACATTGACGACGAGCATGACGAGGCCGCCGCCGAGGTAAAGGCCGACGGCGACAGCTATGTCGCCGATGCCCGCACCGAGCTGGAGGATTTCCAGTCCCAGACCGGCCACGACCTGGCGGTGGAGGGCGAGGAGGACATAGACAGTCTGGGCGGGCTGGTGGTGTCGCTGCTGGGCCGGGTGCCCCAGCGCGGCGAGATCGTGGCCCACCCCGCCGGTTATGAGTTCCAGGTGCTGGACGCCGATCCGCGCCGCATCCGCAAGCTGCGCATCAAGCTGCCGCGCGCCGTGACGCCGCCCGAATGACCGCGCTGCTGCGCCTGGGCGATGCCGTGCATGGGCTCACGGGTTGGCGCGGCCTGCTGGCCGCTTTTGCGGCGGGCGCGCTGTCCGCCACCGCCTTCGCGCCGCTGGGCTTCTTTCCGGCCCTGCTGCTGGGCACTGCCCTGCTGCTGTTGCTGCTGGACGGCGCCGATGCCGGGCCGCGCCCGGTGCGCCGCGCCGCCGCTCTGGGCTGGGCCTATGCCTTCGGCCAGTTTCTGGTCGGCCTGCACTGGATCGGCTTTGCCTTCCTGATCGACCCGGACGCCTATCTGTGGCTGATGCCGCTGGGCGTGGTGGCGCTGCCTGCGGGCCTTGCCCTGTTCGGGGCGCTGGGCTGCGCCCTGGCGGTCTATTTCTGGCAGGACGGCCCGGCGCGGATTTTTGTCTTCGCGGTGATGCTGGCGGCGGCCGAATGGCTGCGCGGCCATGTGCTGACGGGCTTTCCCTGGAACCTGACGGCCTATGGCTGGGGCGCGGCGCCCGCGCTGCTGCAATCGGCCAGCCTGATGGGCGCGTATGGCCTGTCCTTCCTCACGCTGCTGCTGGGCGCGTCGCTGGCCGAGCTGTGCGCCGGGCGATGGAAGATGCCTGCCACGCTGGCGCTGCTGTTCGCGGGACTGTGCGGCTTTGGCGTGTATCGCATCGCAGCTACACCCGTGGCCGATGTGCCGGGTGTGGTGGTGCGGCTGGTACAACCCAATATTCCGCAGGCAGAGAAATATGTCCGCACCCTGATCCCGCGCAACTGGAGCCGGCTGATGGACCTGTCGCTGCGCCCGGACGGGCCCGCGGGCGCAGTTACTCATATCGTTTGGCCGGAAGCCGCCACCGGATTTCCCCTGGCGCAATCGGCAGGGGCGCTGGACCAGATCACGCTGTTCACCATGCGCGGCCAGACCCTGATGACCGGCTCGGACCGCATCGCGCGGGATGCGGATGGGGCACGTTACTATAACAGCCTCTATCTGTTCAGCCCTGGCGGCGGTCTGCCCGCCGTCTATGACAAGTTCCATTTGGTACCGTTCGGCGAATATGTGCCGCTGGCGGGGCTGTTGGGCCGCCTGGGCATCACCCAGATGGTGTCGGGCGCATCGGGCTTTTCCGCCGGCGACCGCCCGCATGTGCTTGCGGTTGCAGGCGCGCCCGATGTCGCGCCGCTGATCTGCTATGAGGTGATCTTCCCCCATGCGGTGACCGATCCGCGCGATCCGCGTCCCGGCTGGTTCGTCAACATCACCGACGATTCCTGGTTCGGTCCCTGGGCCGGGCCGCGCCAGCACCTGCTGATCGCGCGCGTGCGCGCCATCGAGGAAGGCCTGCCCATCGCCCGCGCCGCCAATACCGGCATCAGCGCGATGATCGATCCTGTGGGCAGAATCCGGGCCACCCTTAATCTTAATGCGATGGGCGTGGTGGATGCGCGCCTGCCTGTGGCGCTGTCCCGTCCGCTTTATGCGCGGTTCGGCGACCTGATCTTTCTGGGCCTGTTGGTTACCGGCGCGCTTGCTGCATTCGCGTTGGGCCGCCGGTCGCGTTGAGACTGCGAATAATTTGTTTCAGTTCGCCCGAGTATGAGGCTAAGTTCCCCGCCGACAAATCATCAGAGTCCTGAATTTGCCCAAGAAGCAGGCCAATCCCATTGATGTTCAGGTCGGCAATCGCGTGCGCATCCGGCGCATGCTGATCGGCATGAGTCAGGAACGGCTGGGCGATCTGCTGGGCCTGACCTTCCAGCAGGTCCAGAAGTACGAAAAGGGCGTCAACCGCATCGGCGCGGGCCGCCTGTTCGAGGTGTCGCGCATCCTGAACGTGCCGGTGGATTTCTTCTATGAGGGTGTGGGCACCGCCAGCCAGCCCGGCATGAGCGAGCCGGAAGGCGCGCCGCCGGTGATGGAGTTCGTGTCTTCGGGCGAGGGCCTTCAGCTGTCGCTGGCCTTCATGAAGATCAAGGACGCCAAGGTCCGCAAGCGGGTGCTGGACCTGGTCAAGTCTCTGGCCGAGGAAGAAGAAAATAAAGCCTAGCTCTTGCGGCTGGCTTTTTCTTCCAGACCCGACTGGCCCTCGCGGCTTTTCAGCACGGCATACACATCGTCGGGTGTGATCCCCGCCGCCGCCCACAGCACCGACAGGTGATAGAGAACATCGGCCGACTCCTTGGCCAACTCGGTCTTGTCTTGCCCGATGGCGGCGATCACGGTTTCCACCGCTTCCTCGCCGAACTTTTTCGCGCAGGTCTCCACGCCCCGCGACAGCAGCTTGGCGGTGTAGGACGAGGCCGGGTCGGCGTCCTTGCGGGCGGCGATGGTGGCGAACAGGCGGTCGAGGGCGTCGGACATGGACCGGCTATAGCACGGTTTGGCGTATGGCGCATGGCCTGAAGAAAGTTGGATTCCCCGCTTTCGCGGCAATGACAATTCAAAGCAGCACAGGTCCGCCTCCCCCTTATGCGCGCAGCGCATCCAAAGGGGGAGGTGGCCGTAGCAACGCCGTGGCGCGCAGGCGTTAGCCGAGCACCACGGCAAAGTTGCGAAGGCCGGAGGGGGTTAAAATTAGACTCCAATCCTGGCCCGGATGTCCGATGGCGTCAGTCCCGCCTCGCGCAGGCTTTGCAGGGTCACCGCGCCGTCGCGCTTGGAGAATTTGCGCCCCTGTTCGTCCAGCACCAGCGGGTGGTGGGCATAGTCCGGTTCCGGCAGTTTCAGCAGCGCCTGCAGCAGACGCTGGATATGGGTGGCGGGCAGCAGATCCTCGCCGCGCGTCACCAGCGTGACCCGCTGATAGGCGTCATCCACCACCACCGCCAGGTGGTAGGAGGTCGGCATGTCCTTGCGGGCGATCACGATGTCGCCGAAGCGGAGCGGGTCCACCGGATGGGCATGGCCATGCTCACGGAAGGTGAGGGGGCCGGTCCGCGCCGTGGCCCTGCCCACATCCAGCCGCAACGCGTAATTTTCGCCCGCTTCCATCCGCGCCAGCGCGGTTGCGGCGGGAATCGCCTTGCAGGTGCCGGGATAGAGCGGCCCGTCAGGACCATGCTGCGCCTCGCCGGCGCGGGCGATCTCGGCGGCGATTTCGGCCCGGGTGCAGAAACAGGGATAGAGCAGGTCATGCGCCCGGAGCACGCTCAGCGCCTCGGCATAGGCCTGCATGCGGGTGGACTGGCGCAGGGTGGGTTCGTCCCAGGACAGGCCCAGCCATTTGAGGTCGTAGAAGATCGCCTCGATGAAATGCGCGCGGCTGCGGCCCTTGTCGATATCCTCGATCCGCAGCAGGAAATCGTCGCCGCTTTCCGCCGCGATGATGGCGGCCAGGGCATGGCCCAGATGCAGCAGGCCTGTCGGGCTGGGGGCGAAACGGGTAACAATCATCGGCGCAACCTTTACCGCATCCTGACAGGCATGACACTCACCGGACCCACCAAACCCGCCGCCCGCGGCACCGCCACGCATCTGGTGGTGCTGGTGCATGGCTATGGCGCCGATGGCAACGACCTGATCGACCTGGCGTCGCACTGGCAGGACGCGCTGCCGGGCGTGGCCTTTGCCGCGCCCAATGCGCCCACGCGGATTCCCGGCGGCCCCGGCTATCAGTGGTTTCCCATTTCGCGCATCGATCCGCACGAGATGGCGCGGGGCGTGGAGGCGGCAGCCCCGGTGCTGGACGCCTTCCTTGATGCCGAACTGGCGCGGCTGGGCCTGGGGCCGGAGCGGCTGGCGCTGGCGGGCTTTTCGCAGGGCGCGATGCTGTCGCTGCATGTGGGGCTGCGCCGCAAGGTGCGGCCCGCCGCGATCGTGGGCTTTTCCGGCCTGCTGCCGGGCGCGCCGCCCGCGCTGGCGGACGGGGACTGGCCGCCCATCCTGCTGACGCATGGCGACAGCGATTCCGTGATCCCGCCCCAGGCCATGTTTCTGGCGGCGGGCCAGCTGGGCGCGGCGGGGGCAGCGGTGCAATGGCACCTGGCCCCGGGCATGGGTCACGGCATCGACCCGGACGGCCTGACGATGGCGGGCCGGTTCCTGGGCCAGGCCTTTGACGGGCTGTTGAAAAGCGCCGGCCCGGTCCGCAGCGTCTACAAACCGTCATGACGAATCAGCTAGCCTCTTGAGGCGGACGGGAATCCGCTTCTAAACTCAGCCTGCAAAGGAGAAGCGCCTTCACAGGATTTCTTCCGTGCTAGCCCCGATCGCCCCCGCACGGGCTTCCGCCAGCAACTGTCCGGCGCTGGTGCTGAATGCCGACCACCGCCCGCTGAGTTATTATCCGCTGTCGCTCTGGTCGTGGCAGGACACCATCAAGGCGGTGTTCCTGGAGCGGGTGACGATCCTGGAGGAATATGACCGGGTGGTGCGGTCCGCCCGCTTCGAGATGAAGCTGCCCTCGGTCGTCTCGCTCAAGACCTATATCCGGCCCGCGCGCCGCCCCGCCTTCACCCGCTTCAACGTCTTTCTGCGCGACGAATTCGAATGCCAGTATTGCGGCGATCCCAACGACCTGACCTTCGATCACATCATTCCGCGCAGCAAGGGCGGCCGCACCACCTGGGAAAACATCGTCACCGCCTGCAGCCCCTGCAACCTGCTCAAGGGCGGGCGGATGCCGGCGCAGGCCAGGATGCATCCGCGCACCCG
>DASTMN010000073.1:0-2147 GCA_035714165.1 Rhizomicrobium sp.
CGACGCCTGGTTTGTGGGCTTCACCGCCGATCTGGTTTGCGGTGTGTGGATCGGCAATGACGACAACAGCCCCATGATCAAGGCCACCGGCGGCGGGCTTCCGGCGCGCATCTTCCATGCCTTCATGACCGAGGCCGAAACGGGGCTGCCGGTGCGCCCCCTGACCGGTGCCACGCTGGTGGCCGAAGCGCAGGACACGCCGGTGGAAGATGCACCGGAGATCGTCACCGCCCAGAAACCGGACGACAAGGCCGACACCTTGCAGAAGCTGCTGAACGGGCTGTTCGGGGGGACATAACTTCTTTTGAAGCCCCTCTGTCGCAACTCGGTCGGCTCCGCCGACCCATCGTTGCCACACCCCCCTTTCACACGGCTTTGCCGCGAAAGGGGGAGCGGTCTGCGTTTCCTGAACCCCTCTGTCGCAACTCGGTCGGCTCCGCCGACACAGCGTTGCGACATCTCCCCCCTTCCTGCGTGCTTCGCACGCGAAGGGGGAGATATCCTCAGCCAAGCCCCATCAACCGGGCAGACCGTAGCGTTGCAGCTGCCGCCCATGCGCCTTCAGCCAGTCCTGTGGCGTTTCGATATCGGCGCACAGGCTGCGGACATGCGCCCAGAAGCGCGGGCTGTGGTTCATCTCGCGCAGGTGCGCCACTTCATGCGCCACGACATAATCCAGCACGAAATCGGGCGCGAGAATCAGCCGCCAGGAAAAGGACAGCGAGCGGGTGGAGGAACACGATCCCCAGCGGCTGGCGGTATCGCGCACCGTGATGCGGGACGGGCTGACGCCCAGCCGCGCGGCATGATGCAGGCTGCGCGCCTCGAACTGTTTTCTCGCCTCGCGCTTGAGGAAATCCAGCACCCGGCGCGGGCCATGCGCAGCGGCGGCCCGCAGCCAGATCACCCCATCCGCGCGCCAGACCGGCGACGGCCCTTTTGCGGTAACGCGGATTTCATGATTCTCGCCCCGGAAGGGGATCACCGTGCCGGGCGTCAGCGCCACCGGCCCCGGCGCCTTGGCAAGCTGGCCCGCGATCCATGCCTGTTCGCCGCGCGCGAAATCCAGCGCATGCGCCAGGCCCCGGCGGGACGGCGCGGTGACGCTGATTTCGCCGGTGGCGGGGTTGACCTTGACGATCATGCGCCGCGCCCGGGGATTGAGGCGCACGCGCACCTCCAGCAGGCGGCCGTCGATCTTGAGCAGTTCGCGGCGGGGCTTGAACAACACGGGATGTCTCATGGCGGATGTTGTGCTAATGGTATCCCGGTTCGCGCGCGCGCAGGAAGATATTTCTCCGTCATGATCCGTGAAGTGCTGGTTGCAAGACTGATGGGCGCGGTGGCGCTGGCGCTGCTGCTGGGCGCGCTGGGGTTCCAGTATTGGGGCGGCCTGCCGCCCTGCGAGATGTGTCACTGGCAGCGCTGGCCGCATATCGCCGCCGCGTTGATCGGCCTTATCGGGACCAGCTTCTGGAAAAAAGATGCGCGCCTGCTGGTGGCGGGCGTCATCGTGATCGTCACCGCGCTGGGGCTGGCGGCGGCGAAGCCCTGGGCCATGATGGTTTACATCGCCGTTACCGCGCTGGTGCTGGCGGGCCTGTTGTCGCAGGTCAAAGGCGCGCGCGGCCTCGCCATCGCCGCACTCGCGCTGGTGGCGGTGTCGGGCCTGATCGGCGCCTATCAATGGGGCATGCAGCTGGGTTTCCTGCCCGGCCCCAGCGCCTGCACCGGGCAGCGCTTCGTGCTGGGCAGCGACATGGTGCCCGAAATAAGCTGCAACGCCGTCACCTGGTCGCTGTTCGGCCTGTCGCTGGCGGCCTATAATGCGCTGATCTCGCTGGGCGCGGCCGCGCTCGGCGCTATCCTGCTGGTGAAGAAGTCCTGATGCCCCGCAAATCCAGGCCCGCCGCCCCCGGCTCCACCACCGATGTGGACGCGATGATCCGCGTGGATCATGCCGGCGAATATGGCGCGGTCCGCATCTATGAAGGCCAGCTTGCCGTGCTGCGCCGCCGTCCGGGCAGCGCCCGCGCCGTAGCGACCATCGAACACATGGCGGCACAGGAACAGGCGCATCTGAAAGCCTTTGACGGGCTGGTGAACGAACGCCGGGTGCGGCCCACCGCGCTGGAGCCGGTCTGGCG
>DASTMN010000074.1:0-13829 GCA_035714165.1 Rhizomicrobium sp.
GAAGAGGACTCGAACCTCCACGCCTTGCAGCGCTAGTACCTGAAACTAGTGCGTCTACCAATTCCGCCATCTGGGCACGGGGCTGGCCCGAAGGCCAACCGGTAGGGGCGCGATGTTTAGGGGCCGCCAGCCCCCAAGTCAATCACCTGTTTTCCGGGCAAAAATCCGCCTCCGGCGCGGCCGCCTGGGCCATTTCCTCCGGCCCCGCTTTTGGCTAAACCAGCGGGGTCCGAAGCGAGGTTTTGCCCATGAATTCCAGGCTGGTCACGGTTTTCGGCGGCTCGGGCTTTCTGGGCCGCCACACGGTGCGCGCGCTGGCCAAGGCCGGCTGGCGCATCAAGGTGGCGACGCGCCATCCCGGCCGCGGCTTCTTCCTGCGCCCGCTGGGTGCGGTGGGCCAGATCGATTTCGTCAAATGCGACATCACCGATGCCGATGCCGTGGCCCAGGCGCTGAACGGCTCCGACGCGGTGGTCAACCTGTGCGGTATCCTGTTCGAGGGCGGCCACCAGACCTTCGACGACGTCCAGGCCAACGGCGCGGCCAATATCGCCGCGGCTGCCGCGGCGGCGGGTGTGACCGCGCTGGTCCATGTCTCGGCCATCGGCGCGGACCTGGAATCGGCCTCCGACTATGCCGTCACCAAGGCGGAAGGCGAAAAGGCCGTGCGCGAGGCGTTTCCCGACGCCGTGATCCTGCGGCCCTCCATCGTGTTCGGGCCGGAAGACGGCTTCTTCAACAAGTTCGCCGGGCTGGCGCGTTTCCTGCCCGTGCTGCCGCTGATCGGCGGCGGCCATACCCGCTTTCAGCCGGTCTTCGTGGGCGATGTCGCCCGCGCCATCGTCACCGCCCTGACCTCGGACGCCGCGCGCGGCCGCACCTATGAGCTGGGCGGGCCGGGCACCTATTCCTTCAAGGAACTGCTGCAGCTGATCCTGCGCGAAACCGGCCGCCGCCGGCTTCTGCTGCCCCTGCCCTTCAGCCTCGCCACGATACAGGCCGCTTTCCTGGGCCTGCTGCCCAGGCCGGTCCTGACCATGGACCAGGTGCGCCTGCTCAAGAGCGACAATGTGGTGTCGCCCACCGCCGCGCGGCTGTCGGACCTGGGCATCGTGCCGACGTCGGTGGAGGCGGTGGTGCCGTCCTACCTGTGGCGCTACCGGGCGAAAGGCGAATATGCCGAGCAGGTCTCCCGTACCGGCGCCTGACGTCTAGGCCAGGGCCAGCCAGGCGAACAGGCCAAGCCCGGCGATGATCCGGTACCAGCCGAAGGGCGTGAGGCCATAGCGGCTGATAAAGCCGATAAAGCCTTTCACCACCACCAGCGCCACCAGAAACGCGGTGACAAAGCCGATCCCGATATCGGTCCAGGCCGCGCCGACCAGCGCGTCACGGTTCTTGTAGATGTCCAGCACCGTCGCGCCCAGCATGGTGGGCACCGCCAGATAGAATGTGAACAGCGCCGCCGCCGGGCGCGATACGCCCAGCATCTCACCGCCCAGGATGGTCGCGCCGGAGCGCGACACGCCGGGAAAGATCGCCAGCACCTGGCACAGCCCGATCTGGAAGGCCTTGGCATAGGGCAGCCGGTCGCCGTCACTGAAACGCGGCACCGCCGGGCGAACCCGTTCCAGCACCAGGATCAGGATGCCGCCCAGCAGCAGCGAGGTGGCGATCACCAGGGGCGCGACCTCGGGCGAGAACAAGACCTTCTTGATGAACCCGTGCAGCAGAAGCCCCGCCACCACCGAAGGCAGGAAGGCGATCAGCACCGTCAGCACGAAATGGCGGGAATCCCGCGAGCTGGGCAGCGTCACCAGAACATCCCAGAACTTGCGCCAGTAAACCGCCACCACCGCCAGGATGGCGCCAAGCTGGATCACCACCGGAAAGACCTCGCCGGGGGCATGGAATCCCAGCAGGTCCTCGGCGATCAGCAGGTGCGCGGTCGAGGAGATGGGCAGGAATTCCGTCAGGCCCTCGATGATGCCCAGAAGGATCGCTTGCAGGATGTGATTCATCCGCAAGACCTAACATTGCCCTTTGCGGGACGCCATCGGCGGATGGCGGGGCTTTTGCTATGCTGGCGGCATGGCGGGGGGAAGAATCGGCAAACTGTGGCGCGGGCGCGGCTGGCTGTGGCGCAGCCTGCTGATCGTCTTCACGCTGCTGGTCCCGGCCCCCATCCTGCTGCTGCTGGTCTTCCGTTTCCTGCCCATTCCCGGCACGCCCGACATGGTCCGCAGCCTGGTGACGGGCAAGGGCGTCAGCTACCAATGGGTCGGCGACACCTCGCCCCGGCTGGAACGGGCGGTGATCGCCGCCGAGGACCAGAACTTCTGCCGCCATAACGGCTTCGACTGGGCCGCCATCGAAAAGGCGATGAAGGACCATAAGCGCAACCCCGGCAAGCGGCTGCGCGGGGCCAGCACCATCTCCCAGCAGACCGCCCGCACCCTGTTCCTGGTGCCCATGCGAAGCTGGGTCCGCAAGGGGCTGGAAACCTATCTCACCGTGCTGATCGAGTTCCTCTGGCCCAAGCAGCGCATCCTGACCGCCTATCTGAACCTGGTGGACTGGGGCGACGGCATCTTCGGGGCACAGGCGGCGGCGCGGGCCTATTTCGGGACGGATGCCGCCGACCTGACCGGCGCCGAGGCGGCGCGGCTGGCCGCCATCCTGCCCAATCCCCACCGCTGGAAGGCCGCCCGGCCCGGCCGTTATGTCGCCCGCCGCGCCGCCAACCTGCAAGGCCGCAGCAACATGGTGGCCCGCGACGGGCTGAATGCCTGCGTGAAGTGACGGCCTTTTGCGTTGCGAAAGCGCCTGATCTAGAAGGCTGCCATGCGCCGCCTGATTCACCTGATGCTGTCGCCCTCCTGCCGCCTGGCCCGCCTGATCGTGGGGGAAAAACGGGTCGCCTGCGATCCGGTCACCGCCGAGGATGCCCGCAACCCCATGCCGGTCTTCATCGACATGGACGGAACCCGCGCCGAAGGGGTCTGGGCCATCCTGGATCACCTGGAAGCCAACTATCCCGACCGCCCGCTGGTGCCGGAGGACGGGGCCGCCCGCCGCGCCTCGCTGCGCTGGCTGGACTGGGCGATGGGGCCGTTCCACGAACAGGTCACCCAGCGCATCGTCTATGAAAAGGCCGGGCAGCGTTTCACCGGCGCCGCCTTCAGCCGCACCCCCGACATGAACAATATCCGCGCCGGACGCGAGGAACTGAAACTGGCCCTGAGCGCCATCAGCCGCGCCGCCGAGCAGAACGGCAACCTGTCCTGCCGCGACTGCACGCTGGGCGACCTGGCGGTGGCGGCGCACATGTCGGCGCTGGATTATTTCGGCGAAGTGCCCTGGTCCAGCCATCCGGCGGCCAGCGAATGGTATGTGCGGATCAAGTCGCGGCCGTCCTTCCGCTCGATCCTGGGCGACCGCGTGCCGGGCCAGCCGCCGGTGGCCCATTATGCCGAACTGGATTTCTGACGCCGCCCAGACTTAGTCCAGGCTCAGTCAAAGTTCAGTCCAGGCTGTCGAGCTGATCGCGCGCCGCGCCGCCCACCGCGCCACCCGGCTCGGCTTTCGCCGCCGCCGTAAAATCGCGCCGCGCGCCGTTCAGGTCGCCCAGCTGCTTTCGCAGCAGGCCGCGTTCCAGCAGCGCCCCGCCATCGCCGGGCTTGAGCTTCAGCGCCGCCGTCACATCGGCATGGGCGTCGGCATACCGCTTGAGGGCGCGCCGGGCGCTGGCCCGCAGCACCAGCAGGTCGGCGCGGCGCGGTTGCAGGTTCAGCGCCGCATTGAGGCTGGCCACCGTCTCGGTCCAGTTGCGGCGCATGGCATGGGCGCGGGCCAGGTCGGCGAACAGGTCGGCATCGCCCGGCGACAGCGCCACCGCCGAGGTGAAGCTCTGCGCCGCCCGGCCGCCATCGCCCGCCAGCAGCCAGGCATTGCCCGCCTGGGAAAACAGTTCGACGCGAAAGGCCGTGCCGGGAACGTCCCTGGCCGCCGCCAGCCGCCCCAGCCGCGTCCCCGCTTCGCCATAGCGTTTCAGGCCCACCAGCGACAGCGCCGCGCAATGCTCGGCCGGAATGCCGCCGCCGGATTTGATCCAGCCCTCGGCATCGCCCAGCGCGGCGGACGGATTGAGGCCGCTCATGTTCAAGCAATTGCGGTAGCGCGTGGCGTCCGGCGCGTTGCCGGGCTTTGCGGGCGCGGCAACGACGCAGGGCGCAAGCAGCGTCAGCATCAGCGCGAGGGAAACGGGTCTTGCAGGCAACAATGTGACGCGCATGACACGCAGCATAGCAGCATTAAAGGGTTGGGAAGCCATGAAATCCTGTTAGGCTCCCGCAACTTCGGGGAACGCCATGCGGACGGGACGGATCGCGGGAGCCGTGCGGCTCTTCTTTTTCTGTTTTGGGCTTTTTTGTTTTGCGCAGCCCGTTGCCGCGCAGCCCGCCGTGCCGCCCAGCCCGCCGTCAACCGCCGCACCGATGGTGCAGACGGTGGAACTGCCGCCCCGCGCCGCGCCCACCGCCGATATCCAGGTCGGCAGCCTGCCGGTGCTGAACGAAGTGCCGGACTTCGACGCACAGGCCGCCACCGCCCGCTATCTGGCCCAGGTCAGCGGCGAGGCCCGCGCGAAATCCGACGCCTATTACGAGCGCGGCTACTGGCTCCAGCTCGTGGACGTGCTGTATGCGCTGGCGGTGGCGGGCCTGCTGCTATGGACCGGGCTGTCCACCGGCATCCGCGACTGGGCGGCGGAGCGCACCCACAGCCGCAGCGCGCAGGTGATGCTCTATGCGGGCGTCTATGTCGTGCTGGTGACGGCGGCCGGCCTGCCGCTGGCGCTGTATGAAGGCTTCTTCCGCGAACATGCCTATGGCCTGTCCAACCAGAGCGTCCTGCAATGGCTGGGCGATTTCGGCATCCAGTTCGCGCTGACCCTGGCGGCCAGCATCATCCTGCTGCCCCTGCTCTACATCGTCATCCGCACGGCGCGGGAAAGCTGGTGGCTGTGGGCGGCCGGCTTCGCCATCGCCTTCCAGGTGCTGGCGGTGGTGGTCTTCCCCATCTTCATCGCGCCGCTGTTCAACAGCTATACGCCCCTGCCCGACAGTCCGCTCAAGGCGCAGATCCTGACCCTGGCCCGCGCCAATGACGTACCGGCGGACAATGTCTGGCTGATGGACGCCTCGCGCCAGTCCAGCCGCATCTCGGCCAATGTCTCCGGCTTTCTGGGGACCACCCGCATCGCGCTGAACGACAACCTGCTGGAACAGGGCACACCCGACGAAGTGCTGGCGGTGATGGGCCACGAGATCGGCCATTATGCGATGGGCCATACCACGCGGCTGCTTCTGCTGACCGGGTTGATGACCATTATCGGCTTCGGCTTCGTGCATCTGGGCTATCTGGCGGCCTGCGACCTGTTCGGCGGGCAATGGCAGGTGCGCAAGGTCAGCGATGTGGCGGGACTGCCGCTGATGGCGGCGCTGTACAGCCTTTTCCTGTTCCTGGCGACACCCGCGCTCAATTCCATCTCGCGCACCACCGAGCACCAGGCCGACCTGTTCGGGCTGAACGCGGTGCGCAAGCCCGACGCCTTCGCCACGGTGATGCTGAAACTGTCGGCCTATCGCAAGCTGGAGCCGGGCCACTGGGAAGAACTGGTCTTCTTCGACCATCCGTCGGGCCGCACCCGGATCGAAACCGCGATGCGCTGGAAGAAAGAGCATATCGCCGATCCCGACATCCGCACCACGGCGCGGTTGCCCTGAACCGTCAGACGCGGTTTTCCAGA
The DNA here is from genome assembly GCA_035714165.1 of Rhizomicrobium sp. GTDB lineage: Bacteria > Pseudomonadota > Alphaproteobacteria > Micropepsales > Micropepsaceae > Rhizomicrobium. Next base: position 5,810 of record DASTMN010000074.1, read on the forward strand.
AACTGGACGCCGACGCCCGCCGCACTGTGGCGCACCACCCAGCCGCGCGTGCCGGCCAGATGCACGACCTCGCCCACCGGCGGGCGCTGGCGTGTCCGCAGGCTGGCGCCGCGCAGCGATACATCCAGCACGTCGCAGGGCACCGCTTCGCCGTTTGCGCGGCGGAAATGGCCGATGGCGGCATCCGGCGCGCCGCGATCGGTACGGCGCAGCCGCGTCACCGCTTTCATCCCGTCGCGTACATAGGCGATCAGGCTTTCCTTCAGGCCCGCGCATTGCCGGGGATCGGCGAAGGCGATGCCGGTATGGCCCAGCATGTCGCGGCTGGACACACCATCAAAGCGGCCGAAACCGTCGATATAGACTGTCAGGGCCGTGCCCGCGGGCAAGGGCTGCTCGCACCATAGCCCCGCGCCGCCGCTGGAAAGATCGGTGACGATGCAGTTTATCTGTTTGCCCGTGACCGGATGAAACAGTGTGCCGTTCAGGCGAACAGAGGTCCGCCCTTCCGCGCGCCGGTCGTTGCCGTTCCTGGTATCCGTCATCCCCACCCCCGCATGCGTTCTGCCGCGTTTGCGGGAAAGACTGACATGCCGGGCTTAAAGCGAGGTTATGGGCCGTATCGGCCCCATGCCGCGGAAAACACGGTTAATGCTGCTTCAGGCGGGCGCGAACTGCGCCGCCAGCGCGGGATAATCCGCGCCCAGCCTGTCCAGCAGCCGCGCGCAGGCGGCACGCGCCCCCTCGTCCCAGTCGGCGGTCAGCGAGGCGGCAAGCTGCGCCTGGCTTTTGAGGATCACGCCATCCTCCAGCACCTTGAGATGATTGCCGCGCAGGGTCGCGCCGCTGGTGGTGATGTCCACGATCACTTCCGCCAGTCCCGCCGCGGGCGCACCTTCGGTCGCGCCCGCGCTGGGCACGATGCGATAATCGGCAATGCGGTTCTGGGCGAAGAACTGTCGCGTCAACTGGGCATACTTGGTCGCCACCCGCAGGCGGCGGCGGTTGCGATGGGCATAGCCGGCGCAGACATCGTCCAGGTCCGCCATGGTGGAAACGTCGATCCAGGCATCCGACACCGCCACCACCACATCGGCGAAACCGAAGCCCAGCGGCTTGACCAGATGCATGCGGCCCGCCAGTTCCGGCGCTTCCTCGCGCAGCAGGTCCTCGCCGGTCACGCCCAGGTGAATGTCGCCCGCCAGCAGCGAGGAGGCGATCTCGCTGGCCGACAGCAGCATGATCTCGATATCGGCCATGCCGGAAAAGGCGGCGCGATAGCCGCGCGCGTTGGTCTGGCGGATTTCCAGCCCGGCCGCGGCGAACATCTCGTCGCACTTCTCTTTCAGGCGGCCCTTGGAGGGAATGGCGAGCGTCAGCATCAGGCCCCCTTCACGGCCAGCAGCCGCTCGGTGCGGATGGCGCAGCCGATGGCTGATACGGGGCTTTTCGCGCCCAGCGTTTCCAGCAGCGTGTCATAGCGGCCGCCGCCCGCGATCTGCACCGGGCCTTCCTTGTCCCGCGCCCACATCTCGAAGACGAAGCCCGTGTAATATTCCATGTTGCGGCCGAAATGGGCGGTGAACTGCACCCGCGCCGGATCCACGCCCAGCGCCGCCAGCGTCGCCAGCCGCGCATCCATCGCCGCCAGTTGCGGATCGAGATTGATGTTCGCCGTCTTGAGCAGGCCGCGCACTTCCGCCATCGCCCGGTCGGCAGGGCCGGAAATATCCAGCAGCCTGGCCACCGCATCGGCCACCACAGGGTCCAGCTTCAGGCTTTTGGCCTCGGCGGCGCGGTCCAGCGTGCGGGCGATGATGTCCTCGCGGCTGCGGCCCGCCAGCGGCGCATCGCCCTGCGCGTCCAGCAGCGCCTCGACCTCGGCGCGGCTACCGGGCAGACGGGCGCTTTCGCCATGCCCCAGCCAGTAGAGCAGCGATTCCACATAACCGGCGCGCCAGAAATGCCGCTTGAGGCGGAAGCGCCACTGGCGCGGCAGGTCCAGCGCATCCACCAGCGCGCCGAACAGCGCCAGGTCGCCGATCCGCAGCGAAAAATCGTTCAGCCCGCAGGTCCGCAGGCTTTCGATCGCCAGCGTCAGGATTTCGGTGTCGCCCGCCGCCTGGTCCTCGATGCCCAGCAATTCCACGCCCGCCTGGAAGAACTGGGTGGGGCGGTGCGGCTCGCCCGGCTGGTGGCGGAAGACAAGGCCGTTATAGGAAATGCGCGCCGGAAAGCTGCGCCCGCTTTGCACCGCCTCGCGGCAGATCGGAATGGTCAGGTCCGGGCGCAGCGCCAGGTCGCGGCCGGTGGGATCGGTCAGGGTAAAGGTGCGGCGGCGGATTTCCTCGCCGGAGCGGTTCAGGAAGATGTCCGCCGGTTGCAGCACCGACGGCTCCTCGCGGCCATAGCCTTTCGCCCCGAACAGCTTCAGCAGGGCGACCGCCTGCGCGTTCAGCGCATCGATGTCGGCGGTGCCGTAATAGGGAAAGGCGGCCATCAGGACCGGCCCTTCAGCATCGCCTTTATCGCATCGGCCAGGCCGGCGCGCGCCACGCTTTTCTGCGCCTCGCGGTTGCCCACCCAGTCGGCCCGGCTTTCGACCGACTTGGCCAGCTCCGCGCCCAGCGCCAGGTCCTTCAGCGTCACCTGGCCCTGCGCCCGTTCGTCGGGGCCTTCCACCACGGCGATGGCCGCGCCGCGCTTGTCGGCATATTTGAACTGGTCGCCCATCTTGCCGTTGCCGACATAGGCCTCGGCGCGGATTCCCGCCGCGCGCAATTCCTGCACGATGGCGAAGCTGGCGGCGGCCTCGGCCTTGTCGAACACCGTCACCACCACCAGCGGCGGCGGCGCGGCGCGCACCAGCCCGCGCGAGGACAGGGCGCTCATCAGGCGCGACACGCCGATGGACACGCCAGTGGCCGGAACCGACTGGCCGGTGAAGCGCGCCACCAGATCGTCATAGCGCCCGCCGCCCGCGACGGAGCCGAACACCACCTCTTCGCCGTCTTCGTTCTTCACGGGGAAGGTGAGCTGCGCCTCGAACACCGCGCCGGTATAATAATCCAGCCCGCGCACCACGCCGGTATCGAACAGGACGCGGTCGGGACCATAGCCGCAGGCCTGCAACAGCCGCACGATCTGCTCCAGCTCGTTCAGGCCCGCCGCGCCGATGGCGCTGCCACCGACCAGGGTGCCGATCTGGCGCAGATGCGCGTCCTCGTCTTCCGCGTCGGGCGCGACAAAGGCCAGAATGCGGTGCGCCTGCTCCGGCGACAGGCCCGCGCCCTTGGTGAAGTCGCCGGATTCATCCTTGCGGCCCTCGCCCAGCAGCGCCGAAACGCCTTCCACGCCCAGCCGGTCGATCTTGTCGATGGCGCGCAGCACGATGCCGCGCCGCTCCCGGTCGTCCAGCGCCACGCCGGAGGCTTCCAGCACGCCGTCCAGCAGCTTGCGGTTGTTCAGCTTGACGATGTAGTCGCCGCGCTTCAGCCCCAGCGCCTCCAGCGTGTCGGACAGCATCATCAGCAGTTCGGCGTCGGCCGAGGGGCTGGCGCTGCCCACGGTATCGGCATCGAACTGGGTGAATTCGCGGTAGCGGCCGGGGCCGGGCTTTTCATTGCGCCACACGCTGCCGGTCTGGTAGCGGCGGAAGGGCTTGGCGAGATGCTGGAAGTTGGCCGCGACATGGCGCGCCAGCGGCGCGGTCAGGTCGTAGCGCAGGCTCATCCACTGCTCGTCATCATCCTTCAGCGAGAAGACGCCCGCATTGGGCCGGTCCACGTCGGGCAGGAACTTGCCCAGCGCGTCGGTATATTCGAAGGCGGGCGTCTCCAGCGGCACGAAACCATAGCTTTCATAGACGGCGCGGATGGTCGCCAGCATCTTCTGCTCGGCCATGATCTCGCCCGCGGGGCGGTCGCGGAAGCCGCGCGGCAGCCGCGCCTTGGGCCGGGCCGCTTTTTCCTTGGGAGATTTGGACGAGGTCATGGAAGGGCCGGACTCTGGTGGCGCGGGATGGTGGCGGGGTTGTACCGGCCCCGCGCCACAGCGGCAAGGAACCGGAGGAAATTATTGAAGAACAATGACTTGAAAGACGCCGCCTTGCCTCTTGCATCCGGCCATGTTGCAGTGCGAACTAACGGAACCCGCGAATAAGGATGCCCGCCTTGGCCGACAGCAAAGTCTATCCCGACGCCGCCACGGCCCTGAAAGGCCTGACCTTTGACGGCATGACCGTGCTTGCGGGGGGCTTCGGCCTGTCGGGCAATCCCGAAAACCTGATCGCGGCGCTGGCGCAGGACGGGGTGAAGAACCTCACCATCATCTCCAACAATTGCGGCGCCGACGGCAAGGGCCTGTGGGTGCTGCTGAACAACGGCCAGGTGAAGAAGATGATCTCGTCCTATGTGGGCGAGAACAAGCTGTTCGAGGACCTGTATCTCAGCGGCAGGCTGGAACTGGAACTGAACCCGCAGGGCACGCTGGCCGAGCGCATCCGCGCCGGGGGCGCGGGCATTCCCGCCTTCTATACCCGCACCGGCGTCGGCACGGTGGTGGCCGAAGGCAAGCCGCATGAGGATTTCGAGGGCCAGACCTATGTGCGCGAAAGCTGGCTGAAGGGCGACCTGGCCATCGTCAAGGCCTGGAAGGGCGACACCGAGGGCAACCTCGTCTATCGCAAGACGGCGCGCAACTTCAATCCGATGATCGCCACCGCGGGCAAGGTCACCATCGCGGAAGTGGAGGAGCTGGTCGCGCCGGGCCAGCTCGATCCCGACGGCATCCATACGCCCGGCATCTTCGTGCAGCGCATCTTCCAGGGGCGCGACTACAAGAAGTATATCGAACGCGTCACCACACGCCCGCGCCCGGAGGAAAAGTAAGATGCCCTGGACCCGCGAAGAAATCGCCGCCCGCGCCGCCCGCGAATTGCAGGACGGCTTCTATGTCAATCTGGGCATCGGCATCCCCACCCTGGTGGCCAATTACATCCCGGACGGGATGCATGTGACGCTGCAGAGCGAGAACGGCATGCTGGGCATGGGCCCCTTCCCCTATGCGGGCGACGAGGATCCCGACCTGATCAATGCGGGCAAGCAGACCATCACCGAACTGCCCAGCACCAGCTATTTCTCCTCCGCCGACAGCTTCGGCATGATCCGCGGCGGCCATATCGACCTGTCGGTGCTGGGCGCGATGGAGGTGTCGGAGAATGGCGACATCGCCAACTGGATGATCCCGGGCAAGATGGTGAAGGGCATGGGCGGCGCCATGGACCTGGTGGCGGGCGTCAAGCGCGTCATCGTGGTGATGGAACACACCAACAAGGCGGGCGAATCCAAGATCCTGAAAAAGTGCGACCTGCCGCTGACCGGCACGGGCTGCATCGACATGATCGTCAGCGACCTGTGCGTCTTCACGCTGGAGCGCGGCAGGACCGGCCTTAAGCTGATCGAACTGGCCCCCGGCGTGACGCTGGAGGAAGTGACCACCAAGACCCAGGCGCGCTTCGTCAGCGCGCTCTAGTTCGGCCGCACCACTTCCAACAGGGCATGGGCGGGCGGCGGCGCGTAATGCGCTTCGGGCAGCGTCACACCGCAATCCGACAGTTGCGCCGCCAATGCGCCCACCGCCGCCGTGGCCGCGATGTGATGATCGGCCTTCACCATCCAGCGCAGATGCGCCGCCAGCAGCGCCGCGTCACCGTCCTGCGCCGCCGCGATCAGCTGCAAGATCTGCGTTTCGTCCGGGGTCAGGCCGGAACAATGGGGATGCCCCACCGCCAGGGTCCGGCGACTGCCGCCGCCCAGCGCCTGCAGGAAAGCCGCAAAGGCCATCAGCAGCTCGTCGGCGCGGCCCCCCGCGAACCGGACATATTCCCGCACCAGGACGGGGCAATCGGCATGGCCGATGACGAATTTCCGCCAGGTCCAGACCAGCAGATGCCCGGCGCAAAGACTGGATTCATAACGGTTTTCCGGCTCGCGCCGCTGGGGAAGGGCCATCGCCTGCTCCGGCTGGATTCCTTCGGAGCATAATTGCGACTTATTCTCAATTGCAAGCCTTATGCGGGTTATTTCGTACCCCCGCCAATGACCGCCGCCCCCGTCCCACTGCACCCCGCCGCGCCATAGCGCAGGAATTTCTGGATGCGTTTTCCGGTGTCCACCTCGGCGGTGTAGATGTTGCCTTTGCTGTCCAGGCTGACCTGGTGCAGCCAGTGGAACTCGCCCGTCATGCGGCCCGCCCGGCCCAGGCGGCCCAGTTCCTGCAGGTTGGCGCGGTTGAGCAGATAGATCGTCATGTTGGTGTTGTCACCGACATAGAGACAGCTCTGCGCCTTGTCCTCGGAGAAGTTCATCGAGACGGCGGTACCCGGCAGCACCGTATCGGTCTTTTCGCTGATCCACTGTTCGGTCACGAAGCCGCACTTGCCCGCGATGCCGGTGGGATTGCTGCATGCCTTGCCCAGTTCGGGGCTTTTGCTGTCGAACACCTGGATGCGGTTGTTGCCGCGATCACAGACGTAGATCTTCCCGTCATCGGCGATCTTCACGCAATGCACCGGATTGCGGAAGAAGGCGGGCTTGCGGTTGCCCTTGGTGTAGTCGTTCATCCACGGCCCGGCGTCGCGGGCGGCGGCGTCATCCACCGGATTGGAGCCATAGGCGCCGAAATGGCCGATATATTTTCCCGTATCGGCATCCACGATCAGGATGCGGCGGTTGCCATACCCATCGGCGACATAGAGCCGGTTGGTCCTGGGGTCCACCACCATGTCGGCGGGCTGGTACATCAGGGGCGTGCCGTTCCAGCCGCCATTGGTGTCGTTGCTGTTCGGCCCCGTGGGCGTGCCGCCGATCCGCATCTTGAAATTGCCGTCGCGGTCGAACTTCAGGATGAACCCGTCACCGCCCTGGTTGTGCGTGCTCCAGGGGATGGGATTGGCGGGCGCGCGCGCGGCATTGCCCGCCAGATAGATATTGTCGTTATGGTCCACATAGATGCCGTGCTCGCTGTTGGGCCAGATGCAGCCCTGTTCGGGCCTGCATTTCTGCGCCAGCCACCCCGGATCGGCGGGGCCGCCCCAGGCGCGCAGCAGCTTGCCGGCGGAATCGAATTCCATCACCGACGGCGCGGCCTTGCAGCAGTCCGCCACCGCGCCGCGCGGGCGCGCGAAACCCAGGCCACTGACAGCACCACCGGCCACGGCTCCGTCCAGGCCGCTTTCGTCGTTGGTCATGGTGCGGGGACGGTTGTAGATCCAGACATGATCGTGGCGGTCCACATACAGGCCGCCCACCTGCCCCAGCAGCCAGTGGTTGGGCAGCGGCTGCGGCCAGCTGGGATCGGCGATGAAGGATGGCGTCTTGCCGGTGGCGGAGGCGTTGTAGACGCCGGTCTGCTGCACCAGCCGGTCCAGCGCGCCGGAGTCTTTCAGGACGTCCGCGCCCTGTGCCCAGACCACCGTGCCGCCCAGCGACAGCAGGGCCGCCAGCAGAATCATCAAACGCCGCATCCCCATCCCCATCTTGTTTCCGCCTTCTTAGCCGAAGGCGGAGGGGGGAACCAGACGCGCTATTCGCGGGCGCTCCGCGCCTTGTCCTGCCGTGCCTTGTCCTGATCGTCTTTTGTGCGCTGCGACAGGGGAATGACGTCGCCCTTGCCGTCCTGCTCCAGGCCCGGCGGCGCGTCGGGATAGGGTGCCATCCGGGGCTTGCGCGACTGGGGCCTGCCCTTACCTCTCAGTAGTAGGTCCATCAGTAATGGCTCCGCGCGTTGGTGACGTATCCCAGCAGACCGCCCTGGTGACGGCGCAGCATGAAGATGCCCGCCTCGATGGCCAGCGCCGCCAGGAAAGGCGTGATGGCGACGGCCACGCCGTCTTCCTCTTCCTCGATTTTCCACATGGCGCCCACGGCGCAGAGGCCCAGGCCGATCAGCAGAAGTTTTCGCATGTGCGATATCCGGTGTTCCGCAAGGGGGAACACGCGGCGCGGCGGGATGGTTCCGG